>JAIPGJ010000121.1 GCA_021736185.1 Fidelibacterota bacterium | reverse complement strand
TTTTTATCCATCTTCAGAGTATTTCCCATGTATTTCGTTCTCCTTGTTTTGACAAAGAGAACTTAGTGGTTCTTCGCTCTAAAGGTGGTACATTTTCAACTGCCCACTAGTGGCACACTTTGACTGCCCCCTGACAGCTAATTATTTCATATTTAATAACCCTTATTTGTGATGTATAGAAAATGTTTTTGAATAATATGATTCCATAGGATGAGCGCATGGCAAAGCAGCCAATTATTGCATTTTACTTCATGTTCTCCCTGCTGTCTTGTACCAGCTCAACCCAGGAGAAAATTGATCTCTTGTTCAATGACTATCAAAATGATTCGCCCGGAGCTGCAGTGATGGTCATCCATGAAGGCGAAGTCATACTTGAGCGCTACTACGGTTTGGCCGATTTCGAGAAAGGAACCCCGGTATCAAAAAGGACGAACTTCAGATTGGCCTCCATGTCCAAGCAATTTACCGCCATGGCCATACTACAGCTAATGGAGCAGGGAATACTCAGCTATTCTACGTGTCTTAGAGATGTATTTCCAGAATTCCCTGACTATGCAGCACCAATCAATTATGGTCAGCTTCTCCATCACACATCTGGGCTGATTGACTATGAGGATCTGATCCCAGATTCAGCCACTGTTCCTGTCAGAGATGCCGATGTATTAAAATTACTAATTCAGCAGGATAGTACCTACTTCCTTCCCGGCACTGTATATAGCTATAGTAATGGTGGCTATGCGCTGCTGGCACTCACCGTTGAACGATTGTCAGGCTTGACCTTCCCTAATTATCTTGATCAAAATATCTTCAAACCAACGGGAATGGATGCAACAGTAGCATTTGTGGATGGGTTCAACACAATCCCTCATCGCGCCTTTGGCTACCATGTTGAGGATGATATCACAGAATTTAGTGATCAAAGTATGACTTCATCTGTTTTAGGTGATGGGGGTATCTATTCTTCTGTATCAGATCTTTACAAGTGGGATCAAGCACTCTACAAAAATACGCTTGTAGGGGAAACTTGGCTGGATTCTGCTTTTACTCCCTGGCTGGAGAATTATGGGTGTGGGTGGCGCATTGAGGACTACCAGGGTTTAAAACGCATCAGTCATACTGGTAGCACCTGCGGATTTCGGACCGTGTTTCAGAGATTCCCCGATTCAGCGTTTTCGGTGATCATTCTGACCAATCGCCGTGAACCAGGGGTTCAGTATCTGGCAGAAGCACTTACGAATATATATTTATTGGGTCACAAAGATTAAGTCTTACCATGGCTTGAGGACATTTCTCAAAATATATAAGAAATTCAGATCGTGATATGTTCAAAATCGAAAGGATGTTAGCTTGATTCAAGGGCCGAATCCCCTATCTTAATGTTATGTAACAATGGGCTTAGCAAGGAGTTGACATGGAATGGAGAGCCAGCCATATACTGGTTAAAAATAGAAGTTTAGCTGAGGATTTATTTAAGCGCATTCAAAAAGGCGCTCGATTCGAACAACTTGCCAAAGAATACTCAACCTGTCCCAGTAAGTCAAAAGGTGGGGATCTTGGCTGGTTCGGTACAGGGCAGATGGTAAAACCCTTTGAAGATGCTGTCAAGAAAATGGGTCGTGGAAGACCCTCAAAACCGATCTCAACCCAATTCGGATATCACATCATTAAGAAAACCGGCGAGCGATGAGCAACCAGTTCGAAGTCTACCGACATAAAACCCGGGCCGTTGTATTCCTGCTCTCAGCAGCCATCAAATCAATTTATGGTAAGCAGCGGACGCTCATCATCGATCATTCCTTTGGCGATGGATATTATTGTGTCTTAAAAGAACAGAAGCTACTCTCTATCGAGGAATTGGACTCCATCTCGAATAAAATGCGTCAGCTTCAGGTTGAGGCCGATCATATCAAGATACGTCCTGCCCGCTCCCAGGATTGGGACCATCTATTGGCTCCCAAAGTGACCACTGTGCGACCCCCAGTGCTTATGTTGGCCAACCATATGTCGGCCTCTTACGAATTCACCACGCTTGATCTTTCAGTGCTTCCCAAGTATGAGCTCAGACCCTACGATCGTGGATTCCTATTGAGGATTGGCGAAAACGGCAACGAACTGAGTGAATATCATGATTCACCCAAACTCTTTGAAATGATGAAGGAACATGAAAGATGGGGCCGTATCCTCAAGGTGTCTTCCATATACGACCTCAACAAACAAATCAAACAGAAGGGATTTAAACAACTGATCTGGGTTTCAGAGGGACTGCATGAGAAACGAATCGCGGCGCTGGCCGATGACATATGCAGAAAAAAAGGAACCCGAGTCATCTTTATTGCCGGTCCCTCCTCTTCAGGAAAAACCACCTTTACCAAACGACTCGCCATCCATCTGGCTGTTAACGGCGTACAGTCAAAATATCTTTCCATGGATAATTATTTTTTAGATCGAGATAAAATTCCACCTCAGGCCGACGGTACCTTGGATTTTGAAAATGTAAGCTGCATTGATCTCAATGCCTTGCGTCGCGAACTTGACCAACTCATTCATGGTCAGTCCGTTTTCAAGCGTAGTTATAATTTTGTGGAAGGTAAACAGGAAATCCTCAAGGACAAAATTTCACTCGCTCAGGAAGAAGTGCTGATCTTTGAAGGTATACATGGCTTAAATCCCCTTATCCATGAGGGATTGGTATCAACCAGCTATTATCGTATCTATATAAGTGCATTAACGCAGCTTAACATTGATAATACGCATCCTGTTTCTACTTCGGACGCTCGACTCATTCGCAGGATAGTACGAGATCACAGGTACCGGGGATATAGCGCCGATGACACAATCAGTCGATGGAATTCGATTCGACATGGAGAATTAAGCAATATCTTTCCATTCCAGGAAGAGGCTGATTGGATGTTTAACTCAGCGCTGATTTATGAATTATCTATCTTGAAAAGATATGCACTCCCCTTACTGAGGACGGCATCTAAAAATACGATCCGGGACAGACTTATCACTTTATTGTCCCTGTTTCATACGATTCCGGATCGACATGTACCGGGGACTTCTATTTTGCGTGAGTTTATTGGGAACAGTTACTTTAAGTATTAAAGACAAATGAAGATATTAATGGTCTTAGCGGGCACGCCCCCCAGCAAAACACTACTTCAAACTGAAATGATTGAGGCTGATCTTGTTCTGGCTGTTGATGGAGGTTTTAATGGTTTTCAAAAGTATAAACTCCAGCCTGATCTCCTTTTAGGGGACATGGATTCAGT
Organism: Fidelibacterota bacterium; assembly: GCA_021736185.1. GTDB lineage: Bacteria > Fidelibacterota > UBA8477 > UBA8477 > JABMPR01 > JABMPR01. The sequence goes on along the minus strand of JAIPGJ010000121.1, from coordinate 4,632 downwards.
AACAATGAATGAAGAACCACTTGAGTACCTAGACCTGCCAGACCAGGATCGAACAGACCTCCAGAAAGCGCTGGATTATGTATTTAAAACCTTCTCAATTCAATCAATCACATTCCTGGGTGGTGGGGGTGTACGAACAGACCATTTACTGCACAATCTGCACATATGTGCATCAATAGATCCTGCGATAAAAATTATTTTTAAAAATGAAATAAGCTTGGATAAGGACATCTCGATTGAAATTATCCAGAGGATCACCCCTCAATGCGAGTTTGACCTGCGAGTCAGGGAAGCTACTATTTTGAGTGTTTTACCAATTTGTGACTATCAGGGCCTGAATTCGGAAGGTCTCAAGTGGGAGATTAAGAATAAAGATCGTGCGAGTGGATTTATTAGCCAAAGCAATCAGACTGTTAAAGATGACCCTGCATTCAGGATTAGATCAGGGTGCGCTTATATCGCTGTGTATCAGTAAGTAACATAATACACTTATGAATCTACATTTAGTCGACATTCTTCTCATTGGCGCTTATTTCATCGCAGTATTACTGATTGGTATTTACAAAAATCGGACGGAATCCACTTCTAATTATGTGGTAATGGGTCGGAAATTGACTCTTCCCGCTTTTGTCATGACTCTGGTCTCAACCTGGTATGGTGGGATTCTGGGTGTCAGTGAATACAGTACCAGCTATGGGGTTTCCAACTGGGTCATATTCGGGCTCCCCTACTATGTCTTTGGGATTGCTTTTGCCCTGTTGGTTGCCAAAAAAGCCCGATCACTGGAAGTCAGCTCGCTTCCCGAAATATTGGTGGCAGACTATGGGAAAAATGCTGGACGATTAGCCTCCATCTGGGTTCTGTTGTTAGCGAGTCCAGCTCCATATATTCTTACCCTGGGTTTAATCCTGAATTACTTTTTAGGTCTGAATCTGGTAGTTTCCATTATTGTGGGAGCCATTTTTTCACTCATTTATATATTTAATGGGGGCCTAAATTCGGTAATTAAAACTGATAAGCTTCAATTCGTTCTTATGTTTATTGGTTTTATGGTCATTCTGCTTGTCCTTTCTTCAAGTTATATGAATCCCGTCGAACTCTGGCGAGCACTTCCTGAGTCTCATAAATCTCTCACAGGCGGCCAAAGCTTGGGATATATACTTGTTTGGTTTTTTATTGGATCCTGGACCTTGGTAGATCCAGGATTCCATCAAAGGGTTTATGCCACAACAACCCAGGGCACAGCCAAACGAGGAATCCTGTGGGCAGTTTTATTCTGGTTTATTTTTGATTTAATGACAACCCTAACTGGTCTTTATGCCTTTTCGTTTTTACCAGCGGATACCGTTCCCTCACAGGCTTTTTTAGTTTTGGGACATGCTGTTTTGCCCTGGGGTCTGCAAGGATTGTTTTATGTTGGTATCCTAGCCACAGTGATGTCAACTCTGGATAGTAATACACTGGTATCAGGAATTACCCTGGGAAAAGATATCATGGGCAGTTATCCCGCATCAAACCGGGTTGGAACTAACTCACTTATTAAAGTGGCTATGGTGATTGTTATTATCATTGGGATTTTTATGGCGATCTTGATTCCATCGGTCATAGATCTCTGGTATACGGTTGGTACCATTTCCATCCCAGCCCTGCTCCTCCCCACACTTTTCAGCATCTTTAAAAATCCTCTGCCAAAAGCTACTGTACTCTTAAATTTAACCGTTCCTCCATTGGTCTCATTGCTGTGGTTCTTTTTTGGAAAATTAGATGAATGGAATTACTTTTGGGGGCTAGAACCATTCTACCCTGGTCTGTTTTGCAGTTTGCTGATTTTAATTCTGTTTAAACGTTCTTCTGAGGGAGTAAAACATTGATGACTAACTTAAAGAAAAAAACAATCCTGATAACTGGTGCCAGCTCGGGCATTGGCCAGGCATGCGCCTGTTTATTTGCCAAAGAGGGCTCTAACCTCATTTTGACCGCCAGACGAGAAGAAAAACTTTCAAATCTAGCATTGGAAATTCAAGACTTATATGAAGTAGATGTTTTGGCAAGGTCTCTTGATGTTCGTGATAGTGAAGCCGTCGCAGCCTTGATCTCAAATCTGCCGCCTGCATTTAAAAATATTGATGTTCTGGTTAATAATGCAGGATTAGTCCTGGGTGTTGAAAAAGCTCATGAAACACCTGGGGATGATGTAGATATCATGTTGGATACCAATGTGAAAGGTGTCCTTAATATGATAAGAAACGTAGTGCCTGGCATGGTTTCGCGCCGAAGAGGGCATGTAATAAACATTTCATCTATAGCCGGGCATGAAGCCTATCCGGGTGGCAGTGTATACTGCGCCAGTAAACATGCTGTGGATGCACTTACAAAAAGTCTCAGGATGGATGTTGTTTCCACCCCACTGCGCATCACCGCCATCTCACCTGGGTTGGTGGATACCGAATTCAGCCTGGTGAGATTTAAAGGCGATGCAAAAAAGGCTGAAGCAGTTTACCAGGGACTCGAAGCTTTGGTTGCCGAGGATATTGCCGAGGCCGTTATTTTTGCAGCTTCAAGACCTCCCCATGTGCAGATTGCCGATATGATAATATTTCCCACCCAGCAGGCTGCAGCTACAGTTGTGCACAGGGAAGCCAAATAATTAAGTGTTCTTTATCAACTTGGTTTTTATTGAAAAGGATGTAAATCACATGCAATAATGCGTGTGTTCAGGCTCAAATACTTTGAGGATATCTAAATTTATCTTCATGGCGTGGACACCAATAACCTCGGAAGGGGACTTCAATGAAAAAAACAACTTTGCGTCTCGTACTTATAATATGTGCGAGTTTGGTATTCCTGGCTAACTGTGAAGATATTAGCGATGAAAATATTGTGAGTCCAGAAGACTCTGCAGCAGCAGTTCTTCTTACCTCGGAAGCCAATACAGCACTGTTGCTCCAAATTCAAGAATTGCTTGTTGCGGATCCCGATACTGCGCAGATTATTCTTAATAGTCTGGATTTGAGTGAAACCAATGATTTATATGCCCAAGCTCATGCTTTGGATTATCGGAACCAGGATGCCCGTTTTGGCCTGGGGTTTACCAGCATTCTCATGCTTTCCCAGAATTTTGGAGTTGACAAATTTTATGGTGCGGGTGTGAGTATTAGTCCTTCTGAAACTATCCGCTCCAACGGCCAATCATCACATGCAGTAGGATATGGTTTTGGATTACCCCTTTCAACCAACAGGGTTGCTGGGATGGTTGCATCCTTCATAGAATTCCCCCTGGCATCATTTCGCTTAAAATTTGAAGACCTCGATTCATTTAATGGACTCCAACCCAACATCATTGAGAATGTTATTCCAATGATCGAAACTGGACTTGCTGCCCTGGATTCTCTCGATGATGATCCAGCATTCAGTTATAGCCTGGGCACAGTCATCCAATTCGACATCATCGACATCACTGCCATGGAATCATCCTTGTTTGCCCTCCAGGCTGTGTATAAAGGATTGGCAGCGTACAATTATGAATTGAATACTCAGGATGCAGCTGAGATGATAGCCGGCTTATCTTTGGGCTCTGACTATGGCACTCTGAGGGAAAATGGAGCCACACTGCTCAGCGAAGCTCACGCAGCTTCCCTCCTGTCAGTTGAAAAAGTTGGTGAGGTTCTCACGCTCATGGAGTCCGAGACACCGAGACGGAATCATTTTTCAGCCCAGTTTGATCTCAATCAATCCGCTCAGATTCGGACCGGCCTGGAGGCACATGTCAGCGCCCTTTCGGCTGCAAACAGATTTGATTTTGATTGCGTGGATGAAAGAGGTGACATAGTAGCTAGTTTTGAGAATATCAATCTTGATATTTCACAACACTACCTCAATCCTGTCCTCGATCTTAAGCTTTTACTTCCACCCTATGCAGTGACTACGCGCACAGCATACGTATATAACGAGGTCAGTGTGGATGAGACAGTTAACATTGAAGAATCAGAGGTTATGGTTCAAGGTCTAAATAATTCTCAGATTATTGTAAATATTGAATATAGTGAGAGCACTGGAGACACAAGCGCGACAGTCAGTATCCCATCCTTATTTCTGAGTTACAACTTACTACGGGCCGATCCAAGCAACATCCCAGTGGCGATCTGGGATGTATGGAATGAATTTTTAGCAACGATAGGTACTTATTCTAATGAATTGTACCGATTTCCTGAAATATCATTTTACTGGAGCGGTTTCGTCACGACAGGCTCAAGTCTCACTATTGATGGTAACATTTCAATTGATTACCTGGAAAGGACTTCATCCTATGCCGCTCCAGAGATGATCTGGACAGCTGACACTTACGAACATTGGCTGGCAGGTTGGTCTTATCCAACAGCTCAGGGTCTTTTTCCTGATTTTACTGCTGCGGATTTGGCCGATTTTCTGGGAATGGACTGGGAGTAGATCAAAATCCGAATGGAATTAAAAAGGGCAGTTAAACTGCCCTTATTAATGATAAACCATATGACTAATTATTTTCTATTAGGAAGTACTTCCGGTTAGTTGTATCCAAGTTATTGTTAGTCAGTTTCATTTGTTTTCTTCTGAGTTCTTTTCCGTACATTTTAAGTCAGGATGATAGTCATAAAC
>JAIPGJ010000010.1 GCA_021736185.1 Fidelibacterota bacterium | reverse complement strand
AATCAGCCGCTTAAAATTCCTGCGACGGGGGCATAATCATTTAATTATTTTTTGTGCGCCGCTTTGTTTCTTTTACATGCTGGATAAAATAACCAGGCGTCTTAAAACGAATCTCCCAGACTTCCTGATTGGATAAAACACCGACATAATCAATCAACTCAGTTTTACTCAACAGAAATTGATTTCTGAATAAATTGGGGAAATATTCAGCGACCAAACTTGGCAGGGTTGGAAGTCGGTATTGATTGATTTCCGGGGCACTAATCACATTCCAAGTATAGATGGTTGCAGTGGTTCTGTAGCGCCATTGCGAATTAATCTGATCAAAGCTTCCTGATGTGGTTATTTGGAAATCATTTTTATCAGCAGAATTGACTACAAAGTCCGCTTCAATCACATTGAAATCAGAAGGAACATCACCATAAATCGTATTATAGTTCCAACCCGAATTCGTAAAATAATACAGCTGAGTTCGATACTCTGACATGACATCTGGCGCGGTTCCTACCAACATATCAGTCGTGTTGATAGTAAACCGAGTAAAATCCATCAGATAGGACCCATGATAATAATCTCCGGTATTCACATAGCCATAGAGAAGGGCTCTGGCTTCCTGGGCATTTGCAGGGAAATGGATGCTCCTCGCGGTCGTCGGCAGCAAATCATTAGGGTTCAGATCATATCCTCCCGCCTGTAAATTTGGTTCCCATAGATACTTCGTCCCTGTATCGGTGTTGCTTAATCGTAAATAGATCGATGTTGCTGATTGGTAGGTATTAAGACTGATGGGGTTGGGAATTGAACCGGTAAGACTGTAGAGCTCAGCCCACCCACTGGCAAATGACCATCCCGAGTGGCTTGGAATAGTACCCAAATCCAGTTCAACAGTCTGGAATGAATTAAAATCTACACCTGGTACCCCCTTGAAAGTCCAGGTTTCGCCGAGGGGGACATCCAGATAGCTGGTAAGTTTAATATTGCCATAGCTTTCATCTCTTATAGTCGTTATCATCAATCGTACGGTATCGGATAAGGGAAGTTCAAGATCCTCAATAGTGACCGTTGAATTAACAACCCAGGACTTTTGGCCAATAAGATTCCCCGACATGTCGTGCACAAATAGCACACCCTCGCCACAATCCCCGCATAACCAATTATCAGTAAAAACTGCAGTAAACAGAGCATTATCCACTGTGATTTCAATTGATTTTGAAAGGGTTTCATTTCCTGCAGTATCTTTGGCCAGACATTGAATCAGGTGTGAACCGTTGGCGTGGTTCCGGGTATTCCATTCAAGCTGAAATGGTTTATTAAATACCGTCCCAATTGAATCTCCATCAATCATAAAGGTGACAAATTCCAAACCGCGGTTATCATCGACTGTAATTTGGATAACACTCAGATTGGAAAGCACCGCGCCACTTAGGGGTGAGGTAATGCGGATTTCTGGTGGCGTCTCATCCGGTCCCTGATCACAAGCCATCACAACGAGCATCGCCATGGATGCAAGTATTCCCTGCTGGAGTTTAATTCGGTTCATGAAAATTAAATCGTAGATATAATTCCACAAAAATGGGAATATGCTCACTCCGCGACTCCTAATTGTCGATGTAAGTAGGTGTATTCTATAGCTGCCATGGTGGCATATTGCTTGAGATTTGCACCTGCCGCATGCCCACCCTCGATATTCTCATAGTACATCACAGGATGCCCTTGCTCCATCATCCGCGCTACCATCTTGCGGGCGTGTCCAGGATGTACCCGGTCATCTTTGGTTGATGTGGTAAATAAGGGCCTCGGGTATTTTTTTTCCACATGCAAGTTATGGTAGGGTGAATATTTTTTAAGATAGGCTCCCTCAATGGGATCATCTGGATCACCATATTCGCTCATCCAACTCGCGCCTGCCAGAAGCTTATGATATCTCATCATGTCCAACAAGGGGACTTGGGCAACCATGGCATGGAATAGATCAGGCCGCATGGTAAAAACACTCCCTACCAGGAGCCCGCCCCCGCTGCCACCCATAATCCCTAATTTTTCAGGTCGGGTAATTTTGTCGCTCATTAATTGTTCGGCGATGGCAATAAAATCTTCGTAGGATTTATGCCGATTGGTCTTCAGAGCAGCTTGATGCCAGGCGGGTCCATATTCTCCTCCACCTCTGATATTCGCCAGGGCAAAGACTCCACCTTTTTCCATCCACAATTTTCCAGTCTTGGGCCAGTACTCCGATTTTTCAGAAACCTCAAAACCGCCGTATCCATAGAGGAGTGTGGGATTGTCTCCATTGAAAGGCATTTCACTGTTACGCACCAGAAAATAAGGGATTTTTGTACCATCTATACTGTGAGTAAATTTTTGCTCCAGGATAAGGTTTTTGCTATCGAAGCGGGCGGGTGACTGGCGGATGACTTTGGGCTCGTTTACCGCATTACTAAAGTAGCCCAGAATTGTGGGTGTGATCAGGTCATTGTAAGTATAAAAGAAATTAACATTAAGCGGATCGGCCCCATAAATAGATATGGTTCCTCCCCTGGGGATTGAAAGCATTTCAAGAACCCACTTTTTTTCTAAAAGTGACCCGCGATACACTATATCAACAACATCCTCTTGAATAGTCAGGAGGAGATGTGAGGAAGAAAAATTGATCTCTGAAATTGAACTCTTGGAGTCAGGTACAAATACATCTGTTTTTTGATTTGTTTTTAAATCCAGCGCGATGAGAGATCCTTTGGAGCTGCCCCTCCAATCTGATCTAAGTACCGCAAAGATCTGATTATTCCAGACCCCTTTTAAATCTGCGTCCAGGGGCAGGTCCAGTTGCCGAGTTTCCCATTTTTCACTGAGCAAAAGGATTTCATGTGACCAGAAATCTTTGGCTTTGCTAATGAGTGAATAATGCTTTTCTGGCGTGAAAATGGTCCATCCCCAGGACCCCAGATATTCGGTGGGAACACTGGCAACTACAGGACTGCTCGCCAGATCTTCACCCCGAGTCCAAATTCTTGTCGTGGCGGGATAGCCGCTTTCTGTCATGCTGCCAGGTCCAAAGTTGGTCGATATGAACACTTGATCCTTATTGATCCAGGAGACGGATGATTTCTCCTCAGCGACAAAAAACCCCGAAGCTGGAAATGTGCGGGAGGGAAGATCAAATTCTCGAACGACGACAGCATCTTTGCCACCTCTGGATAATTCAAGCAGGAAGCGGTTGTAAACTGGTGGTAAACCAGTCGCACCTTTATAGACCCAATTCTCATGCTCGGCTTCAGCCAAGGCATCAATATCAAGCAGAATATCCCATTTCGGCTGGTTATCAAGGTAGGACTTCAATGTTGAGCGTCGCCAAATCCCTCTGACGTGTTCATCATCCTGCCAAAAATCATATATATAGTCACCTCTGATTTTGCCATAAACCAGCCTGTCCCTGGCTTCATAGATAGCCAGCGCTTCACTCTCAAATTGTTTGAATCGGGGATCAGCCTGTAGTTCTGCAAGCGTTGCAGCATTTTGTTCTTTCACCCAGCTCAAAGCTGAGTCACCCTCAACCTCTTCCAGCCAGATATATGGATCTGAGGTGTTAGCATTGTTGATTGCTTCATTTTGAGTTTTCATTTGACCACACCCAAAGATTAAGATGATTGAAAGCATGAGCAGAGCGGAGTTCTGATAATTTTTCATAAAGCTTCCTTTATAAGTCCAAGGGAAATCATCTTTTCTAGACTTTGATGGTTTCTATCCTTCTGAAGATATGAAATATAATATGCTTTAACTATTGGGAAGGGGTCGATTTGAGGAGGTTTAATTTCAATAATAATATCCTCGCCATTAAAGAAGTGTCCCCGAAAATAATAAGTTCTTTGCAAGTCGTTTTCAATCTCCACAGCTGAAACGATAGGGATAAAATGAGGGCTGAAGATAATATGGGTTAGTTCCTCTTTGATTTCTTCAACAGGTTTATCACGATAATCTGCAATATCCAAACCCTGCTCGATGAACAGGGGTGCAAACCAATTAACATAGCTTGGTCCCGATTTATCAAATATTGATTGTGACTCCAGCTCTCGAAACATTGTATCAGAAGTAACTGCGGAGTTTATTTGCTCAATTCTGGTTGGCTTTGCTCTGGCGGTCAATTGGATGCCGGGTTGCTCTAACTCATCTCGAGGGATTTTCAATTTCAGCGTATACGGTCGATTTTTCTGTAGATAAGCGACACTTATCCAGGTCCCAAAAATTGAAAAATCTATCTGCGTTGCACGAACGGCTACACTCATTGAATCAATTTTCCAGTTGTCCCACTCGAATACATGCGTCATAAGCGCAGTACCATAGTAGGATGCCCTCAATGTATCCAAGTCCGTGTATGGCGGTTTTACATGTCGCCCCCCAGCCAGGCGGATACCAGAATTTCGTAAGAAGTGGGTCCAGGAGTTCTTATAAACTCTACCCAGACTATTAAAATAATAGCTGAGGGTATCAGCCTCCTTGAATTTCAAATACTTGGATCTCCATGTATCTTTATTTGGTGAGAGATTATAAGCGGTGATAAGATCAAGAAAGAGAAGCAGTTGTTCCTGATCTATTTTTTGCTTGCCAGAATCCAACAATGGATAGGGTGCAGCTGAAAGATTAAAATAGTATGCTGGATCTGGTCCGTTGAATATTCCAGGTGGATCCAATGTGCTTATGCCATATCCATGCTTAATGCGATTTTCAAATAAGCTGGATGGAATCATGTTAATCGTCCTAACATACTGCTGATTTTCAAGCCAAAGGGTTAAAACATAATCTCCCTGTTCATGTTTGTTTGAATCTAGCCAGGCCATCCTGAAATGATAAGCAAGGGGAATCCCCTCAGAAACTTCTGCCACGGATCTTTTAATCGTCCAACTTTCATCCCCCAGAAATTCCCAGACATTATCAACCGATATTGAATCATAGTCGGAGACACCACACCCTCTCATTCGGGTGAGCTCCTCATTAAGTACCTCTAGCAGATATGATGCTGTATTTCCGACATATTTAAAAGTATCCCGGACAGCCTGATATTCCTGAGTGGCAGCTTGACCATCAAGGATGTTTTGCGACTTGGTTGCAGAATTGAATGCAATTCCAAAACTGATTGGCCTGCTCATCTTTAGCTCAGTTGAGGATGCGAGAGATGTCCTTATCTTTAGCTTACGACTAGACCTATCATTTTTAGAATCATCTGGATAGGTTTTTCCATCGATCCAGGGGATATGAAATGAGTAAGCTCCTTCAGTCGTCAATATCCGGTCTGCAAGCCAAATTCCAAGAAAGCGAATATTTGGACGATATCGGGATGTGTCTAGCTCGGCATTATCCAAACTTGCACTAAATAAATCCCAATTTTGCAGATCAAGAAGTTCCAGAATCTCTGAATCAATAAACTGGATCGTGTCATGGTAAGTGTCAGGGTTGAGTTTTCTTTTGTCCGATTTAACCTGGTGACTTAGAACGGCCAAACCTGTTAGATTAATATTGTTATTCTGATATTGTTCAGAGAATAGATCAAACAAACATTCCAGATACAAAGAATCAGAAAAATCACCACTAGGTTGATTGGCTCGGTATCTTTTGTAATGTTGGGAGGCATATTGCCAACAATCACCAATTTCATTTGCATCTTCGTGCTGACAGGCGAATAGGACAGCCAGAGCTACAACAACCAGCGAGGCATAAATTTGTTTTATGATTCCCCCCAATTATTTATCTAAGCGCAATCCACACATTTATCAGATTCCGGCAACATCATCAGGCGTCCCAGGGGAATGGGTTTTTTGCAGACACGACAAAGGCCATAATCTTCTCTATCGATAAAGGCCAGGGAGGTTTCAAGTTTTTGGAGTTTGGCTTCTGTTTTTGATAAAAGATGTTCATTCACACTTTTATTATTAATTGCTTCCATCCTAGAAATGCGCCCAATTGCGGCGTCTGGAGCAATGGGCTGAGTCAAAGCTTTGAGCTCAATGACCTGTTCAGTAGTATTCTCAATCTCTGAATGGATGCGTTCCCGTAACTGTTGTTTTTCTTCGTATTTCATGTTTTCATCCAAATGGTAAAATTTCAAGTAATGTATGTTTAGCTTACTGGGTTATAAGTGATTGTGGACTAAGTTAATTATTAATGTGATTTAATAAATAGAAAAGGCGACGATAAAATCGTCGCCTTTTCTCAAGCTTGCATCTTAAGGAGAAGACCTGAGATGCGCGTTAGTTTCTAAGAGGTCTCCCTCGTTTCAACATATATTCTATGCGTGCGCGGGTTTTGGGTTCCCCACCCAGCGAAACAAAGGCTTCTCGCTCCAAATCCAGGAGATACTGCTCGTCCACAGGTTTCATGATGCCACCCTTATCACCACCAGTAAGCACAAAGGCCAGCTTTTCAGCGATATGCGCATCATGCTCGGAAATTTTTCCCGACTTGAGGAAACCCTTCACGGTGCTCTTCACAGCCAATCTGCCTCCCATACCTGGAAGAAACAGGTCGGTCCGATATTGTGGCGGCTGATAGCCTTCACTCATGGATAAAACCTCTGACTTGGCCCGTGAAACTCGATGATCTCCATTGACGATGATAATATCGTCCCTGGTAAGATACCCGATGGAAACGGCATGTTTGGCCGACATGGAGACTTTGGCAAACCCAATGGCCTCAAAAGCCTTTTGGGCAACCTGGAAAGCACCAGCACGTCCTTTTGCGAGACGATCCTGTGCTTTCATGATCATTCTCAGATTACCTCCTCCACCGGGTATGAGTCCTACACCCACCTCCACAAGTCCAGTGTATAGCTCTGCTGCAGCTACGACCCGGTCGCAGGCTCCAATGGTTTCGTATCCACCTCCCAGGGCCATCCCATGTGGTGCCACTACCACAGGAAAAGGAGCAAAGCGTAATTTTTGCAAAGTATCCTGCATCGCCTTGCTCATGGCATCCAGGGCATCCCAGTCCTTATCATCGATAGCACTTAGCATCATGGCTAGATTCGCACCCGCTGAAAAATGGGTGGCTTCTGAGGCGACAACTAAACCCTTGTACTTATGCTCGGTCACCCAATCAACAGCCTGGTCCAGCATGCTGATTACAGAACCATCAATGGGGTTAAAGGTGGGCTGGAGCACAGAGTGCATCGTCACAGCTGCCACATTATCACCAAGATCTATCAAGGAAGCGGACCAATCCTTTTTAATGAGTCCACCGGTTTTCTTGATAATATTGAAATCGACTGCCAGTGGATGGGTAGGCACAGCTTGCATGGATTCACTTGAGGGATCGTAATAGGTCTTCACCTTTCCATCAAAACCGTAAAAAGAAGTGAAGCCCTTACTGATCATGGTCTCGACCCAGGCGGGAATCTTGCGACTATCCCGCTTCATCCGTTGGACAGTTTCAGCTACTCCCAAGGCATCCCAGACTTCGAAGGGACCAAATTCCCATCCAAAGCCCCATTTCATGCCATTATCAATATTGACGAGATCATCTGAAATCTCAGGCAAACGATTGGCTGAATAAATCAAAATTCCAGCGTTTAACTCCCACAGAAATTTACCAGCGACATCGTCTATGCTAACCAGACTTCTTAATTTACCTGGCAAGTAGGTCTCATTTTTCGAGACCCGAATTGCATCGTATTTCTTTTTTACTGAGGGTTCGTATTCCAGAGTGTCCAGATTCAGGGACAAGATGTTCTTATCGACTTTCTTGTAAAAACCACTCCCCGTTTTTTGACCTAACCACTTTTTATCAAGCATGGACTGCAAGTAATCCGGAACGAGGAAAATGTCACGTTCTTCATCATCTTCCCCCTTGTCATAGGCATTCTCAGACACATGGACCAGTGTATCCAGACCTACTACATCAGCGGTTCTGAATGTTGCTGATTTCATATGTCCAATAAGCGTTCCCGTAAGGGCATCCACATCGGCGACACTCAGACGCTTTTCCCGGGCTAATTTCAGGGTCAGCATCATGCCATAGACACCAATTCGATTTGCAATAAAATTGGCGGTATCCTTCGCCCAGACGACACCCTTACCCAGATCGTCCTCCAGAAACCTGGCGATGTCCTGCATGGCTTCCATATCCGTTTCAGGTCCACCCACCAGTTCGACTAATTTCATATAGCGCGGTGGATTGAAGAAGTGAGTGATGAAAAATCGTTTTTTCATATTCTCCGGCAGGGATGAAGCCATATCAGACAGAGCCAGACCAGATGTATTACTGGTAAGAATGGCAGTGGCATTCATCTTGGGAACAATCTTCTCAAAAAGCCCCTGTTTCCAATCCAGGCGTTCGGCTATGACTTCAATAACCCAATCAACCTCGGCAATTTTATCTAAATGATCATCATAATTGCAAGGCGTGATCAGCTCTAAAGTTTTTGGGTTATATACTGGACTGGGTTTCAGCTTATTCATCCCCTCCAAGCCCTGTTCCGCCAACTCCTGATTCATATCAAAGAGGTAGCTGGGAATCCCAGCATTTGACAGGTGAGTCGCAATTTGGGCGCCCATGACACCGGCTCCCAGTACGGCTACCTTTTCTACCTTTAAAGCCATGATTAAATCCTCTCGAGAATTGTTGCGATACCTTGTCCTGTCCCAATACACATGGTTGCCAGACCGTATTTAGTATCGTTCTGTTCCATCACATTAATTAATGTGGTTATAATTCTGGCTCCTGAGCAACCCAGGGGATGTCCAAGTGCAATGGCTCCACCATTTAGATTGATCTTTTCCACTGGCCAATTTCCCTTACGTATGACATAAAGAGATTGGGCTCCGAAAGCCTCATTTAACTCAATAGTATCCATCTGATCCAGAGTCATCCCAACATGCTTCAAGGCTTTTTCAGTTGCAGGAAGCGGTCCTGAGCCCATAAGGGTCGGATCGACTCCGGCTACGGCGCGTGAAATGATTTTTGCCCTGACTTTGAGACCCAACTCTTCAGCTTTGGTATTGCTCATGACCAGAACCGCTGCAGCTCCCACACTAATGGGACTGGAGGTAGCGGCAGTAATACTACCATCCGCTAAAAATGCAGGTGAAAGTGATTTGATTTTGGCAACATCAGGTTCTCTGGGACCCTCATCTTTGGCGACAGTGATGCCTTCGATTTCAATAGGAACCAGTTCATTATCGAATCTCCCGGCAGCTTGAGCAGCCAGTGCTTTTTTGTGAGAGGCAATGGCAAAGGCTTCCTGGTCTTCTCTACTGATATTCAGTTCCTTAGCCAGGTTTTCAGCGGTTTCACCCATTCCCATGTAATAATCCATTTCATACAGGACAGGATTAAAATCCGGGTTATAACCACCCATGGGAACGCCAAACATATCTTCAACACCAGCAGCAATTCCGATCTCTTTGTCCCCAGCCAGAATCGCTGAACTCAGTTGATGAAGCGCATCCATGGATGAGCCACAAAAACGATTAACAGTGCTGCCGGTTGTGGTAATCGGTAAGCCTGCCAGCAGGGCTACCCCTCGGCCCATGAGCATCCCCTGATTCCCTTCAGGAAAAGCACAACCCAGGACCAAATCTTCTACAGCCTCCGGTTTGACAGCAGGATTTCTGGCCAGCAGGGCTTTCACAACCTGCGCTGCAATATCATCTGGCCGCATGCCAATCATTTCACCATTCTTAATACCGATGGGACTCCGAACTGCATCTACGATTACGCTATATCTTTCACTCATCTTAAATTCTCCTCATTCCTAAATATTCTCATCGCTCAGGGTTAATCATTCAACGGGTATGAACCGCGCTTTAGCAGAAGCTGGAAAACTACTTTTTGTTCTGCAATAACATCTGCATGATAATCTAGTTCTGTAAGTGCTTGATCCAGTTTGCCCAGCTTGACAACCCGCTCTTCTTCAGAGAGAATATGTCGTAAGATTTTTTTGGCATGTGAAACAATCACTTCAAGATTTCTCAGGACTGAAACTTTCAAAATAGAGCAGACCACATCCCGTCTTGAGTAACTCTCATCGAGCTGCAAATATCTTCTCAGCACGCTGAAAATGACCTGTTGTGCGATCACCATATTGGCAAAGGCTTCAATTTCAAATTGAGTGTTTTTGAAATCCTGTCCATATTTCAGGATCAGTTCATGGAGGGTTTTGAGCACGATTCCTCGACCCAATTCAACAGCTTTGATTTCTTGGGCTCTTGGATGATCTACAGGAATATCAACTGCTGGCATCCATCCATCTCCCATTTCAAGGAGTTGTTCACGAATGGGCAGTTCTTCCAGGATGGCTTTTTTCATGGCGATCCCGGAAATGATCAGCTTGTTTATCTCATTGGTACCTTCGAAGATGCGGTTGACTCTTTCATCGCGAAGGAGTCGAGCCAATGGATATTCTTCAGAGAATCCATAGCCACCAAATATCTGCACACCATCATCAGCGTTAATCCACAGTGCTTCAGATGAGAATATTTTATTGGTGCTGTTTTCAATAGCATGGTCTTCAATGACTGAATAGAGATGGTTATAATATTCCGGATCGTCTGTTTCATAGCGTTCTACTGCGGCATCAATAGACCCCGTTGACTGATACGTAATGGTATCAGCTTCGTAACAACGAATCACCATATCGGCAAACTTGCGCTGCATCATGCCAAATGCGGTCAAAGGCTGGGCAAACTGTTTACGCTCCTTGGCGTATTTCATAGCTGTTTCAATAACATGCTTGGCTCCACCCATGGTCACAGCGCCCAGTTTCAGGCGACCGATGTAGAGCACATTAAAAGCAACAGCAGCCCCATTATTAACGCCCCCCAACACATTTTCCACAGGAACCATACAATCATTAAGGACAAAAGTTGTGGTTGAAGAACCTTTGATACCCAGTTTGTGCTCTTCGGGTCCACGCTCCCATCCTGTAGTTTCCTGATCCAGGATAAAGGCAGTCATCTTGTCACCATCAATTTTAGCAAAGACGACACCGATGTCTGCCCAGCCTCCATTGGTAATAAACTGCTTCACGCCATTGAGGATATAATGAGTACCTTCCTTATTGAGTTTTGCTGAAGCAGTACCGTTGAGAGCATCAGACCCGGCACCGGGTTCAGTGAGAGCATATGAGCTCATCCATTCACCACTCATCATTTTGGGTATATATTTTGTTCGCTGCTCGTCATTTCCATACCATAGAATTGGCAGTAATCCAATGCCGGTATGATCCGTGACAGTTACCATTAATGAGGAACTCTCACCAACGCCCATAGCTTCCAATGCGAGTGCCGCAGCTGTTTTATCAAGCCCCATACCCCCATATTGTTCAGGAACGTCTAGTCCGAGCGTACCCATTTCGCCCATTTGCTTCATGAAGTCTCGAGTGAGTTCTTCGTCAAGTTTTTCTATGTCATCGCTTCGGGGGGCAACAGCTTCCCTACCGAAACTTTGAATCGCTTCAAAAAACTCCTTTTGATCATCACTCCATTTTTCTCTGGTGAAGATTTCATCAACGCCAAAGGGTGTGGTTAGAAATGCGCCACCCTTATTCATCTCATTCTCCTTATTTTGAATCCAATTTTTTATTTTATATCCTGGACGGCGATACCATCCAGAATGAGTTCCATATTCAGGTCTACATATTCTTCGAGGGAAAAGTCACTGGGTTTGAACAGAGCAAACCATATCATTCCGTGTAAGGAGGTCATGATAGACATGGCAATCATTCGCTCATTCACATCTCTGAATTCACCAAACTTTTTGCCACGCTTAATGAGCGCTTCAAATTCACCGAGAACTCTTGCATACAGCTGGCCAGCCAACTCCCGTATTTCTTTGTCACGATTAGCAAAAGCCCAGATTTCAGGCTCCACCAGAAACCAGTTGGGATTGCGCTGGAACAGCTTTGCAGTGAACTTGGCTATATGTTGAATGATTTCCCGTGAAGGTTTCGCCCGCATTTTCCCACCACGCTCGATGGGTGAAAACTGATCCATCCAATGCTCTATAAGGGCAATGAACAAATCACGCTTGCCATGGAAATGGTGATACAGAGCACCTTTGCTCAGCCCGATGGCATGGACAATATCATCCATTCTAGCATCAGAATACCCCTTTTCAACAAATATTGTCAGGGCTGCTTCCAATATTTCAATCCGACGTTCTGAACTGGGTCTTCTCTCTGTCATATGTGGCCCTAAAGATATTTCAATTATTACATACCGACTGGTCGGTATGTAATATAGACCTTTACAAACTTTCTGCAAGCAGGCTTTATTAACCACCCTCAAATTCATCATAACAACCATGCTCAATCCTGAATTTTTAAATCTCTTATTTTTGAGGATGCATAAGCAAACAAGAAATATATATTATTGCTGTTCGACAGTTTTTAATTTTTAACACTTATAAACCGAGGGGAAACGTTATGCAAAAGGGTGTGGTTCTGATTATCATGAGTATGATGATCATCGGGTTGATCCAGTGTGGTGGCAAGGCTGATAAACAGCCCTTAGAAGATATGAGCTATCAAGAAGAAGTTCTGAGCAAAGCAAAACCAATGTTTGCAGTCATCCCTGATAAAATGCCGGGATCGGAAAATGATACACCAGCGCGGGTCAAGCTTGGGGAAAAGCTCTATTTTGAAACGGCGCTATCCAATACGGGTGACATGTCCTGCAACACCTGTCATGATCTTGCCAAGGCAGGTGTAGATAACAAGCCCACTTCAGAGGGGACCAATGGAATTCCGGGACCAAGGAACTCCCCGACTGTATTCAATGCGGGGTTTCATTTTGTTCAATTCTGGGATGGTCGCGCAGCAGACCTGAATGAACAGGCTGGTGGTCCAGTTCTTAACCCGGCTGAAATGGCCATACCAGATTCTGCAACTGCCGTTGCAAAGATCAAAGCACTCCCTGAGTATGATTCATTATTCGTTGAGGCTTTCGGTGAAAACAGCATCAACTTCGAGAATATCACCGAAGCCATGGCCGCTTTTGAACGGACGCTAATAACTCACGACCGCTTTGATGCATTCTTAAAGGGTGATCTCAAGGCAATCACAAAAACAGAGGTGGAGGGGCTTGACCTCTTCATGGGCAAAGCATGCATAACCTGTCATATGGGCTCTATGCTGGGTGCAAATATGTACCAGAAGAATGGTCTAATAAAACCATATAAGAATCTTAAAGACGAAGGTCGCTTCGGGGTTACGGGCATGGAGCAGGATAAATTCATGTTTAAGGTTCCTTCGCTGAAAAACATCGGGCTCACCGCCCCCTACTTCCATGATGGTGGTGTAGAAACTCTTGAGGAAACGATCAAAATGATGGGTGATATGCAACTCATGCAGCAAATATCTGATGAAGAGGCGTCAAAGATCGCGGCGTTTTTAAAGACGATGAATGGGAAACGATTTATCGAAAGTTAATGTAAGAATCAAACCGGATTTTATAAAAAGCGAGGACATGTTCCTCGTTTTTTATTTCACCCGATTAAAAAGGGCCTTTGGAAAAGCTAATTTGCTTTAAAATAGCTCAATATTTCATGACTTAACTGGCCACCCAACAACCCAGTGATGAGGATCAGAACTGCTAATCCAAGACTAAGCAAAGGAAATCTCCAACCCCTGAGTGCCCACTCTTTTTTTTCCAGAACAGCAAATGTCCGTCCTACGGCTGCGATGACAATGATCCAAACCATGGCATTACCCAACGAAATGTGTCGGTTAAAGGTCTCCGTGACCCCCTGGAGGAGGGCTTCCTGACGGACAATTAAGGACTCGGCACGATGGCCAGTTATTGCCGCAAATATTGCCGACACACCAGCCATTAATTGTAAAGCGTAGGCGGTCCAGGTATGCTGCTGAATATTTTTTATCACACCATATAGGTCAAACAGTGCCGCCACCACCAGTATGGCGATGGGGAAATGGACAAAAAAGGGATGAAGCTCGGCCATGGGAATGCTTAATATAATTTCTGCTTACGAGTCTGGAGGATGGATTTATCATCCTCGGATTGGATAAAAACCATCAAATTCATTGGACCAGCAACTCCATAATCATCGGGTTTTTTCAAACTGTGTCGGATGGTATTCAGGGTGTTTAACTCACCAATTGAACTGAATGCCATATCTCGCATGACGTTCATGTGAAGCGTCTCTCCGTTGGAGCCAGCATATTCAATACTGTCTTCAAACACCAGGGACCAGACGGTCAGGTCAGCGAGCAAGGTGCCAAAAGAATTTACATCGACTTGGAGATGAAGACTGTCGATGCTCTCCACAATATCCACTGCTGAGATGTACACCTGCGGTATTTGCAGGGTTGCATTACTTACCCGTCCAGACCAATCATCTTCATCAAGGGTGGTGACTAGCGTGCCATCAAGCACCAGACCAGGAGCGGCAAAGATATTATAATAGGCTCTTCTGGATTCAACTTCACCTGGATTATAAAGATTCATGGGGTCAAAAGGGTCGGTCCAGTTAACATGATATCTGACCAGAGCGAAGTCGTTGCCAAATTCTGCCGAAATACGGTCTAAATATTCATTCGCTTGTGGACAATTAACGCAACCTGTATTGGTGAACAATTCGGCTAGTACCACTTTATGGATGGATATCTCAACCATAAAGGTAAATGCAGCAATTTGATTATTATTGGAATCCAGACATAAAATTTGAAGACCGGAATATCCTGGCTTCAGACCATAGATAAGTATCCCCGTTGTTGAGTCAGCTAGCTCTTCAATGCTTATTTCCCCACCAGGAATCTCCTGGGCAACAATAATGGCGATTGTATCAAGTTGAACGAGCTGTTCTAATGATAAATAGGTAGAAATATCAAGCTGAAGCTGTTCTCCGACATTAACGGATAAGGGTATTGATTCGGTAACACCAAGATGTATTAAGTACGAAGCAGTTACAGGCTCAGAATCGGAGGCAGTTGGGCTGGTGTATTTGAAGAATAATTTGAGCGCACCAGGATTTAATCCGATGATCTCGAGCTCTCTGCCCTGCTCCACATTTACGACGTCGTTCACTTCCGCAATGGCATTGTCCAACCCCTGAATAAGGGAAAAATTACTGCCTTCAATGTGAAGGGAAATCGTATCACCAATAACGACATTAATATTCTCTATAGTCGCTGTGGAATCAATCTGAATCTCATCCGGTCGCCACTCACAGGACCAGATAAACAGGAGTGAGATTGCGAGCAAGCTTCTCATAGTCGCCACTCCAGTGCCAATCGAAAGCCTTCAAAAGGATTTATTACACGACACACGCCACCGGTACAGCGGACACCGCCCTTTTCTTTGCCATAGGATGCGCGGAGCCAAAATCCAGTCATGGGTTTGACCGAAACTTCCCCACTGACCCAGTGTTGGGTTCTCTCATCACCCGAGATCAGGTTTGGATCATTGCTGGTGTCCCAGATGATGGCAGCGGAATAATTGTGACTGTAGTCGGCACTGGCGATGAAGTGACCACTCTGAAAACTATGACCTTCCAATACTTCCCCTGCGTACAACTCTCCATACACTTTTGAAGTCTGTAATTCCACAACTGTGGAAAGCACCAGATTCTCATTGGGATGCCAGGATAAATATGCTGGAACCAGGGTAACATGCTCCATCACTTCTGCGGATGATTGTCCGCTGAGTACCGACTTTGTATATGCAATCAACATTCTTTGATAAAAGTTTGAACCAGAATATTCAAATTCTGCGTAATACTCCTGCCAGGGATTTCTATCCAGATCCTGTGTGGGAAGAATCCCTGGTGCCCCCTGCGCTGCTGATTGCGAAGTTCGCGCCCCATTAATCACAACTGACCAGGTATCGGACAGTGTTTTCCGCAATTCCAGATTCCATCCCAATTCATCTCCGTAATCGATTGGATGAGTAACATTGCCCAGGAGACTGATATCATGCTCTCTGATTCCAGTCGGACCCATTTGCCAGGGCAGTGGCTTGGTAGCCAGAAGCAGTGGATTGCGTTTCTGGGAGGTTGTTTCTGGGCCATTTAAATAGCGTTTATACTCAATAAGGCTGGTGAACCATTCTGGGAACCAGTTAAGCTGCAAATTGAAGGCTTGTCCGTTCCCACGATATTCAGGAGCATCATTAATCAGACTTTGACCATTTTCAAGACCTTGGATGCTTTGGGTAAGCACTGGATAGTCAAAAGCTTTCCAGGTGTTATTATATTCAAGATATAAATCCCAGTTCTCCCCATAGATAGATTGGCCCCACCCACTTTGAATGGCATTCATGTTTTGAGTGACCGTATCTGTAATGATAACACCCCCATCTATATCCAGTTCCTGCCAAACAAAATCAGACTGCATGTGACTCACAACGACGTAGGGAATCATAGACCATTTACCATTTTCACTATTGATAGTTGCTTCAGCACCAGCCAATTCATAGGCGGCCATGCCATCTGGCTCCCGAAGCTCTGAACTCGGGGAATAAAAACGATACTCCTTTTTAAACCCGGCCAGTATATCAAATTCATGATTGTCCATGAAAACAGACGAATATCTTATGCCTTTGATTTCATTGTCAAAATCGATGGCTTGATTCTCATCCAGATTCAAAGCCAAACCTCGACCAAATACAGCTGATATATCCCCGAGCTCCAATGAATGGGAGTTTCCGATATAGCTCAGAAAAAATCGATCTATTCCCTGATACTCAAAGCCGTACTCTGGTGGCTGACTGGACTCTATAGCTAGATCCAGATACCACTGTCCAAACTCAACAGAGCCACTAATGAAGTTTTCAAAATAATTGTAATCATTGCCCACTTGTTCGCCTCGGCCCAGATTTGATTTAAGACTGAAATCCCAGGATAGTTCTTCTGCCAACATACTCAGGGGTATGGTCAGGAGGATGAGCGTTCTGAGCAGGAAAAGCAATGGGGATGAATCAGCTCTTTTTAAGGGGAGCTAAAGCTTTTTTAATTTCTGATTCCATCTCAATTTCATCACCGGGGAGGTAGCCAGTGTGCTCCCAGAGAATTTTTCCCCGGGCATCAACCAGAATGGAAAAGGGCATGGCTGAAGTATTAAAATTCTTGTATAATTTTTGTTCTGTGTCGAGAAGAATCGTGTAATTAAGTTTTTGTGACTTGACCATTGACTTCACCCGGCCAACTGTTCGAGAATCATCAATAGATATGCCTATCACCTGAACGTTCTGGTCAGCATAGAAGCTATTAATTCGATTCAAATGGCTCATCTCCTTGCGACAAGGAACGCAGTAGGTTGCCCAGAAGTTTATCAATGTGACCTGACCCTTAACAAGCTCATCAAGACTCTGCGTCTTATTCTTCATGTCTTTAAGATTGGCCTGAGGCAGGTTTTTCTCCTGACCAAATACCAGGGCAACAATCAATAGAACGGGTAATAATCGTATCATTTTATCACGCTCAACTGTCTGGAAATTTGTGCACCCGATCCAATAGCGCTAATGATATAATTCCCTGAGGGCAGGGAATTTAGAGACCATTGAAGATGGTTTTTACCAGATCTCAGGTGATAGTTCCGCGAAATGATTTCTCTTCCATCCAGAGCATAGAGAATAATTGAATAATCCCCTTCCCGTTCGAGTTCAAGATCAAAGTTAACCGAGGCATTCGTCGGATTGGGGTAAACACGGGAAAGTTCAAACGACGTTGGTTTTGGGATTGATCCATCAACGGAGACGGTCACCACTTCCATACTGATATGGACTGAATCAACTTCCATGGTGGAAGAGTCAACAGCAAAAATAGTCCAGCTTCCATATCCCAATTCATGGTGTGTGAAGGTATCAAGTGTAAATTCAGCTGTATCCAATCCAGCCAGATCAAAAGTGAAGGTATTCAGAAAGGGTGGCAAACAAGCGGGACCCACACAAAACGAGTTGGTCCATGCGCTGTCAATTTCATTTGTGACCCTGGTTACAGATATGGATTGAGTGTTATTGGTAAGACTTATAATCTCACCGTGAAGGATGACCAATGTGTCACTACCCAAATAAGCCGTGTCATGCTGAACAAATTGAAAATTATTGGTTTGCCCATACAGGGTAGCAGCAAGGGTCAACACCAAAGCGAGTAGTTTAAATAGTTTGTGTGTTTTCCTTATCATCACTCGCAGTATCCTTTTCTTTAGCTGGCCACATAAATACCAGACCAATCATAGCCCCGTAGGCAGTACTAATGTAAGGATTTGACGTGATCGCACAAGTCCCTGAGGCGCAGCCAATATAATAGTAATAGAGGTAACCGAGCACAGCTCCAATTGCCAAACCTGATAACATTTTAGTGTATCTTTTATTCATTTTAGCCTTCTTCCATCCATAAACATTCCCTGTTCCAGATACCAGGCATCAAAGCCGGCCAATCTGAGGATGCGAGCACCCTGTCGGGAGCGATTCCCCGTAGGACACAAAACCATCATGGGCTGGTCCTTATATTTATTAAGCTCCATGCACCGATCCTCAAGTGCAAGCAAGGGCATCTGAATTGTATTTGACCAGGGTGCAGGTTTGGCTTTGATTTCTGATTCAGTGCGAACATCGATTAATATATAATTACTGGAATCTGAATATTGTCGGCTAAATGACTCATAGCCCATCTTGGGAATATCATAATGATCCCCATAAATGCCTTCAACACCCATATAAATGGTGCCCCCCACTCCCAGTAGGATAAGGGAATATGCAATAAGCCGATGGATCATAGGGTATTGTGATTCTCAATATTTGCTGTGATTTTGGCAGTCGAAGCCAGCATGGCACTTACTGAGCAATAGGTCTCTTTGGAAAGCTGCACAGCTTTTTCCAACTTCTTTAAGGGAAGATCCTTCCCATAGAAATGATATGTCATGTTAATTTTTGTATACACTTTCGGGTGATTTTCAGCCCGTTCTGAGCTGATATCAATCTCTATCTTCTCAACTGGTACCTTCATTTTTTTGAGAATGATTTCGACATCAACAGCGGTACATCCGCCCAGGCCAAACAAAACCATTTCCATGGGACGACTTGCACCATCCACACCCCCGACTGCTTCTGTCCCATCCATCATCACCCAGTGACCAGAGCTACCGCGAGCTGCAAAAGAAGCTCCCTTGAGTTGTTGTATTTTTACTTCTGACATATGTATATCCTCATTACTCTTTGATTATAATTCATTGTACGTCAACAATATGAACAAATTACTTCTTTTACCCGGGATAACCTGGCATCCTGCAGGATTACTTAGCAAGTAGTTTATTCATCCGATCCACAATCTCATCAATGTTGGCAATGCCTTTTTCAAGTGCCTGGGCTTCGAGAGTTCCCCATACTGCCTCACCACATGCCAGACATACTATCCCCTCAAGTTTGAGAGGGGTGATAAGCTTGGGATACTCCTGTACTAGATCCTCAATCAGCATATCTTTTCTTATCATTTACCAATCCCCATCTTCTTTAACACAACACCCAAAAGACCTCTAAATCACCAAATTCAAACTACTTATTAGCTACATTGGCAGCGATGTGGATGGGATCATAAACAGGTGCAATTGGAGGTGCATAGGTTAGATCGAGCATGCCAATATCCGCTACAGTCATTTTTGCTGTGATGGCAGTTGCCAGGACATCCAATCGTTTGGCCACATCCTGTTTGCCAATAATTTGGGCACCCAATAATCTCTTTGTAGATCTTTGCACCACCAGCTTTACTGTTAATGGCACGGACCCCGGGTAATAATGTGCCCTACTACCACCTGTAATAGTTGTCGTTTCCATATCTGTTGAGTAGTCAGTACTTGCTGCCTGTTTTTCTGTCAACCCTGTCTGGGCAATGATATAGTCAAATACCTTCACTGCAGCTGTCCCCAGAATTCCTGGAAAGACCGTGGATTGTCCAGCCATATTTTCCCCAGCAATACGTCCGCCCCGATTTGCTGCAGGGGCAAGAGGAATCCATACAGGTTGATTGAGGACTCGATGCAGATGCTCGGCACAGTCACCGGCAGCATATACATTTTCCACCGTGGTACGCATATGTTCGTCAATGACAATTGCCCCACTCTTACCGACCCCAATCCCTGTCTCACTGGCCAGTTCTGAGTTAGGTCTCACTCCCGTGGACACTATCACTAAATCAGTTTCTATATTTCCACCGGAGCTCATCACTGTAAGTCCTGATACTGAGTTTTCTATTGCTGACACTCTGGTTTCAAGATGCAAGGCAACACCCTTTTCAATAATATGACTGGTTACTTGCTCAAGCGTATCCTTGTCAAAAGTCGGAGCAATCTGATCCTGCATTTCAATCATGGTGACATCAATACCCCGGTGGCGAAAGGTTTCTGCCATCTCCAGGCCGATATAACCAGCTCCTATAATCGTTGCGTGCTTTATTGATCCGGCATCAAGGAAATCGATAATTTTCTGTCCATCATCCAGATTGCGCAAAGTGAAGACGCCTTGCTTCTCTACGCCTGGAATTGGTGGGATGGTGGCGCGAGCACCCGTTGCGATAAGGAGTGAGTCATAATCCTGAGAAAAGTCCTCTCCTGTACTCAGATCACGGACCAAAACGGAATTCTTTTCCGTCTCAATTTTTAGCACTTCATGTCCCACTCGTATATCGATCCCTCTTTTTTTTCGGGCATCTTCAGGTGTCAGCACCTCTAATTTACTCATACTCTCAATGACACCACTGATCCAATATGGAATCCCACAGGCAGCAAAACTAATATGCTGACCCTTTTCAAACACAATCATTTCTGATTCAGGCTCTAAGCGTCGTATTTTGCTGGCAGCACTCATTCCAGCAGCATCTCCACCGATAATCACATATTTTTTGTTCATGAAATTCCCCTCTCAGGATCGCACTTTGAACACATCTCTTTGAGTTAACTAAAGCAAGGAGGTGACAAATTTATTCTGTCTTACTTACTCATGGATATCAACATCTTAAAGAAAAAAAAGGGAGCAAAAGCTCCCTCTTTCAATCAAATGGAATTGATACTTAGCTGAGTTTGGCCAGAATATCCGTCCGATTCAAGATCAAATAATCAATACCATCATATGAGAGCTCATCACCAGCATACTTGCCATAAAGGATGACATCACCCTTTTTAATCAATTCCCGCAATTCTTCATCATTACCCACAGCAGCAACACTACCACGACGTGGTTTTTCTTTGGCTGTATCCGGGATAATAATACCGGAGGCTGTTTTTTCTTCCTCACCAGCTGGAACTACTAATACACGATCATCTAAAGGTTGAATTTTCATTTTTATTCTCCTATAAACCTAATAAAGTATTGATTTTATTTCTATCAAAGCCAACGACTGGACGATTATTAATCCACAATTGAGGAACGCCCTGTTGCCCTGTTTTTCTAAACATATCTTGAGCAGCTTTTTGATTTCTGCTCACATCGATTTCTTTAAACTTAATCCCCTTTTCCCGCAAATATCGCTTTGCTGTTGTGCAGTGCGAACAGGTTGGGGTCGTGAACATGATTACTTTTTTATCCTGTGCTGTCAATATTGCCATCTGCTATGCATCCTTCTTCAAATTATCTAAATTCAAAACTTTGAAGAGTCGTTCTGAAACTGGTTTGGGAAGATTACATTCATTTTCCACAATCCGGTACAATTTTACGGAACGTTGCATGGTGTCGTAGTAAACTTTGCACTCTGGACATTCTTCCATCAGCAAGCCCACTTCCTGGCATAATTCAGAGCCAATATCTGCTCCGAAATCGAGACAGATTTTCTTTTGCAGCTCTACATCATGTTTCGGTTTCATTATACCAACCAACCTTCGCGCTTTAAAAAGGTAGTCATCCGGTCTCTCAAAAAGAGTCTGGCCCGCATAAGTCTGACTTTCACATTGCTTTCCGAAAGCTTCAGCATCTCGGCTGTTTTTGAGGTTGAAAGCTCTTCCAGATCCCTGAGAACAAATACTGATCGATATTTTTCATCCAAATCGTCCAAAGCAACTTTGAGGGCGATCCTGAATTCTTCATCTGAAACTTTGGTTTCAATATACTCCGGCCAATCTGAAATTTTCAAACCGTGAAGATTCTCAAAATCTGGTTCCTGAATAGAATAGGATATCTGCATCCTGGATTGCTTCCTCAATTTGCCAAGAGCGATATTCACACCGATCCGATAAATCCAGGTATAAAAACTTGAATTCCCCTTAAAGGTGTGAATTTTCTCAAATGCTGTAATAAAGGTTTCCTGAAGCATATCTTCAGCATCTTCATTATTTCTCAGCATGCGTAGTCCCAGATTATAAATTCGGGAAGAGTACATGTTCACCAACTGGGACTGTACCTTCCTATCTCCATCTCGGGCTGCCTGGATTAGCTCCGGCGTCTCTTCAATTGTCAACTCACGATTGATTTGATGCAATTCCTATTCAGTCGTTACAGATTGAAATAATATTTACGACAGGACCAAGCCTGTTGAAACCATGGTATAACGCATATCGGATACCTTTTGGACACTCTTTTCAGCGCGTTCACTTTCGCAGGCACCTTCGCCAGAATGCTCGCCACCCTCAGCACATGCCTGATGCGACCCTAAAGGATTCGAGACTTTTTCCACGATAAACAACCCCTCCATATCGACGCTCCGACCCACGGCATTGGCAGGGATAATAAAGGCTTCATCCTTAAATCGAACGGTCAGGACATTCTGCCCATCACTGACCTGCATCCAGCAACCTTTATGTTTGCAGAGATCTGTAACGGTGCCAGAGACACGAACCATTTGACCATTGAGCTCCTGAGCCTGGGTAAAGACCTCTGCCACAGGAAGAACTTTGGCTAAACTCAGATTCTGTCCAAATTGATCACCACTCACTTCTGCATTTTCTGAATTACAAGCTATTAGTCCAAAACTTAAGACAAGTAAAACAATAATTTGTGTGCGTTTAAACATATGAATCCCTTCTACAATGTGCTGTTTTTTCTAATTCTAAAATACATGTAAATCCCGGTACTCCCCATGACAAGTATAATCACTGCCATGAGATCATAAAGGAGAAACCCGTATTTTCCAAAAAAGTCGCCTGTATGAAGATCAAGTATCACCCATCGCAGAGGTACACTTCTATCTTCTGTAAATAGATCTTTGGTTCCCTGCCTATCTCGGGTGGTCTCCAGTCGATTTTCATAATGATCTGGCAGCAGACTCAGGGGAACTCGAGTTGTCTGGATGGACTTCAAGTCATCCTGGTGAATGAGAAGTATCCCGGTAATCGAAATAATAATCAGCAAGAGTACTGAGATCAAACTCACCCACTTACTATAACCAAATGTATATCTGTGAAATTTCCGCCAGGTACGCATTGATCGAGAGGAACTCATGCTCAGAGTGACTCCAGTCGATTGACCATCTCCGCAGCCACGAGTTTTTCATGAAGCTCGGAAAGATCACCATTGGTAATTTCTTCCAAACGATACAAGGTCAAATTTATGCGGTGATCGGTTACCCGACCCTGTGGATAGTTGTAGGTCCGAATCTTGGCACTTCGATCGCCCGTTGACACAAGTGTTTTACGCATGGCAGCAACTTGGCTGTCCTGCTTTTCACGCTCAGCAGCCAACAAGCGGGCTCGCAGAACCTTCATCGCTTTGTCTTTATTCTTATGTTGGGAAGATTCATCCTGACATGACACCACCATGCCAGATGGCATATGGGTGATTCGAATTGCAGATTCAGTTTTATTGACATGCTGTCCACCAGCACCGCTGGCGCGGAAGGTATCGATTCTCAGATCACCTGCATTGATTTCAATATCAACTTCTTCAGCCTCGGGTAAAACAGCTACGGTGGCAGCGGATGTGTGAATTCTGCCACTGCTCTCAGTTTGCGGAATACGTTGAACGCGATGGACGCCACTCTCAAATTTCAGCGTACCATATGCATTCTCACCAGTAACCTGAATAATGGCTTCTTTGGTTCCTCCGCCACCGATCTCACTATGAGTTATAAATTCATACTTCCAATTATTGTTTTCTGCATAACGCATATACATACGAACCAGATCCATGGCAAATAAGGCTGCTTCATCACCACCTGCACCTGCTCGGATTTCCAGAATGGCAGCGCCGCTATCAACTGGGTCCGTGGGAATCAGTAAAATTTTTAAATCTTCTTCGAGTTGGGCTCTTTGTTCGTGAAGACCGTCCAGCTCTTCACGAACGATCTCTTTAAGCTCGTCATCTTCACCATGGAGGATGGATTCATCCTCATCGATACTGACCATGAGTTCTTCATACTTGTGGAAAACTTTTAAAATATGCGATAACTCATTGTGCTCCCTGGCAATTTTTGCATAGGCCCGATTATTGGCCATGAGCTCTGGATCAGAAAGTTGATCTTCGAGTTCTTTAAACTTTCTCTTTAGTTCAGGAAGTTTATCCAGCAACATTAGTCAATGGCCTCAGCCACAAATGATTTACCCTGATATTTCTCCAGATCATCGCCAAAGGCAAACTTGAGTGATTCAAGGGCAACTGTGAGCTGGTCATCATCAGGCTCGCTGGTTGTGATATTCTGCAGCCAGATTCCGGGAGCCGATAATGCTCTCACCCAGGCAATATGACGGTATTTTGAGCTCAGCTTCAATATTTCGTACCCCACACCAGCCACCAATGGGATGAGTGGCAGATGAGTCAGCAACCTTATCTGTAAGGTCATTTCGCCAGCGAAGAGTTTCACAACGCTGTCGATCAGGGCAAACATGATAATGGAAGATAAAAGCACGATAAAAATGAAACTGGTTCCACAACGCGGGTGTTGGGTTTGGAAGGGTCTAGCAGAATCAAGATCCAGTTGCTTGCCAGCTTCAAAGGTATAGACTGCTTTATGCTCAGCTCCATGATATTGAAAGAGGCGCTTCACATCATCCAGGAGCGAAATCCCCCAGAGATATAGCAGGAACAGAGCTATTCTGATAATCCCTGAAACCACATTGAAAGTAAAAGCAGTTTCTGAAAGATGAAGCAGATTGCCCGTAACGAAGAGCGGGGTAACAAAAAAGAGACCCAGGCCAATTCCCAGGGCCAGCAAGGTCCCAAGTGTGGACAATACTTTATCCTTCAGCGTCAGCTCTGCTGAGTGATCTTCCTCGTAGGCAATTTCCGCAGATTCGTTGAGCGTACCAATACCCATTTTCATGGATTCAAAAAGAGCAATCATGCCTCTCAGCACCGGCTTTTTCAAAATGGCAATTTTTTCTGTGAGAGAGGTGAATTCCTGACGTCTGGTAACAATCTCGCCTTTGGGATTCCTCACAGCAATAGCATAAGCACCAGGCACTCGCATCATCACACCTTCGATGATAGCCTGCCCACCAACCAGAATAGTCTGCTGGGCGGTGAGGAATGCCTGAATGAAAACGCGAAGTGAGCGTTTGGGCATCAAAACAGCTTTAATAACTATCTACTTCGCTTTTTCAGCAGTTCCATACTTTTTACGGAATTTGTCAATACGACCAGCCGTATCGAGCAATTTCTGCTTGCCCGTAAAATATGGATGACATGCATTGCAAATTTCTATATGCAGTTCACCGACAGTTGTATAGGTCTCAAAACTATTCCCGCAGGCACAGGTAACCTTGTGCAACTCGTATTTAGGATGGATTCCTGGTTTCATTTTATGGGTACTCCCTTCATCAATTCAATTTAGCGACGGCTTCGGCAAATCTGCCCAGGCCTGTTTTAATGGCGTCCATGGATGTTGCATAGGACAATCTTATATGTTCCGCAGCTCCAAAAGCTGAGCCAGGGACAACGGTAACATGGGCGACATCCAATAAATAATTTGTCAGATCAGTGTCATCTTTTATTTCAAAACCAGCAGCTTTTTTCCCGAAGAGATCTGAAACCTTTGGGAATGCGTAAAAGGCGCCTTCTGGCATGAGACAGCTAATACCAGGCATTTGATTAAGCGCTTTCACCATATAGTTCCTACGCTCAATGAATTGTGCCCGCCATCCATCAAGAAATACCGGTTCTTCTGTGAGGGCTACTTCTGAGGCATACTGGGCAATTGAATTGGGGCAACCTGTTGCCTGACCCTGAAATTTGCCCATGGCTGAGGCAAGTTCCTTTGAGGAAGCCGAATAACCCATTCGCCAACCTGTCATTGCAAAAGCTTTGGACATGGTTTGGACGGTAATGGTCTTCTCATAGGCCCCTTCAAATCCAGCCAGACTCAAATGTTCCCCACCGTAGACCAGGGCTTCATAGCACTCATCACTGATTAACCATAAATCTTTTTCCTTCGCCACATCCACAATGGCCTGTAAACTTTCCCGATTGAGAACGGCTCCACTAGGATTGGAAGGAGTATTTACAATGATCCCTTTGGTCTTGCCCGTCATTCCCTGGAGCAGCTGTTCACGGCTAATTTGAAAGCCATCCGCTTCACGGGTTTCCACATAAACAGGCTTGGCTCCGCTCAGTTTGACAACTTCAGGATAGGTCACCCAATATGGGGTAAGCAGAACGACCTCATCACCTTCTTCAAACAAAGTCATCATGATATTGAAAAGCGAGTGCTTCCCGCCATTGGATACAACGATCTGATTGCTCTCATAATCAAGACCATTATCTTTTTTCAACTTTTTAGCGATGGCCCGTTTAAGACTGGTTGTTCCTGAACCAGGAGTATAACGAGTATGTCCTTCAGCCAGGGCTTTATTTGCTGCTGCAATAATGTGGTCCGGGGTGTCGAAATCCGGTTCCCCTGCACCAAAGGAAATAACATCAACGCCCTGCTCGCGCAGACGAGCTGCAGCTTCTATCACAGCCATAGTGGCTGAGGGCTGTAAAGCGTTGATTCTTTTGGCAAAACTCATTTCTTTCTTCCTCTCCTTAAAAAGCCGCGCAATATATCGGCACCCCCCCTGTCTTGGCAAGGGAAAGGTGGATTAATAATCTGGACTTGACACTTAATTGCATATGATAGTTTTTAATAAAAAAAAGAGCGTGGAAATGGCTCCACGCCCTTGATCTTTAATTATAATTAACTTAAAGCTAGGAATTCATCGTTTGAATAAATTCCTTGTTAGTGGCTGATCGCTGCATCCGCTCAAGGAGAAATTCCATGGCTTCGATGGGGGTCATTTCGTTGAGCAATTTTCTCAAGATCCAGGTTCTTGACAACTCTGCCTTGGTAAGGAGAAGTTCTTCTTTCCTGGTACCAGAACGATTGATATCAATAGCCGGATAGATACGGCGATCACTCAGACGACGGTCCAGTACGAGCTCCATGTTACCGGTTCCCTTGAATTCTTCAAAGATGACATCATCCATGCGCGACCCTGTTTCAATCAGGGCAGTGGCCATGATTGTTAAACTACCGCCATGTTCTACATTTCTGGCTGCTCCAAAGAAACGCTTGGGTCGGTGGAGAGCATTCGAGTCAATACCACCCGACAGAATCTTACCACTGTGGGGTATGACCGCGTTGTGAGCTCGTGCCAGGCGGGTCAGGCTGTCCAGAAGGATGACGACATCCTTCCCGAATTCAACCATACATTTGGCTTTGTTTAATACCATGTCGGCAACCTGAACATGACGTTCTGGCGGCTCATCAAAAGTTGAGGCAATCACTTCAGCATCCACCATACGGCGCATGTCTGTCACTTCCTCGGGACGCTCATCAATGAGGAGTACAATCAGGGTGACATCAGAGTGATTGGTGATAATGGAATTGGCAATGTCCTGCAGGAGAATGGTTTTTCCTGTTTTGGGTTGGGCGACAATGAGTCCCCTCTGCCCCCTCCCAACTGGGCTGAGTAAGTCCATGACCCTCATGGAATAGCTCTTGGGACCTCTTTCAAGAGTAAGCTTTTTATCAGGATACAGGGGAATGAGGGTATCGAATTGCGGGACAATTCTACCTTCCTCAGGATTCTGATAATTTATCGCCTCAATTTTGAGCAAGGCGAAATAGCGTTCATTGTCCTTTGGTGGTCTGACTTGCCCCCAAACGATCTGCCCAGTACGTAATCCGAATCTTTTAATTTGGGATGGTGAAACATAAATGTCATGTGCACCGGCCAGATAATTATTGTCAGCATCCCGAAGGAAGCCGTATCCGTCGGGTAAAATCTCCAAAACACCCTTCGAAAACATCATGCCTTCGCTCTCGGTCTGGGCTTCGATAATAGATTCGATGAGATCTATCTTCTTTTGACCTGTGACGGCTGGTACTGCTAATTCCTGGGCAATTTCTGCCAGTTCTTTCAACTTCTTATCCAGAAGCTGGGTAAAAGTAAAACTCATTGGAATAAACCTGTTCTTTTGTGATTGATATTTTTATTAAATTTCTGTGAAAAATTATTACCGGGAGATGAAAACTGCACATTCAGTTAATTGAAATGCTAAGCTGAATTTAATCCCGACCTATACCTTGTCAATTAAAAATCTTATTTATTATTGAATCAGCTGAAATTCATTTCCTGATTATTCAAGCTATCCTTAACAGCAATTTAACCGGAGGTTTAACAGTATCTGATTTGATCATTTAAATAGAGCAAATATTATGAATTTTCCACATCTTGAAACATCGGGAAGAGAGTTTCAGCCAGATAATGGCTGCCCACAAAACAAATGGATTGCTGCCCACTTGATCGCAACTCCAGGGCACGTTCGTAGGCATCCTGCAAATTTCTGGATATGTCTTCAGAATGAACGCCCATACGTTCCAGAGCATCAATGGTAAGGGCTGAGTGTCCTGCAAAAATGGAATAGATTACCGCCCCAGACCACTGCTCCAGCATGTCCACCATGGGTCGAATATTTTTTCGGGCATTAAAGGCTGCAATCACAATACAATCGTCCATATCAAGCTCATGGAGTGATTCCAGAAGACGCGCCAGACCTTCCGGATTATGGGCTACATCATAGAGTACCAGGGGACCTTTACGAAGGGTTTGCAGGCGTCCGAGCCAAACCATTTCGTTTAAGCCCTTTTGAATTATGGAAGCATCCAGAGAAAAACCCAGCACATTCAGGGTAGCCAACACATTGGCAAAATTCTCCACCTGATGATGTCCCAACAGGGGCAGGTCAACCCCAAGAGTCTGATGATCTATGCTTAGCCGCACATGCTGTGAAAGCCCTTGAATTTCCACTTGTCGAATTTTGACGCTGTCAGGAACATAAGTATAGGGAGCTCCCACCAACTGACTTTTTTGTTCAATGACCTGTCTCACAACTCGGAAATTTTTTCCCAGGATGATTGGCCGCAGAGGCTTGATAATACCTGCCTTTTCTCCGGCAATCGTTGCTAGATCATCCCCCAGGATATTCTCATGATCCATGGAAATACTGGTGATGATGCTGACAATGGGGTCCACCACATTCGTGGCATCCAACCGTCCCCCCAGGCCGGTTTCCAGGACAGCATAATCTACTGATTCCTGTTTGAAATATACCATGCCCAGAGCGGTGAGGACTTCAAAAAAGGTGATTCCCAGAGCATCGATCGTGTCGCGCCATTCCTCGACGTGTCTGATAATAAATTCATCAGGAACCAGGGTATTCCCCACTCTGATACGTTCATTAGGTGTGACTAAATGGGGTGATGTGTACAAGCCGGTTTTGAAACCATATGCCCCAAGGATAGCTGCCAACATAGCTGCTGTCGACCCTTTTCCATTGGTACCGGCGATATGGATAACTGGATACGCTGTATATGGTTTCCCCAACACTTCCATAAAGTCTTTTACGCGAGATAGTTCGAGTTTGACTCCAGGAACCGTCAAGCCGAAGATATATTCGAAAACTGAGCTAGAATCCGGTTTTACCAATTTGAGTGATTCCCAATCTTTGACGAAATAAAAGAGCTGTGTGTTATTTGTATGATTCCAGAACTTCGAGTTCAACTTTGAACAGATTTTCCAGGGGCCTTCCTAAAAATCTGGAAGCAATCTCTTCAAACTTTTGGGGGAAATCCGATACGTAAAATTTGTGTTTGCCTGGATCTCCACTCTCTGGGTTTAGTAAATTCATTTCTGCCAGCGTGCGTTGGACTCGGGTCGCTACTTCCTCCCCGGAATCAACCAGTCTAACTGAGGGTCCCATGACTTCTTGAATAATTGATTTCAGATAGGGGTAATGGGTACAACCCAAAATAAGCGCATCCGGTTTATGCTCCTGGAATGTACTTAAATAGCTTTCCAGAACCTGTCTCACCACTCCATCATGAGGCCAATCCTCTTCTACCAGGGGTACCAGGAGCGGACAGGATTGATCGATGACCTCAATGTCGGGATCAAGTGATCGTATCGCTGTCCGATATGCTCCAGATCTGATGGTTGAAGCGGTCCCGATCACACCAATACGCTTATGCTTTGAAACCTTTACCGCTGCCTCTGAACCTGGTTCAATCACACCCACAATGGGAATACTAAAATTCTTTTGCAGGCTTTCCAGAGCAACTGCTGAGGCTGTATTACAGGCAACAACAATCATCTTGACCTGTTTTTCCTTGAGAAAGGATGATATTTGATGTGAGAAACGGATGACCGTCTCCTCCGATTTTGAGCCATAGGGAACGCGCGCAGTATCCCCAAAATAGATGAGATGTTCGTGGGGCAATAAATTGATGATGGCCCGTACAACCGAAATGCCTCCCAGTCCTGAGTCGAAGACACCGATGGCTTTTTCTGAGTTCAGTTCATTCACGGAGATAACAACTTTTCATGTCGAGTTTTATATTTCATCAAGGCATCAAAAATCGCCTGGGCAGCCTTTTGCCTATAGGCAGCTTGATTGAGTCTTCTCGCATCATTTCTATTTGAGATAA
The DNA here is from genome assembly GCA_021736185.1 of Fidelibacterota bacterium. GTDB lineage: Bacteria > Fidelibacterota > UBA8477 > UBA8477 > JABMPR01 > JABMPR01. The sequence goes on along the minus strand of JAIPGJ010000010.1, from coordinate 12,120 downwards.
ACCCTAGTTCAATCAAAACGTTGGGCATGGAAGCACCAATCAGAACAATAAACCCAGCCTGCTTCACCCCGCGATTCTGACCTACTAATGTGTTATCAAATTCTCGTTGAGTAAGATCTGCCAGTGTTTCGCTTTGTTGCATAAATGAGCTTTGGGCCATGGTGGCCAGGATGAGTTGTTCCGCGCTCAACTTGTCGTATTGATCCGTATTCTTTTCCAGTTTTATTACCGCATTTTCCATCTCTGCCACTGCTACTGCGGCATCTGTTTTTCCCGGTCGCAACAAATACGTTTCAAAACCAGAAGCCTTTTTATTCTTATTCGCATTGACATGGACACTCAGGAAAACTTTTCCGCCTGCTTCATTGGCGATTTTTGTGCGTTCCCAGAGAGGCACGAACACATCTGTTTTCCGAGTATAAACCACTTCAATATCTGTGCGGGTTTCAATGAGTTTACCCAAGCGCTTTACCACATCAAGGGTAATATCTTTTTCGGTGAGCCCATTTCCGCGAGCGCCAGGATCATGTCCACCATGGCCTGCGTCAAGAACGATTTTATCCAATTTCCATTTCTGCCGTTCCTTTTCCAGGAAGTGGGCTTGATCAATGACATAGGGACGACGAAGGGTCAGTAATATTTCCGGGGGTGAATCGCGATGCAAAACATCAACGCCTTCCACCGTTCCACGCAGTCTAAATGTCAGTTGAGAGGTTCCGTCCAGTTGATCAGCCGTCACATCGCGAATACTGCTATTTTGAGGGATTTCAGTCTCGTCGAGTCCCAGCTTATTTATTTTTGCACCTGGCAGTGTGACATAGAGCCACTCCCCCCTGTTAATCCAGGCTTTGACGGATTTGGCATCATAACGATTGGCTGTTCGAATACGAATAACTGTACCATTCTGCCGTTCTTCAATACTGGCAGATAATATTTCATAAGGAGAAAACTCCTGGAATTCTGTTTCTTTCTGGACCTGCAGGTCTGCTGTGTCCGTTCCTGATAGAATAGTCACCCGGGAAACCAGGCCAACCAGCTTCAATATCCCAACAAAATCATCCATGGGCAGGTAGGTTTCTCCATCAAAGAGAATAACCGCATGGGACATCTGAAAGGTTTTATCTTCAACCATGACGTAGTGGTTATAGGCAGTCACTTTAAATTTCAACTGACCCAAGCGGAAGACAGATTTGCGAACGGCAGGGTTTTGGAAGGCAGATACTTTATAGGCATCTAACAAACCCTGTAGAGAAATATATTGGTACTGATTTATAATGTAAACCGGGATAGCTGGGACATATCGATCATCTGAGGCTTTTTGAAGAATAAGTTCCGTTCTTCTCGCCTGTAGCGAAGAGACCGAAAATATCAGAATGAGAGCGAGAGCAATATATCGTAGCCGATTCATATTTAGCGTTGAAAGTAGTCTGCTGGCTTTTATAAGACAACGGACATCTGAAAACTCAGCGCAAGTTGTTTAGATGGCATAAGTGGATCGAAGGAACGAGTTTGATCCAATTTCAACTCCAGGTCGAACCAATTTTGAGTCTGTTGCTTCAGGTAAAGGAAGCATCGATCACCATCATCATAGCAGGTATAAAAGCTAAAGCTTTCTGCCACGCTGGTCTCATAGATACTCAGCCTCAATACATAATCTGGTACTCCATATCGGGTATAGCCGATGGTCCATTTCCACAAGCCATGTTTCCCGGAGAAACGCTGTTGCACCAACCAGGCTGTTTCATGGCCGTCCAAAGCAGCTTTAAGATTTATTCGATATATTAAATTCGGTGAAAATTGGTGTAATAGCGACAGGGCTTCCTTGTAGATTTCTGCCTGAGTGAAATGAGCATTCCAGACATCCCCCTGGATAATGGGTTGCTCTCGTCTTCGGCTAAAATCAAGCTGGCATTCCCCATGATTCAGTTTCCGAGTGAATTGGATCTTGTGATGCTGTATCGATCTGTAATCGAAACAGGAGTTCACTTTGACTGAACTTCCCGTCTCCAATGCGTAGCGAATCCGCATGGTTTTGCCAGGCCGTATTTGAGCTCTGAAAGAAAGTCCCCCTTCGTTTTTTGCAGATGATCCCAGGAGGGTTGGCATGGCTCCTGAAGATGATTCTGAATCCGAGCAATAGCGTCTGTATTGAAGGCTGAGGATCACAGGTTTGGTGGAATAAGTCCAGGTAAGGAGGATTCGGGAATCATTGAGGTCAAGCCCATTGGTGAAGACTTGAATATGATGAGAATCGTTAAACGCTTTTAAAAACCCCAACTCATAGTCTATCCCGGACCTTTCCTGGGGATGATACAGAGCCGAACCATATAGTTGAAACCCAGATCCATACCTTTCCATAGCAAGTCCCAGGGTTTTTGATCGATATATTTGGAAGGTCTTTCCAATGGGGTGAATTCCATCGGCATCTTCTCTGAATTCCCCATCCTGCATGAGACCGATTTCTTTCCGACTGGAAAGGAATGCTGCGCCACGCATGTTCATGAATGAAAATTGACTGGCCAGTCCATGAAAATAATCGGACTCCCTGCTTGAATAATGGGGTCGAATAGTCAATACGCTTTTACGCATGAGGCTCCCAGGGTTTAGACTAGCCCGGGATCCCTGTTGATTAAGGATAAGTCCGCCACCCCAGTTGACATGGAAATCACCCAGGATAATATTTTGGAATCCATGGAGAGCATCAATGTTCAAGGTAAAAATTGAGTGATCTGTTAATTGACTTTCTCCCGGATCCTGTTCAGTCAGGATATTCACAGAGCCCCAGCGATTCCATAAGCGTCCCTTATGCAAAAGGCGCCAGCCATCCAGTGAGGGAGAATATTGTAAGCGTTGACGGAATTGGCATTGAGTCAACGATGATGCAGTGGTCAGATCGTGTTCCATGAGGACCAGGTCCTCATCGTGAAGTTGTTTGGCCAGCCAACGCGTTGACCCTTTCCGACCCTCCTGATTTTGCCAACTGAGGATCGACTCAATACCCTGTTGGGAATATCCCCTGTCTTTCAGTGCTGTTGAATCAGCGGTCTCTATGTTTATACGCTGAAAAATGCTAGTGAGAAGTTGTTCCATATATTGATTTTCATCAGGATCATCCAATGCGTCACTTCCCAAATCAATTTTTGATTGCGGAAATGCAACTTGAATAAAAAGCAGGAAAAATAATGCGAGCTTCACCGCAGGATAAGCTCCAGACCAAAGCCACTGGATACTGGCAATTGAGGATGCAAAACACACACATAATAAAAAGCAAATCGTTCAGTATGTATGCGCCACCCAGCTGAAAGCATGCCGCTTAAATCCCTGTATCCGAATCCTAGCTCCCAGAAAGATTGAGACGAAAGGAGCACACCGAGGCAGGGTTCCAGTGGCAGGGCGGCTTCCTTTTCCAGAGCAAAGAGTAGGGTAGACATCCCAAGTCGATATTCGGTACCGACATGATACCTTTGTGGAATTTTTAGCCCATGTTCCCACTGAGCAACATGTTCTACTACAGATCCAATTTTGAATTGATCGGTCAGTTCAGCAAGCAAACTTAAAGATAATGTCACGGTCTGTTGCCTGCTAAAGCCAGACATGTGCAACCTGAGATAATTCAGGGTCACCCCCACTTTGAAGCCTTCCTGGATTTTCCAGTCAGTTCCCGAACTTGCCTTGAGCTCTGAATAGATTTCATCGCCAAAGTATTCAAGATTATGTATGGTGGATCTTCCTCTACATGCGCTTAGAATCGTCAGCGCACCTGCCTGTAGATTCAGGGACTGGAAGGGTTTTTGATAGGATAGGATAAAATATGGTCGAATAGCTTCCTGCATGAGTGCGGGGTTCAAGGCAAATTGACTGGGATGGGTTCCAATGACCTTGATATTTGCTGTGGCCGCAGGCCAACCCAATCCCTGGTACTCAAAGGCACCGAAGACAGGTACAAATTGTGGTATGACTGTACAAAAAACAGAACATACACACACCATTTTTTTGATGCGTATCATGATTTTCCCAACTTTTAACTTTGAAGATTGTTTTTTAAGTGTAGGCTATATTAATTTACAAAACGGCGCGTGGCAACAGCTTTTAGTTGAGGATTTCATACCATGATCAATACCTTTTCCAGGCAAATGAAAGACGAACTCATTCAGCAGATTAAGGCATACTTTACCTCTGAATTGAGTCAGGAATTAGGAAATTTTGAAGCTGAGTTTCTGCTGGACTTTTTCAGCGAGAATATTGGGCCACATTATTACAATCAGGCCATTCGTGATGTTCAAAAGCATCTCTCTGGCTACGTTGATACACTCAATGAGCGCATTGATGAACTGGAAAAGCCCCTGCCCGAAAGGGCTTAGCGATACACCAGCGTTAAATAGACCTTGGGAAGCAAATATTCTCGGTCACCATCCTTCACCGAGATAAATCGTGCATCCCCCCTCAGGTTGATTCGTCTGCCCAATTGATAGACAACGCCCACCAGTGGTCCCTGACCCTCCCAATGATCCGAATCTCGACTCGCTGATGCATATTTAATGACCCGATCATGGGTCAGATAGCCCACCCAGCCTTCCCAACCTCTGTAGCTATAGGAAAGCTGCAGGCTCAATTCAGATTGTTCCCGGCTGCTATTGATCTGCTGAATGAAGGAATCCCATCTCAGTTTGCCTTCATCCTCCCAGCGAAAAGCTGCTTTTGAACTCAGCGACCAACGTCGTCCAAAATTGTATGCGATATTTTTATTCAAATCCAATGACCGATGCACAAAGCTGCGTGAGGGTTGATCTAATTCAATAAATATATCATCGTAATCATAGTCAAAGTAATTACTCCAAACTCTGGCACGCCCTTCGCCTGACCAGGCCCCTTTATGCCAGGCGACTCCAGACCACAAAACCAGATTTCGATTCCAATGATTTTCGGAACTCCGGGAGTTGAAAAGATAAATCAGGTGGAACAACCCCAATTTTGTACCAAGCTCAATCCTATAAAAGGGGGAAGGCTCCCAGAGCATTTTAATCTCAGTATTAAGTCTCCATTCATCTCTGTCATCGTCGTTGGTCGTGTCGGGAGTATCATACTCCAATCTTGAGAGTGATGAAATCCAGGCCAAGGAGTCCAGGGGTCCAGCATTTTGCCAGAGGACGGCTTCCTTGAGTTGATAAAGGACCTGTGTATAATCCACGTAATACTTGTTTTGTGAATTCTCAACCTTGAATGCAGTTAAAGTGGAGAGGTTCGGGTTGTTCAACTCAATGGATGTTTCATTCAATAAGGAAAAACGCTTTCTATCCTCAGTAGACAAGTTGAGGGTGGAATTTTGATCCACCTTTTCACGACTGATCTCTGTCAACTGATCACCCCACTCGAGACGATGCGTGAGGCTGAGGGCTTTTCCAAGGTGATAAACAAACAGGTTCTGCCAATTCAGATTCTCATTATTACGGGATTGGGAACTGCCCAGTGAATCAGTGAAAAATGCCTGCAAACGGGCTTCACGGCTGAGGGTGGTTTGAAAGGTGGAGATATCACCAAAGTGAACGAGATACTCCCCGCGTGCATTCAGGGTATGATTAAGGTGGTCTTTTAACTGATCCCTGGATCCGTTCAGGGCAAATGAAGATTGCTGTTGAGTGCTCTGCCAGGACTTCCTCAAATCCAATTCACTGGTCCACCCCTCATCCACAATCCCATAACGCTCTACGGACCTTCCACCTACGAAAAAGGCTAGAGACTCATTGTGCTTAATGCCGGCTAATAAAGCCCAATTATCAATCGTTGAAACCAATCCCGTCCGATGATCCTCATGCTGACTACTCTCCAGGCGGATGCTCTTACTCCGGTATTTGCCCCATGAATAATCACTTTGCAGGCGGTGCTCAACAGAGTATTGTTTCTCATTAGTGAGGTCATTATCAAAGGAAAATACTTTATATCTCAAAATATCCGTTACCAGAAGATCACTTCCAGAGAAGGCTTGTTTATAATTGAGCTGAAAATCATTATTTGTGGAGAGATTATCCTGCCGAAAAATGTAGGCAAGAGAATCCTGCTCGGCAGCAAAAGTATTGCTCGTCAGGAATCCACTCATGATGAGTAAAATGTGGAAATTCCTGTGAGCGAAAATTGAATTGAGAGAGATGTTTAAAAGTGGAGTGGTCGGATTGGATCTGAATGCTTCAGCCCTGTGATCACTCCGGTGAAAGATATGAAATTGCCAGGTTCGCAATCAGTGCTCATTCTTTACACATAATCCAAAAATTGATTTTTTCTGGGCTTGAGATCCATTTACCGAGTTTTTCCATCTTTTTTGGTTTCGGTAACCACATGAAAAACCTTTTCGCCAGGTTTGGCCATGCGAAATTTCTCACGGGCGATCCGTTCCAGATAATCTGGATCATTTAATAAACGGTCACGTTCACTTTCTAGCTCAGCCTTCTCTATTTCCAGGCGCGCAATATGCGCTTTCATATCTTTAACTTCCTGCTTGAGCTGAAGGAGACTATACAGTCCCTCATCTCTCATCACAAAAATCTGAAAGAGTATCATCAGAATAATGAACCCGGATATCCAGGCGACTTTATTTTGAAACAAGCCCCCTGTTTTCCTGGCAGAGCGAGTGTTAGTGGAACGTGACCGTTGGTTCGCCATGTGAATCCTTATTTAGGATTGAGGGCCTTAATACCATTAAATGTCGCCAAATCACCAAGCTCTTCTTCGATCCTCAGAAGCTGATTATACTTGGCGATACGATCGCTGCGTGAGGCTGACCCAGTCTTGATCTGTCCCGTTCCCATTGCCACGGACAGATCAGCAATGGTGGTATCTTCTGTTTCACCAGAACGATGGGAAATAACGCAGGTCATATTATTTTCGTGGGCCATTTTGATGGTATCCAGGGTTTCAGTCAAAGTTCCAATCTGATTCAGCTTGATCAAGATGCTGTTCATTGCTTTCATGTCGATTGCTTTTTGAAGCCTGACAGGGTTGGTCACGGTAAGATCATCCCCCACAAGTTGAATTTTGTCACCTAACCTGGCATATAATTTCTGCCAGCCCTTCCAGTCATTTTCATCCATTCCATCTTCTATGGAAATAATGGGATACTTGGAAACCCAATCGGCATAAAATTCCACGATTTCATCTGAGTTCAGCGTCCTGCCTTCACCGGCGAGATTATACAAGCCGGTCTTTGGGTCATAAATTTCACTTGAGGCAACATCCAGGGCTAGATAGATATCTTTACCAGCCTTATATCCGGTTTTTTCAATAGCCTCCAGGATCACTTCAACAGCTTCTTCATTGGAACGTAAATTTGGTGCAAAACCACCTTCATCGCCAACTGAGGTATTCATTCCCTTGCTTTTCAGAACACTTTTTAGCTGGTGAAAAGTCTCGACACCCATTTGAAGGGCCTGTTTAAAACTGCTGGCACCCAGGGGGAAAACCATGAATTCCTGAAAATCAACATTATTGTCAGCGTGCTCACCACCATTGAGAATATTCATCATGGGTGTGGGCAGCAAGGTGGCATCCTCGCCCCCAAGATATTCATATAAGGTGAGATCAAAATCCATGGCAGCAGCTCTGGCCGTAGCAAGAGATACACCCAGAATAGCGTTGGCACCATACTTGGATTTGTTATCAGTACCATCTGCGTCGATCATTTTTTGATCCACAGCCCGCTGTTCTACGGCTTCCATACCGATAACCATATCTGACAGGATATCGTTCACATTAGCTACGGCTTTACTTACACCTTTGCCAAGATAAACTGACTTGTCTCCATCCCGTAACTCCACGGCTTCATGTTCACCTGTGGAAGCTCCAGAGGGAACTGCAGCGCGGCCAAAGGCTCCGCTCTCCAGGTACACATCAACTTCAACCGTTGGATTCCCTCTGGAATCCAAAATTTGGCGACTAAAAACATCAACAATTTTTGACATACAAACTCCGATTAATTTTTTCGTTTATGAGGTATTTAATAGTGTTCAGTGCGGTATTCATTGGCTTACAATGTAATCTAAAAGCATAGGGTTCAAAAGACTTGGAGTGGGAAGTATCAAACTCAATTATGATCCAAGTAAACCACAATTTTCATCCCAGCCAGATTCTCAGTGCCGTGTAACGCAGTCGTGTAAAGGGACTCCCCATAAATCGCTAATTTTGGTAGCCTTCAGCCCTTATCAAAACTATTATTACGCATGCTGGAAACGAGAATCGAACATCTGATCCTGGGCATGCTGGGCATCATCCTTTTAGGGACCACTGGTTATGTCATTATTGAACATGTCGGCTGGTTTGACGCCTTTTATATGACGGCTATTACCCTGGCTACGGTTGGATTTCAAGAGGTCTGGAAGATGTCAGATCTTGGTCATCTCTGGACCATATTTATTATGTTTTCAGGAATTGGTACTTTCTTCATCATTGCTGGGCATATTGCACAGCGAGCGGTGGATCTCAAACGCTACAGGAGGTTTCGCATGGCGAAACAAGTTAAAAAGTTGAATGAGCACTATATCCTCTGTGGGTATGGACGCATGGGACAAGCCATTGCCAATGAACTTAAAAACGCTGGTAAAAGTTTTGTGGTGATCGAAAATGATTTAGATAAAATCACCACGCTGGTGCAGAATGATATCGTGCTTGTTGAGGGAGATGCTACCCAGGATGAGGTTTTGTTAACTGCCGGCATTGAGAAAGCCACCACGCTCATCGGTGTCTTGAAGGATGATCAGGACAATCTTTTTTTAACGCTTTCTGCTAGAAATCTAAAGCAGGATCTTTTTATTTTAACCCGCGCCACCATTCCATCATCTATCCCCAAGATGAAACAAGCTGGAGCGAATACGGTGATTAACCCCTATGAAGCAGCTGGAACCAAGTTGGCCAGGCAGGCCATGACACCAGGGGTTGTAGATTTTATCGAACTCATCATGAACAGGGGCAATCTGGACCTCGTCCTTGAAACCATATCAATCGAGGCTAACTCTCAAGCGGAGGGAAAATCGATCGTTGAACTTGAAGTAAGAAAAAATCATAATATCATCATTACCGCCGTAGAACAGCGCACTGGCGAGGCAAATTTTAATCCGGACCCCAACTATAAGTTGAGGGTAAACGACAAATTGATTGCCCTGGGTTCCATGGAAAACCTGACTGGCTTTGAAAAACTATGTGAGGCTCTGATTAAATGAGTCAAACAATTTTCTTTCTCCTGGACCAAAGACGCGCCGTTCATCTGGATAGCGCTGCCCATGTCTTGAGGATGCGGGAAATCGTCGAGATCGGGATCAGGGAAGATAGGGAGAGAGCGTTTTGCTTCCATCAGAGGTCTTTTGCTTGATGAGAATCATCCACAGCACCAAATCTCAATCAATTATAAACTATTGAACAAATGAATTAGGAATTATAGAATGGCTTTAACCTGTGGAATTGTGGGTCTTCCCAATGTGGGTAAATCGACAGTTTTCAATGCACTCACAGCATCTGATATCCCGGCTGAGAATTATCCGTTTTGCACCATCGACCCCAATGTGGGGATCGTGCCAATCCCAGATGCAAAGCTGCTTGCTTTAGCAAAGATTTATGAACCGCTTAAAACAACGCCTGCCGTTATGGAATTTGTAGATATCGCCGGCCTGGTTCGCGGCGCCAGTAAAGGTGAAGGACTGGGGAATCAATTTCTGGGACATATTCGTGAAGTCACCGCCATTGTGCATGTGGTTCGCTGCTTTGAAGATGATAACATCACCCACGTTGAAGGCTCCATCGATCCCATTCGAGATATAGAAACCATCGAAAGTGAACTCATCATCAAGGATCTGGATTCTGTAGAGAAACAACTGCATCGTGTCACCAAATTGGCCAGATCAGGTGATAAAGTTGCCAAGGCGGATGAAGCCTTGCTCACCAAAATCCGCACTCATCTCGATGATATCAAGCCAGCCAGAAGCATGGATCTGGATGAAGATGAAATCATTCGTGCCAGGACCTACTTTTTACTCACCATGAAACCTGTTCTCTACGTGGCCAATGTGGATGAAGATGAAATATTAGCTGAAGAGCGAAGCATTTTGACCCAGCGTTTATTTGATTATGCCGAGGCAACGGGTGCTGGTGCTTTGCGACTGTGTGGCAAACTTGAACAGGAGATTGCCATTCTGGATGAGGCTGAAAAGCTTGATTTTTGTGAAGAATATGGCCTCGCTGAGCCTGGCTTGAATAAACTGATCCATCGCGCATACGATTTATTGCATCTCCAATCATTTTATACTGCAGGTCCAAAAGAGGTCAGAGCCTGGACTATCAGGAAAGGATCAACCGCCCCCAAAGCTGCAGCTGAAATTCACACAGACTTTGAAAAGGGGTTTATCAAAGCCGCCATATTCAAGTTTGATGATCTCATGATCCACGGCTCAGAGAAGATCCTCAAAGAGAAAGGCTTGATCTCCTTACAGGGCAAGGAATACATCGTTCAAGAAGGGGACTGCATTTATTTTCACTTCAATGTCTAATTAGGATCACGCCTTTATGTTCACCTTGGACCAGATATGCATCTATCCCATCAAATCCTGTGCAGGCATTGATCTCCAATCCAGCCGCGTATTGGATCGCGGTTTTCCTCTGGATAGGCGCTGGTTGCTGGTGGATGAAAAAGGACAATTCATTTCTCAACGCTCGACGCCACTTTTAAGTCAGATCAAACTTTCTCATGAAAAAGACCAGCTGATCGTGAGCTACCCCGACAAAACACTGCTCTATCTGGACCTGAATATTCATAGTGACGTTCGCCATACGGTTAAGATCTGGAAAGACAGTTTGGAAGCTTTGTGGGTGAGCCAGGCTTGTGATGATTGGTTTAGTGCTGTTCTGGATCAACCTGTACATCTCATTCACATGAATGAAGAAGTGCATCGGCCTATCCTCAGAGTGGGTCTACCTCAGGATCGCTCATTTGATGTCAGCTTTGCAGATGGCTACCCCTATCTCCTCACTTCACAATCATCCCTGGACGACCTTAATGGTCGGCTGAAGCAGCCAATACCCATGGATAGATTTCGGGCCAACCTGGTGGTGAGCGGGTTCGAGGCGTTTGCCGAGGATCATTGGAAAAGAATCAAGATTGGCCCTGTTGAATTTCTGGTCGTAAAACCTTGTGCACGTTGTCAGGTCACTACCATCGATCAGAAAACCGGAGTCACATCCAAAGAGCCACTCAAGACCCTGGCTGGCTACCGCAAACAAAATGGGAAAGTGATGTTCGGCATGAATCTGCTGGCACTGGGCAGCGGGACTGTGAGTCTCAAGGATCCAGTTTCAATTATCGAATGAGGCTCCATTTTCGGAAATATGGAGCGGGTGAGCCCCTGGTCATTCTACACGGACTGTTTGGATCATCAGACAATTGGCACACCCTGGCCCGTCGCTGGGGACGAGAATTTCAAGTCTTTGCCCTGGATCAGCGTAACCATGGTAGTTCACCTCATGAATCAGCAATGAATTATGAGGAGCTGGCTCATGATCTCTACCAGTTTATTGGTCAGGAGCATCTGGGTCCCGTCCATATCGTCGGCCACTCAATGGGTGGTAAAGTCGGAATGCTTTTCGCCTCAACTTATCCAGAGATGGTTATGAGTTTATGTATTCTTGATATTGGAATAGACCGTGTGGAAGGAAAGCATGAGACCATTCTGCAAGCGCTGTCCACGATTAATCCTGATGAATTCAGCAGCCGGGATGAAATCCGATTGCAACTGGAAAACACGATTAAGCCTCCAGCTGTGCGTCAATTTTTAATGAAAAATATCCTGAGGAGACTGGATGGCAGTCTAGCTTGGAAATTTAATCGAGATGTCCTGCTAGAACATTATGGCGACTTAACTACGGGACTAAATCTTCTTCAGTCCTTTAGCGGTTCTGTTCTGTTCCTCCGAGGTGGAAACTCAGATTATCTGGAAGCATCTCTCTCCCCTGAAATTCTCCACTATTTTCCCTTCGCTCAAATACAGACCATACCCGATGCCGGGCACTGGTTACATGCCGATCAACCCAAACTTTTATCTTCGGCAATCTTAAATTTTTTAAAATAATTGAAGTTTAGGGAAAAAATGG
>JAIPGJ010000009.1 GCA_021736185.1 Fidelibacterota bacterium | reverse complement strand
AATATTACGATATTTTACAAATATGAGAGGGGCATATTCTCGTATTATTGGATATAGAGCTGAATATTAGGGTGTAAAACAGAATAATTGTTCTCAATAAATAAATCATGTGAAATGAGGCGCTTTTTGAATGCTGAAATCAGGCTAAAAGAGACTATAAATGTCCTTAAAAGCGAGCCAGAACCCTCTATATCCGCCCTGGTGATTGACCTAAGCTGAAGTGGTGTTCGTGTATAGCTTTTCAAGCGCATCAGCGTCACAGGGAGCATAGGCCGCTCAGATCATATGGTAGCTGAGAGTTCAATTAAATATTTGAAATGAGTAAAGCGTAGCATCATCAGAGATGGTTATCTCCAGGTGCCATTATCTTGATGGTATGCCAAACCATATTGGCGAGAGAGATTCAAACATCAAGAAGTGGAGATTGTGGGTATCTTTTGATATTATGAAAAGGTAATGAGGCTATGAAAAGCCACAAAGATGCTACCAGTTAAAAATGAGTATTCTAATTTCTGAGTGTGATGGTCCAGGCACTGGCAAGTGTGTCACCGGCTGAGCACAATTTCATGCTAAGACTTAACACTTTACCGATGTTACCTACCCGCTCTGTGAAAAGTAAATCTATGACTTCGGAGTCAACAGGGTTGTGATTAATCGAGTCGGTTACCCAGAGTAATGTATTATCTGTAATATCCAGATGGTAAACAGTCGAATCTGCATCAACCGCCCTGAGTATGGTACCCGTTGTACTTGTGATTCCTGCAGCCTCATCGGAGGCATCAGCATAGATTTTCATCGAATCGCTGACGGTGGAGGTGAGTTTTGTACGGACGTAGCGGTCCAGAATCACTTGGTCGTAGCCGAGACCAACGCGCACATTTGCATCAGACAATTGATTGCGACTCATGACAATAACAGATCCAAATCCGATAACCAAGATTGCACTGGCAACCATGGCGGATGTCAGTTCAACAAGTGAAAACCCCTGGTTACGGGTTGACATGTTTCATCAATAAGTCCAGCCGCGTTCTTCTGAGAAACTACAACTGAGACTGTCGGTTATATTATCAGGAGTGAACCAGGCAAATTTTATTGTTACATTGAAATAATCGGGTATTGAAGTATCTGTGGGATAATAACCATCGGAACTATCGTCAATTGAAGTGACAATAGTAGTACGGTATCCCTGAATCCCGTTAAGGAGCAGGGATACCGAAGTTTCAGGTAAACTATCTTGAAGTGATGCATAACCCAGGTCAATGGCTTTCTCCATTCGGGAAGCCATATTCGCCCAGGCGAGTTGAGCTCTGATGCCCTTTTCAATCTGCCAGCGACTCAATGTGAAGTACTGCATCGTACCCAGCACAATGATGGCCAGCAGGGTCGCGGAAATCATAACCTCAACAAGGGTATAACCCTGATTATTCATCCGTTTCAAAAAGCTAACTACCTTAAAAATCTAGGTATACAATTAATTATTCGAGAGTATACCACCAGTCAGGTTACCGGATTGATCTAATATACGGGGTGATTCAAGAACACCATTTGCAGCGCATGTAATGGAATATGATGCGCCATCAGCACTTACATAAGTGTATGAAGAATCTCCGAAGTACTTACCATTTAGCTCGCCTATATTGATATCATTCCAATCTTGGCCAACAACAGCAACTGCACTGGCTTCGGTTGGATAGGTACCGTTTTCGCCATAATAGACACGTAATTGAGTTCTGATACTACCTAAGGCAGCATCGGCCTCACTCATTTTTGCCTTCATGACATTGTTGTTATAAATAGGCACTGCAACAGCTGCCAAAACACCGATGATCACGATTACGATCATCAGCTCGACTAATGAAAAACCACTATTTTTGTTCATTTAATATCCTCCTCTAAGGACTTTTTTTTTACGTTTATTGAGCGAACGTATCCTTTATATTTCAGATACATACTACTTCGCTTCATGGTATCATATATCTTCAAAGGTTATGCCAATATGAATAAAAACCATAAAAGCTTAATAAACAACATGATACAAAATGTAATATTATTATGCTTTGCAAAAATATGTAACATTTACAAAGAGCAAATCCGCTTATATGTCTTAAAATTAGAACAATACCACTACTATTCCAAGAGGAATTCCCTATAAATCAATTAGGAAAAACCTTACTCTTAAGTAATCGCACCAATATAATCTCAAAAAATACAAGGATATGCGCGTATTGTAATATTCTGCTACCATCCAAACCAGTGAATAAGTTGGCGCTTTTTAGGGAAGTCAAATCTTGGCACTAATTTTAGGAGTATGTAGCATTAATCTGACGTTATATCAAAAAGCTTATTGGGCTCCCAAATGCCTTATACTTAAAGAAAAATTTTGATATAGTCACAAACCCTACTTGACATCTATCAAACGAGAGCCAAGCAGAATGAATCCTAAAAAGGCGTTATCCCCCAGAATTAGTGAATAGCGGAACTCATCTGGAAAATAGGGAGATAGAGGGTCACGATAATAATACTTATGACAACACCAAGACCACCCATAACAATAGGTTCAATGGTTTTTGATAACTTATCTACGGCGCTATTGAAATCTGCCTCATGAAATTCAGAAATTTTTTCAAGCATAATGGCAAGTGCACCAGATTTTTCGCCAACCGTAATCATGGAACTAACCATGATGGGGAAGATGTCTGTATATTTTGATAATTGACCTCCCAGACTTCGGCCATGAGTGATCTGTAAAGAAACATTTTCAGTAATTTCTTTGATATATTCATTATCAGAGGTGTTCCCTGCAATTTTTAACGCATTGACAATTGAAACCTCTGCTCTGATCAATACTGCAAGCGTCTTGGCAAAGCGTGAAATCATCGATTTGTGAATAATGTGTCCAGCCACAGGTAATTTGAAAATATGCTTGTCCAGGAAGTACTTGCCCTTGGCTGAAGTTTTAAATGCCTTGAATCCAATCCAAGATCCTCCGATGAAAATGGCTTCAATGATTAAATGCTTTCGCAGGAAGGAACTGATGTCAATCATTATTTGAGTTGAAGCAGGAAGATCCGCACCAAAACTTGAAAATATGTCCGCAAATTTGGGCATGAGACCAAACATCACACCGACGAGAACGACAGCAAAAAAACCACCGATGAATTTTGGATAACTTACGGCTGAGCTCAAGCGCTTCCGAACATCATCCTCTTTTTCAATATACACAGCGATCTGGCTCAGAATTTTATCCAATCCTCCACCCATTTCTGCTGCGGAGACCAGGGAGATAACAAACTGTGGAAAGATATGTTTATGCTCAGCAAGTGCGTCTGAAAAGGGGTGTCCTGATTTTACAAAAACCAGAATTTCACCAATGGCCTTCTGAAAATTCTTATCCTCAAACTGCAATTGAATAATTGAAATGGCATCCACCAATTGAATTCCCGCATCAAGCAGAGTGGATAGTTCCCGAAAAAATATGACTTTTAATGAAGGATTAACCTTGGGAGGGCTGAGATTAATCTCACTCAGTTTCCACTCGCGCTTTTTCTTCCGAACAGGCTCTACGCTAACCGGTTTCAAACCCATACGGCGTAGCTCAGCGCTCACTTCCTCTCGAGTAAAACCGCCCAGCGTACCTTCAGTACGCTTGCCTTTCACATCGACTGCGATATATCTGAAATTGCCCATTAGGCGACCCTAATAATTTCTTCTAAAGTAGTTTCTCCATTACGGGCGCGGATAATGCCTTCATCAAAAATGGATAGGGTTCCAGCTGCTTCAGCCGCTTTGCGAATCTGCGCCTCAGAGGCATCGTTTATTATCATTTCTTTAATATTTGCATCCATAAATAATATTTCATGAATTCCGAATCGACCCCAAAATCCGGATCCTGAACACTGTTTGCACCCCTTGCCCTTATAAAAGGTAGATTGTGTTATGTCAACACCCTGCCGCTCCATAAACATTTTAATATCAATGGAGGGCTCCACAGGTTCTCTGCACCCGGAACATACTCGTCTCACCAATCGCTGGGCCACTATAACTGACACAGAAGATACGATCAAATACTTGTCAATCCCCATATTAAGTAAACGAATGATAGTTGCAACGGCATTATTTGTATGCAGAGTACTTAATACCATGTGACCTGTTAGCGCTGCCTTGATGGCAATCTCGGCAGTTTCAAGGTCGCGAATTTCTCCAACCATAACGATATCAGGATCCTGACGAAGAATTGATCTCAAGGCCGAGGCAAAGGTCAACCCTACATTGGGACGAGCCTGTACCTGGTTAATACCTTCCAGTCTATATTCAACAGGATCTTCTACGGTAATGATGTTCAGCTGAGGACTGTTAACATAATTAAGCACTGAGTAGAGTGTTGTGGTTTTTCCAGATCCCGTCGGTCCGGTAACCAGAATCATGCCATTGGCTGCATTGGCTTTTTCCTTAAGCAGAACCAGTTTATCAGCAGGAAATCCCAAGTCATCAAGAACCAGGGAGGTAGATCCCTGATCCAGGATACGCATCACAATCTTTTCACCATATATTCCAGGAATAGTTGAACAGCGAACATCCACACTACGTCCCATAATTTTAAATTTGACTCGCCCATCCTGGGGAATTCTGCGTTCAGCAATGTCAAGATCAGCCAGAATTTTGATTCTGGCTATCACTGCATTTTGTAACCTTCTATTCGCTGGTGGGAACTCACGCAACATCCCATCAATTCTCAAACGAATTCTGAGATTATTCTCCTGGGGTTCAATGTGGATATCACTGGCACGTTCTTGAATAGATTGGACCAAAAGCGAGTTTACAAAGACAACTGCAGGGGCATCAGTTGCTTGAGTGCGGAGGATATCGATACTATCTTCATCTACTTCCTCCATTTCTTCCATTTCATCTTCAACCTCAACCAGATCCTGGAGAGTGTCTTCAAAAGTATTTTTGTCAGAAAAAATGGAACCGATTGCAAACTCAATCTCATCTGCATCTGCCCACACTGTGGCGATATCCTGCTTGAGCTTAGCTCTGATTATCTGTACTGCAACCATATCCAGGGGATCTGACATGGCGATGACCACTGTGCCGTCTTCCTTAACATCAATGGGAACAAGACTATGAAATTGGCAAACTTCTTCACCGATTTTGAGGGCCATACCCGTAGCAAAGGAGGCGATACCCTTTAGGCTGGTCATTTTCAGACCAAAGGTACCATAAATCTCTGAAATTCCTTCAGCCTGGATTGCGCCTAGACTTGGGGAGTTTTCTTCTTTAACTATTTCCATCACTTTCTCAGTTGCTACGCTTGCAATTAATTAATCATAAGCTTCATAATGTAAACAACATTGAACGAATGTAAAAAGGGGAATATGTCGTTATTTTGTTACAGGCTGCAGGATGCTTAATAAATATCAGTTCTGGATACCCAGCTTTTTTAATTTCAAATGCAGGTGTTGACGACTTAAACCTGCAGATTGAGCTGCTTTACTGATATTCATCTCAGATTGTTGCAGAAGGGCCTGAAAATATATTCTCTCAAACTCCTCCTTGGCATCAGCATAATTGTCAACCTCGTGGTTCTGGTTGAGAACCATGGAACTACCGCCGCTTAATAAGTGGGTGGGTAAGTCCGAAACTGAGATGGAATCGCCCTTGCACATTATCATTGCATTTTCTAACACATTCACCAATTCACGGATATTACCTGGCCAATTATGGGTATTGAAAACTTCTAATGCCTTAGGGGCAATTCGAGTCACATTTTTTCCCATAGCGCTGGATAGGCGTTTTAAGTGATACTCAATGATCACGGGTAGGTCTTCTCTTCGCTCCCGCAGAGGGGGGATTTCAATATGAAAGACGTTCAAACGAAAATATAAATCTTCACGAAAACGCCCCATCTTGACTAATTCTGCAATATTTTGATTGGTTGCTGCCACCACTCTCAGATGCAGGGGAATTTCAACGCTACTTCCGACACGACGTATGGTGCTGGTTTCCAGGACCCGCAGCAATTGTATCTGAAATTCAGGAGTGGTCTCAGTGATCTCGTCCAGGAAAATAGTTCCATTGTGAGATTCCTCGAAGACACCCTTTTTTCTCTCATTCGCCCCGGTGAAGGACCCCTTTTCATGACCAAACAGCGTACTCTCGAGCAAGGTTCCTGGGATACTTCCACAGTTAATAGGAATAAAAGAGCCCCTGCTATTGCGACTTTGCTGATGAACCAAACGGGCAGCGACCTCTTTGCCTGTACCTGATTCACCGGTCAGCAAAACAGTCGTATTGTAATCAGCAACCGTGCTTATCTTTTCCAGAATCCGCTGCATCACCGCTGAATGGGCTTCAATCTCTAGAAAGTCGGTGTGACGCTTCAGCTCTTTCCTTAAAGCAATATTCTCACTACGGATTCGTTTTTCCGATAAACCGCGTGAAATGCGAATCTGTAATTGATTTAAGTCAATGATGGGTTTGGCAAGATAATCATAGGCACCATGCTGGATACATTTTACTACGATATCTGTATCCTGGATGGCGCTGACCATAATGACGATAAGTTGCGGATTTGTCTGCTTAAATTGTTCGAGTAATTTCAACCCACTTATTCGTGGCATATTGATATCCAGGACTGCTACATCAAAATCTTCTTTCTCAAAAAGCTCAATTGCTTCTTCAGGTTCAGTGGCTGTAGATATATCATATCCAAGATCACTAAGAAAATTTTCAAAAAGATGAGTGATGTCTGGCTCATCATCTACGATGAGTACTCGGGCCTGATTTTTTTGCTTGCTGTTCATAGTCGCTTCTTACTTAGGCAGATTTTTAAGTCACTTTTTCAAAATTTCCATCATATTAAAATGGCAAGGCCACAATATAGAGCTAAAATGCTAATTGTGTATTATAAATGCGACAATTGTAACATTTTATTTCCACAGTGATATTTATCACCTTTTCCCTGCTGCAGGGAAGTGAAATTGGATGTAAATCTTTAAAAAATATTAAGATGATTGCTGAGGCAAGAGTGGGTTCGCTGACAGACAAGTCTCCCACCAACCCATTTCGTTAGGATCCATAAGATGTTTTAATGTGGTTTGGCTGAGTACATGGTCAAGAACGGATTGGATCGCACACCAGAAGGATCTGATGGTACACTGATCAAAGTGAACACATTTATTATCCGTTCCTGCATAATGAGCACAAAAGCCCTCGCCAAATAATTTGCCCCCCAAAACCTCAAAAACGTCGCTAAGCTTGATGTCTTCAGGCGCCATCGCTAAAGTATACCCACCATCCTTCCCACGGCTACTTTCTACAAAACCGTTCATCCGTAGAATCCTGACCAGTTTAGCTGTATTGGAGGGAGTGATCTTTTCAGCTTTACTTATGCTTGAAAGACTGCTTCCGGAACCCCTCTCAGTCTGATGACCGATATGGAGCAAACAACGAATGCCATATTCTTCTTGAGCGCTAAGTTTCATTTTAGAGTAAACCGAGTTGGAGTAAGCCGGCTTCGCTAATCATATCTTTATGCCACTGAGGTTCCCACACGACTTCCACATCAGCAAACTCCAATTCCTGGACTTCCTGCAAGATTTGCTGTTTAACCGATATGGGTAGTGAACCAGCCACTGGACAATTAGGTGCCGTCAAAGTCATCTTTACATAAGCTTCAAGTTCTTCAGTTACCTTAATGTCATAAATCAACCCCAGATCATAAATATTTACGGGTATTTCAGGGTCATAGATGGTCTTGATCGTGGAAACGATTTTATCTTCAATTTCTTTTAGATCAATTTCTGGAATATTATCATTCATATATATAATCCAATTATTTGGCTATTCAGTCGCAGCAGTTTCATCTTTACTATCCAGGGCATTCATGAGGGTATGCCAGGAGAGACTCGCACACTTTATTCGTGCAGGAAATTCTTGGACACCTGCGAATACGGCTAATTTGCCGAGTTGTTCTAATTTTTCTTCACTGAGCGCTTTGCCAGTAACCAAATCATGGAAACTTTCGAAGTAATGCCGTGATTCATCAACTGTCTTGCCTTTCAGAAATTGTGTCATCAGACTAGCCGAGGAGGTTGATATCGCACAACCACTTCCCACGAAGCTGATATCCTTAATCACTCCATCGACCACATCCAGATATAGTTCCAACTTGTCTCCACAAAGTGGATTGTGTCCATTTGCATGGTGAGAGTGAACTTTCAGTTTCATAAAATTTCGTGGATTTTTATTGTGATCCAGGATGACTTCCTGATATAACTCTCTTAATTCTGACATCAACCCATGAGCTCCTTAACCTTGGTTATCGCTTTGGCTATATCATCGATTTCCTCAAATGTGTTGTAAAAGGAGAGTGAGACGCGAGTTGTGGCCGGGATGTGGTAATGCTCCATGACAGGCTGAGTGCAGTGGTGTCCTGTTCTTACAGCGACACCTTCCATATCCATAACAGTTCCCACATCATGTGGATGAATACCATCCAGAACAAATGAGATGATACTGCCTTTGTGAGGAGCCGTCCCAATGATGTGCAGTCCTTCAATTGCAGTAAATATTTTGGTTGCGTAGGCAAGTAATTCCTGCTCATACTCAGCGATAGCTTCAATAGTCAGATCGGATACATAATCCAGTGCGGTTGCCATTCCAATCGCCCCCTCAATATTCGGGGTGCCCGCTTCAAACTTGTAGGGAATGTCATTATACTCGGTTTTTTCAAAACTGACGCTCAGGATCATGTCGCCACCCCCCTGATAGGGTCTCATATTGAGTAAGTGCTTTTCTTTGGCATACAAAGCCCCGATACCTGTGGGGCCATAGATTTTATGTCCTGAAAACACAAAAAAATCACAATCAAGTTTTTGTACGTCAATGGCCATATGAGCAATAGACTGAGCTCCATCGATGAGCACCGGGATACTTTGTTGATGGGCGAGCTCAATAATGCGTGAAATATCGTTCAAGGTACCCAGCGAATTTGACATCTGGGTCACAGCAACCAGTCTGACTCGGGAGGACAGCAGAGTTGGCAGTACACTCAGGTTCAATTCCCCATTCTCCAGCAGGGGAATAATGGTCAAAATTGCACCGGTTCGTTCGGCAGTGAGCTGCCAGGGTATGATATTGGAATGATGTTCCATCTCAGAGAGCAATATCTCATCTCCAGCCTTGAGCAGAGGCTCAAGATAACTGCTGGCAATGAGATTTATCCCCTCGGTGGTTCCACGAACAAAGATGATTTCTTCGATCTTTTTCGCATGGATAAAGTTTTTTACTGTTTCACGAGCTCCTTCATAGAGCGCTGTTGACTTTTGACTGAGATAATGAACTCCACGGTGAATATTTGCGTAATGATTTGAGTATAAATCTGAAATGGAGTCCATCACTTGTTGGGGTTTCTGAGTTGAAGCAGCATTGTCGGCATAAATCAATGGTTTTCCATGGACATGAGTTCCCAGTATGGGAAAATCGCTGCGTACTTTATTCACGTCAAATACTGGCATTGACAATCTCATTTAAGGATGCTGCAATCTTGTCCTGAAGATAATCCTGGAGAGATATTAGCTCTATTTCCTGGCTAATCTCTGCAGCAAAGGCTCTCGTCAGCATGAGGGCTGCGTCCTTTTTACCAATCCCCCTGGATTGAAGATAAAACAGAGCATCCGGGTCTAGCTCACCGATGGTTGCTCCATGGGCACATTTTACATCATCAGCGAAAATTTCCAGCTGGGGTTTTGTATCGACGCGGGCATCCCGTGATAAGAGCAGATTTTTATTAGTCTGTTGTGCATCCGTTTTCTGGGCATCTTTGCGTACCAGAACCATTCCATTAAATACTCCACGAGCATGTCCATTTAAAATTCCACGGAAATGCTGATCGCTACTGCAGTGTGGATGAGCATGGTCCATATAGGTTCTCATATCCAGATGCTGATTCTCATCACCCAGATAAATTCCCCTGAGCACAGCGTGTCCATCTGGTCCTGTAAAACTGACCTCCAGGTTTGATCGGGTCAGCTTCGAACCCAACAAATATTGATGGGACTGATAAGTCCCCGATTCAGCAACCCTCACTGATGTATTGGAGACATGATTGGTTTCGTTATTCTCTATACCAATTTTATAATGGACAAGACCAGCGCCCTTGTCCATCTGAATGTAACTGGCAGGTACTGTAATGACGGCGGCCTGTCCCAGTGAGGTAAATTGTTCTACCATTTTCAAATGACTGTTTTCGCCACATCGGACAACTTGAACTGGATTGGTAAATGAGGTGTCGCCTTGAGCTGAGGAGATGTGAATGATATGTAATGTCGTCTGAGTATCCACATTTTGAGCTAGCTCTATGAAAAGCCCATTTTGAGCTAGACCCAAGGTGATATGTTGAAAAATGTTATCATCCGTTAAAGCAGCATTGAGTATAGTCTCTTCTACCATCTGAAGCTGTGTGCTGTTTAATTGAGAAAAGCGAGAGATCCTTAATCCTGCATTTTCAAGATGAGTCTGGTTATCCGAAAAATTCTCAGAATATTGGCCATTAATGAATACAAGGGTATGGGCCTGGGGCATGGCATCTTTAAGTTTGTTGATAAATTCTGGAGTCACCGCACTGCGGCTGTCCATATCAGGGCTCGATTCTAGAATTTGACCAAGGGGTGTATATCTCCATTCCTCATCCTTGCGAGTGGGAAAAATACCCTCAGCCAATCTGGACCGGGAAGGGGATCTGACTGCATCAGAAAGAGTGAAGGTCGTATCAGCTTCAATCTGTTGGCTGATCCAATTTGAAAAATTATTGGTTTGCTGTGCCACGCTTGCTCCCTTGCCTACGCCTGAGTTTCTGCTTTATCCACCAACCAGTCGTAGCCACGTTCTTCCAGCTCCAGGGCTAATTCTTTGGTGCCGGATTTGATGATCTGTCCATCAGAAAGCACATGGACAAAATCAGGCACGATGTAATCCAGGAGTCTCTGATAATGGGTGATGACCACAAAAGCATTGTCAGCAGAACGCAATTTATTGACTCCACCCGCCACAATACGCAGGGCATCGATATCCAATCCTGAGTCGGTTTCATCCAGAATGGCTAGGGTGGGGTTCAATACGGCCATCTGCAAAATCTCATTGCGCTTCTTCTCACCCCCGGAAAAACCCTGATTTACGGGACGCCTCAGCAGATTCTCTTTCATCTCCACCAGATTCATCTGTTTTTTGATTAGGCTGAGGAAATCGATGGCATCCAGCTCCTCTTCACCATTATGTTTCCTGATTTCGTTGAGAGCTTTTTTCAAGAAAGAAGTATTATTGACACCAGGAATTTCAATGGGGTACTGGAAAGCTAAAAACATTCCCTCGCGGGCACGAATCTCAGGTGCCATCTCCAACAGGTTCAAACCCTTGTAATAGGCTGTGCCGGCATCAACACGATAACCTTCTCTTCCAGATAGAACATGAGCGAGAGTGCTCTTACCGGAGCCGTTGGGTCCCATGATGGCGTGAATCTCTCCAGCTTTCACCTCCAGGTTTAAACCCTTCAAAATTGGTTTATCCTCAACGGATACTTGTAAATTTTTAATGGATAACATCTATTTCCCCTCTTGCAGAGCCGCAAAGCCGCAGAGATTATTTAAGGTTTTTTTACTACAAATTTTTTGATCATTCAATTTCATACCATCATTCAAGAACATATTGCCTGTATTGATGAGCACGATCTCAGAATCCTGCGTTGATCTATCAAACAACAAACTAAATCTCCCAAAACCCATCAAACCCATCAAACCCATCAAACTCATCAAACTCATCAAACTCATTAAACTCATTAAACTCACCAAACTCATCGAACTCATCGAACTCATTAAACTCATTTAACTCATCAAACTCACCAAACTCATCGAACTCATTTAACCCACCGACCCTTCAAGACTGAGCGACATCAAAGCCTGGGCTTCTACAGCAAATTCCATAGGCAGCTGTTGAAATACTTCTCGAGCATAACCAGATACAATCATGCCGATAGCATCTTCAGTGGAAATGCCTCGTTGATTTAAATAAAATATTTGATCTTCAGATACCTTTGAGGTGGTGGCTTCATGTTCAACCTGGGCAGTTGGATTCTCAATTTCCAGATAGGGGTAGGTATGGGCGCCACACTGATCTCCAATGAGTAATGAATCGCACTGAGAGTAGTTGCGGGCGTTTTCTGCCTTGCTATTGACCTTCACCAATCCTCGATAGGCATTACTGCTCTTCCCGGCAGAAATACCCTTGGAGATGATCAGACTCTTCGTGTTTTTGCCAAGATGGATCATTTTTGTGCCTGTATCTGCCTGCTGGTGATTGTTGGTCAGCGCCACAGAATAAAATTCACCCACGGAATTATCCCCTTTTAAGATACAACTGGGATATTTCCAGGTGATCGCAGAGCCAGTTTCCACCTGTGTCCAGGATATTTTGGAGTTTTTGCCTTCGCAAAGTCCCCGCTTGGTGACGAAATTGAAAATGCCACCAACCCCTTCTTTATTCCCTGCATACCAATTCTGAACGGTGGAGTACTTAATTTCTGCATCTTCATGGGCGATGAGCTCCACGACAGCGGCATGCAATTGATTTTCATCACGCATGGGGGCAGTACAACCCTCCAGATAACTGACATAACTTCCCTTATCAGCAATGATGAGCGTCCGTTCGAATTGACCGGTTTTTGACGCATTAATCCTGAAATAGCTGGAGAGTTCCATGGGGCAGCGAACACCTGGTGGGATATATACAAAACTGCCATCACTGAAAACCGCAGAGTTCAGTGTCGCATAAAAATTATCTGTGTAGGGAACCACAGTTCCCAGGTATTTCTTCACCAATTCAGGATGTTCCTGAATGGCTTCACTGATGGGGCAGAAGATGATGCCCAATTCACCCAGTTTTCCTTTGAAGGTGGTTGCCACAGAGACACTATCGATAACAGCATCTACTGCAACACCAGCGAGCAGCTCCCGTTCTTCCAGTGGAACCCCAAGTTTGTCGAAGGTTCTCAGGAGCTCAGGATCCACGTCGGCCAAACTTTTTGGAGCATCTTTTTTCGGTGAGGCATAATAGTATAAATCCTCATAAGACACTTCTGAATATTTCAGTTTTGGCCATTTAGGTTCCTTCAGTTTACGCCATTGGCGGTAAGCCTTTAATCTCCATTCAGTCATGAACTTGGGTTCGCGTTTTTTTGCCGAGATCATCCTGACGATGTTTTCGTCAAGACCCTGTGGAAATTCACCCATTTCAATATCGGAAACGAAACCGTATTTGTACTCTTGATCCGTTATATTCTGGATGGTTTGCTGGTCATCACTCAGCGCATTTTTTTCATCATTCTGCGTAGTCAATATATTAGTTTCATCCTTCATTTGCGCCCAAGTAAAGCATATTGTACAAAAAAGTCAAGATTAAATCAGATTTATCCTGAAAATAGCTCAATCGGTGAGCAGAGTGAGTGCCTGAAAGACAGTTTTCGGAGGTTTTGCTCTGACCAAATGATTTGAAACTGTTTCCAAATGATCCAGTAGGGATTATGTTTAATGCTCTATTAAGAAAGTAAAAAATCGAGATGATGAAGAAATCCTTCAAAGGGCTCAGCCCCAAAATACACAAAGATGCCTGGGTCGCTGAAAATGCGGTAATCATCGGTGATGTTGAAATCGGCCCAGGGAGCAGCATCTGGTATAATGTGGTGATCCGTGGAGATTTGAACAAAATCAGAATCGGCGCGAATGTCAATGTACAAGATGGTGCGATTCTCCATGTGGAATCTGAAGAAGGCCCTTGTTTGATAGGAGATCGAGTCACCATCGGACATCAAGCGATTGTCCATGGTTGCATCGTTAAGGATGATGCACTCATTGGCATGGGTGCAACGGTTCTGAGCTGGGCAAGAATTGATGAAGGTGCCCTGGTTGCAGCCGGAGCTCTGGTCAAGGAATATGAACACGTTCCTGCCCGGACTCTTTGGGCTGGAGTCCCTGCGAAGCAGCGCGGCGTGATTGATGATGATATGTTTCAACGCATGCAGACAGGTTGGATTCATTACGTCGAACTAGCTGAGAGTTACAGGAGTGAAGATGATACCCTATCAGATCATTGAAAAGAAATCGAAGGGTCAACAGCTAAGTGATAGTGAAATCCGGGAGTTCATCCTTGGGTATACAGATGGAAGCCTTCCGGATTATCAAATGTCTGCCTTGCTCATGGCGATCTTCATCCAGGGAATGAATACCGAAGAGACCTTGGCACTCACCAAAGTCATGTTGGAATCCGGAGAACGTATGGATTTCAGCTCGGCTCCAGATTTCGTCGCTGATAAGCACAGTACGGGGGGTGTTGGAGACAAGGTCTCCATATTACTGGCACCCATCCTTGCTGTTTTAAACATACATATTCCAATGATATCCGGTCGGGGGCTGGGTCATAGCGGTGGTACCCTTGATAAATTGGAGTCCATCCCGGGGTTTAACGTAAACCTTGAGTTAGATAAATGGAAAGAACTGGTCATCCAGGAGCATGTTGGGTTGATTGGACAAACGGGAAATATTTGTCCCGCCGATAAGAAAATTTACGCGCTCAGAGATGTCACTGCCACTGTAAGATCCATCCCACTAATATCCGCCAGCATCATGAGCAAGAAGATCGCTGAAGGCATTCAGGGATTAGTCCTGGATGTGAAGACTGGGAATGGGGCATTTATGCAAACCCCCGAAGCATCCCGATCACTGGCCAACAGCCTGGTCTCAATTGGCCAAGGCTATGGAATAAAAACCACCGCCCTGATCACGGACATGAACCAGCCCTTGGGGTCAGCTATTGGGAATTGGTTTGAAATAGAGGAATCTGTACGAGGACTTCAGGGGGATGGACCCAAGGATCTCATGGACGTTACCTATGCCCTGGGTGCAGAGATTTTGAGGATGTCAAATCCAGATCTTTCACAAGCGGCTGCCATAGATCTTCAGACCAGGACGGTTACTGATGGCTCAGCCTTTGAGAAGCTTAAGAAAATTACGGAACTCCAGGGGGGCGATCCCAGGGTACTGGACAATTTGAGCAATTATCCCAAGGCAAAATATTCAGGCGTGATTACTGCATCTAAATCTGGCTACCTGTCACAGGTGGATACCATGGCGCTTGGCTTTGCCGGGATTCAATTGGGCGCGGGTCGACGAAAGATGAGTGACTCCATTGATTTTTCCAGCGGGTTGTATATCCATGCCAGACTTGGAGACAAGTTGGAAAAGGGCGACCCTATTCTGAGCATTTATTCCAATGATGAAAAAGCCCTGGAAGAGGTGCTGAACAAAGGGAAGGAATATTTTTCCATAGACAGGTCTCTGCCAGAAATACCCCCGCTCATCCTTGAACGAATTGAGTAGTACCCACTCCAATCTGGTAAAACCCAACTTCCAATTATAATCAAATTTTATTTACTTTTCTGGTTTGAAGAGGAGCTTTCATCAACTATATGAACCATTGATGTTGAAAGCGATCATAAATAGGACAAACACTCATATATGCTAATTACAAATAATGTTAGTCTGACCTTTGGTGGTCAGAAACTGTTTGAAGATGTAAATATAAAGTTTACACCAGGCAACTGTTACGGACTCATCGGGGCAAACGGATCAGGAAAATCTACCTTTCTCAAACTCCTTGCCGGAGATATCGAGATGCAGAAGGGGAGTATTAGTATGAATCCTGGCGAGCGCATGTCCGTGCTCAAGCAGAATCAATTCGCCTATGATGATTTTACTGTTCTTGAGACGGTCCTGAAAGGGAATGAGGCCCTATTCAATATCATGCAGGAAAAAGATGCCATCTATATGAAAGCAGACTTTTCTGATGCTGATGGTATGCGGGCGGCTGAACTGGAAGCTGATTTTGGAGAAATGGGTGGCTGGGAAGCTGAGTCCGAGGCCATGGTGCTTTTGGCTGGCCTGGGATTAGATGTTTCTTATGCAGCGCGGAAGATGCATGAGCTCAAGGGTTCCGAAAAAATTAAAGTTTTGCTGGCTCAGGCTATTTTTGGTAATCCCGATATTCTACTCCTTGATGAACCCACAAACCACCTTGATATCAAGGCCAAAGACTGGCTGGAACAATTTTTACTCAATTTTAGCAATACGGTGATTGTCGTTTCCCATGATAGACACTTTCTCAATAAAGTGTGTACCATGACGGCTGATATTGATTATGGAAAAATCACAACTTATGCGGGTAACTATGATTTTTGGAGACAATCCAGTGAATTGGCTCAAAACCTGAGAAATAATCAAAATAAAAAAGCAGAAGACAAAGCTAAAGAATTAAAAGCCTTTATTGCTCGTTTTTCGGCCAACGCCAGTAAATCAAAACAGGCTACCTCCAGACAAAAACAATTGGAAAAACTGGAATTGGGTGATTTGCCCGTTTCAACCAGAAAATATCCATATATCCACTTTGAACCTGCCCGTGAAGCCGGGAAAGATATTCTTACGGTAGAAGGTTTGACCAAATCGATTGAGGGCAAAAAGGTACTGGATAACCTCTCTTTTACCATTGCTCGCGGCGATAAAACGATCTTTCTGGCTGAAAATGAATCGTCTACGACGACACTGTTTAAAATTCTCGCTGGTGAAATGGAGCCTGATGCCGGGTCTGTTAACTGGGGTGTTACCACTACCAGGGCGTATTTCCCCAAAGACAATACCAAGTATTTTGAGCCGGGGAAATACAACTTAATCGATTGGTTACGTCGGTATTCAGTAGATCAACACGAGCCTTATATCCGAGGCCTGCTGGGTCAGCTGCTTTTCTCCGGCGAAGATGCCTTTAAAAAGACCAATGTCCTATCAGGTGGGGAAAGGGTGCGATGTATGTTCGCCAAGATGATGGTTTCTGGTGCCAATGTGCTCATGCTTGACGGCCCAACCAATCACCTCGACCTGGAGAGCATTACTGCAATCAATGAAGGCCTGATCCGTTTCAAAGGAAACATCCTGTTTACCTCTCATGACCATGAGTTTAATCAGACCGTATCCGATCATATCATTGATCTGGATGCCAAGGTTGTGGAAGTTAATTTTTCAAGCTACGATGAATATCTCGGTTTGAATTAAAACGGAATATAGCCCCGACTTATTATGGATAGGGTCTAAATACCACCATATTTCTTTGGCCCGAGTACATACAGACGGGGAAGCCTGTTCGCTTGATATGGCTGGCAACGATCTCAGCAGAAAACAGCATGTGATCTCAGGTGATCATGCTGTCCTTCAAAATACATTCATAATTAATACTTGCCTCAGCAAGCAGCACCCCATCAATCAAAGTTGCTGTTTGTACAGGTGTACCCGATATCTTTAGTTTGTCAATATCTCTCCCGGATTGAGAGCCAAACAACTCCACCTCAGCCGACATCCCTGCTGAGGGGAAACTGACAACAAATTCATTGTGCTTTAGCATGAGTTCATAGGTGTAGCGCTGGAATCCCACAGAGATGGCAATCATACATGGTTCAATTGAGGTAAGGGTTACTCATGAAGCCGACAAGGGATTGTATTTTTCCTGCCCATCCATGACAATATGAATACATACCGGTTCCAGGTACTGCAAGAGACGACTCTCTCTATAATTCGTAAGCTTTTGCATCCTGTAGCTTAGGCGCAAATCACACATTTGTCATGAACAATAATCATAAAAGTGAGAGAATTTGCAGGTTCAAGTCTAATTCCAGTAAACCCTTTACCCTGTGGAATCGGCTACAATATAGGGTCCAAATAAATGTTATAAATAATATCATGTATAGTTAATAGCTACAGATTCACTATTTTTGCTTTTAGCAAAGAAAAGGTTAGTCTTAGGTCCTATCCAATACTAAATTTTTGTGTAATAGCAATCATTATTATCGACAATGATTAGAGGTAATAAAAGTTACGAAAAATAGTAAAGATGAATGAGTTTAAAGGGGATCACTTATGGACATGAAATTGAAAGAACAGGCCAGCGCAATTACGGAACTGACCTTCGATTTGTTGAGATGTTGCGAAGCCAAAGAAAAAATGTTTGCCAAAGACCACGGTCTTAAAGTAGCTGAATTCCGTTGTTTGAGAATTGTTGAAGCCGGTAAATCCTACTCTGTGCAAGAGCTAGCGACCAGCATGCATCTCTCGCCGAGTCGCTTGACCAGGATTATCGATGGGTTATTTGCTGAAAAACTGGTAGACAGGGTGCAGAGTATCGAGGACCGTAGATTTGCAAAGATCAGTCTCACCAACAAGGGTCAGACGCTGGTTGGAAAGTTAAAAGAAGAATATGCCGATCTGCACGGTGAGATGTTAAAAGATATCTCAGTTGACGACAGGGATAAGATTTATCAGGGGATTTCTCTCATGCAGGGGCTAGTGAGCACTTGGTTAGTTAGAAACGCCTGATTCGATTCATCATTTAAAGGAAAGAGTCCGGTTCTTACCGGACTCTTTTTATTTTACTTATGGAACAATTGACTTAGAAAAGACTTGGATTGACAAGATGAACAAGCTAGCAACTTTATGTTATTTACGTGATGGCAAAAAAACTTTGATGCTGCATCGGAATAAAAAAGCCAATGATATGCATGAAGGCAAGTGGAACGGCCTGGGAGGTAAAGTTGAGGGGGGAGAAACCCCAGAGGATTGCGCGATCCGAGAAGTTTTGGAGGAGTCTGGTCTGCAGGTTTCCAGTCCCGAGCTAAAAGGATTTATCACTTTTCCAGCGTTTGATGGTGAAAATGATTGGTACGTATTTGTGTATTGCTTCCATGAGTTCACTGGAGAATTGATAGATTCTCCAGAAGGACAGCTGCAATGGATCTCAAATGATGAACTAAAAACCTTCCCACTTTGGGAAGGAGACAGAATATTTATGGATTGGTTGGATCAATCAGGTATTTTCTCCGCAGTTTTTAATTATGAATCAGGTAAACTTCTTAATTGGAATGTCACCTGGTATTGAAGTATAATGTAAATAATATTGAACCCTTGGGGAAATGAGAAATAAAATGAAAAAATCCTTTATCAAGCCACTGATCCTCCTGTTAGCTGTTTCTATGCTTTTTGGACAAATAAAATCCATTTCAGGTACAATCAGGAATTCAGTTACCCTGGAACCCTTACCCTATGCAAATATTGTTATCAAAGGAACCTACCTGGGCGGAACCTCTAACGTGGATGGTTATTTTTACCTCAGTGGATTATCACACGATAGTTTGGAGGTGGTCTGTACCTATATGGGTTACAATACCTATAGTAAAGAATTCTTTTTCACTGACGACACCCACATTATCATTCCTATCCACATGGAACCTCAAACGCTGGGTGGTGAGGAGGTCCTGGTGGAAGACTCGACCCTGGTCGTCCCTGAGATTCGAATTACTTCACAACTTCCCGGCCCGCAACAACCCAAGAACATTGAATTGAAGGAATCAGAAAGTATTGAAGGCGCTGGATTCTCATACGAACTCCTGGCACCTACCCGCTGGCTCCATCCTACAGGTGAATTCACGCGATACGTCATAGATGGAGTTCCTGTGGAGAACACCAGACACCTCTACAACATTTACCCTGCTTTCAATCTTGACGCCGTCAAGCACATTGAGAATCACGGTGCTGGAAATAGCAGACAACCCACCACCTACCAGATGAATACGACTGAGCTTATATATAAAGAAGGTAACCGATCCAACACCGATGTGAGGGCCATCTTGGGATTGGTTGAAAGCGGACTCACCACTTCTGGGCCGCATCCAGCTGGAGGCTCCTGGTACTTTTCAGGACGCAGGGTGGATTTTGATGCGATCTACTCTTTAAGTACGACACAATCTGATAGTGTTTATAGAAGATTCAGACCGGACTATTATTTTTATGATTTGAATGGAAAAATCACCTTTGATATCAGCGAGGATACCAAAGTTTCCGGGAATATGTTTCTCACCTTCGATAAACTGCATTGGCTCGGTGACCAGGGTCGTAGTGCCCATTCAAGCTGGTACAATGGCTTCATCTCTGGTCGAATACAGCATCGTTTTAATCCCCGTCTGACGACCCAGACAAATATTTATGGGAAGACGTATCACACTTTTTTGAGGGCAGATCTCATTCCCTTTGGTTTATCGCGTGATCTTGATGGTGATTTCACCAATGGCCTGAATACCTATGGGATTTCCTCTCAAGCAGAATATTTCCTGGGGAACAACAATATGGTTTCTGCCGGATTTAGTACTGAAATTTTGAATTCCGACCTGGCTTATGTTGATTCCAGCACCTTAAGAGATGTGTCTGGTTTGATATTTAAAACCAAAGTTGGTTATCGTTATACCTTGCCATACAATCTGTCAACTGACGTGGGGCTGCAAACTGTCTTCACCTCATTTGCAGACAAAGTATCGGTTAATCCAAGCCTGCGCGTGGGTTGGGAACCCTCGAATATTTATGACGCCTATATTTCTATCGTACAATCCACCCCTACTCAGCGCGAAGTATCGCTTTCAAATACCCTGAGTCAACCGCTATTTGATATTTTGATTCCAGTCGATAAGAGCCTCGCATTGCCAGGCGAACTCAGCATCAGTCTCGGAGGTCGTTTTATGCCCCGTATTGGCTATGATTTATCAGCTGACATATTTACCCATGTACTTGAGAATCCCACCCTCTTGGATAGTGTCTGGCAGGGTGATTTTTCCGCCCAGGATAAATGGCTTATTCCCTATAATGCCGGTCATATAAGTGGTGTAAACCTCTCTCTGGAAAAGCTTACTCCAGGAATTCGCAGCCTGGCAAAATATAGATTCTCCAAAGCAACGCTCACTGACCTAGCCGGAGTGAAGGATCTTATGCCCGGACACAGGCAACATGAATTCTATCTCACTCTGGATGGAAAATTTAAAGATAACATGGGTTATCAGATGGATTTTTCACTGGCATCTGGGAAACGCTACCTTGATCAGAATCAGGATTGGAAATTATCATCCGCTTACCACCGTCTCGATCTCTCTTTTTATCGAGAGATGTCCTGGGAGCGTGTCAACGGAAAAGTCAGTTTAAAACTTATCAATCTGACCAATAGCCAGAACCTTGAATTTGATGATGGAAGTTGGGTGACAAACAGTCTGCAGGATCGGACATTTGTGCTCTTGCCGTTTATGCCCACCATCAATTTTGATTTTGTTTTTTAACATCAGAAGCAAATGATTTATCAAAAGGGGCTGGCCAGAATGGCAGCCCCTTTTTTTGTGGCAAGTTTTAGCCTGGGAGTAAGTCCGGT
The DNA here is from genome assembly GCA_021736185.1 of Fidelibacterota bacterium. Classification (GTDB taxonomy): domain Bacteria; phylum Fidelibacterota; class UBA8477; order UBA8477; family JABMPR01; genus JABMPR01. The sequence goes on along the minus strand of JAIPGJ010000009.1, from coordinate 21,939 downwards.
GTCATGAGTAATTCCTCCATCAACCTCAATTCTTTGATGCCGGATACAACAATCTCAGAATCAATTTTGAAGAATTTGCCATCCAGTTTCCCCTCGTAGGATAAATTTTTGAGGATGTACTTGATGGTATTTAAGCGGGCCAATTTTTTATTATCTGATCGGATAATGGTCCAGGGCGCAATGGTTCTGTTGGTCTCAGACAACAACTGAAACTTTTTAACCGAGTATTGATCCCATAAATTTTGAGCTTCCATATCGACGGGGGAGATTTTGAATTGTTTGAGGGGATCCGTTTCTCTCGCCTTAAATCGTGCGAGCTGTTCTTCCTTGGAGACAGAAAAATAAAATTTAAATAGCTTCACACCATCCTTGACCAGCATCTGCTCGAACAGGGGAACGTCTTTTATAAAGCGCTTGTTCTGCTCATCGGTACAGAACCCCATGATGGGTTCCACCATGGCCCGATTATACCAGCTCCGATCAAATAGAGCGATTTCACCCCCTGCAGGAAGGTGTTGGATATAGCGTTGGAAGTACCACTGTCTCGTTTCAACATCACTGGGTTTTTCCAGAGCGACAACACGAGCACCACGTGGATTCAAGTGTTCAGTTATGCGCTTAATGGTGCCGCCCTTACCGGCAGCATCTCTTCCTTCAAAAAGCATTAGGACTCTCAGGTTATGTTTTTTTACATGATTCTGCAATTTCAGTAATTCAATCTGGAGTCGCTTGAGTTCAACTTCATAATCAATGGTTGTTTTCTTTACATATATGGATACGCGACCCTTGGAATCAGAAGTTTCCTTGTTTTTTGTGGCGGTTCCTTCATGTAAATGCGCTTTTTTATGCTTTTTATTTTTGGTGGGTTTTGAATTAATTTCACCCTCTGTTCGTGAAGAAGTTTGCTTGTCCACAGAAGTCAATTCCAGGGGACCACCTGTGGTTTTTGAGCTTGATTTTGGGTGGGGTGTTTTTTTAGGCATATTTTTGACCCTCTTGATTATCCAATAAATCGACCGTGTTTCCGGCGTTGACGTTCCATCAATTTTAGTTCCCTTGCCCCCGAAATGACAACATCCTTATTTAACTTGAAATCTAAAGTTCTGCTTCTGCCACGATAGGGGACGGAATTTAAAATCAATTTCATCGTTTCTAATCTTGCCGCATGCTTACTGTCAGATCGGATAATATACCAGGGTGCTTCTTTAGAACTTGTCCGTTGAAGCAATTTGAATTTTTTCGCAGTAAACTCATCCCACAAATCCTGGGCTTGCAAATCTACTTCGCTCAATTTCCATTGTCGGAGCGGATCGTTCATACGTCTTTCGAAACGACGATTCTGCTCCTCCTTGGAGACAGAAAAATAGAGCTTAAGCAATATCGTTTTTCCATCGGCGATGAAATTATTTTCATATGAATTCACCGTATTCAGGAATTCACGGTACTGCTTCTCCGTGCAAAAGCCCATGACAGGTTCGACCAGCGCTCGATTATACCAGCTACGGTCAAAAAGGACAACTTCACCCACCGCCGGAAATCGCTCAATATAGCGTTTAAGATGAAGCTCGGTTTGTTGGCGGTGTGATGGTTTCCCAGGGACTTCAACACGATAACGTTTCTCGTTCATATAGCGGGTGACACGACGAATGGTCCCGCCCTTGCCAGAGGCATCTCGACCGTCAAACAAAATGATCATCCTTTTGCCGACCTGTTCGATATGTTGATGCATTTTGATCAATTCAGCCTGGTATGGCTTCAGTTCTTCATTTTGCTGGTATTTCCCCAGAGCTGCGCTGACAATGCGCTCCTTCTGCTTTTTCTTAAGAACTTCCTTGATCTCCTCCATGCCAGCTTTGCCAAAAGAGGGATCGAATTTTTTCTCTGCCTTGCTAATAACCGAACGGATAATGTGCTGGGGTTTTAGATCAGAGGATTGGTCATGTCCTTCATGGTCCGTCTTTTCTTCTTGGGTCATTCCTTATCTCCTGAAAAATGAACAATCTCTGTATAAGCAGAATCTAATTCCTAAACTGATAAAGTCTAGCTCGTATACAGGGTATTGATTGCGATGGTTAATGGATTTAAAACAGGACGGGAAATTCACATTCAGAGGATTGGAGGGCGCTCGATCCGTTGTCAAACCACCTGTGATAAAAAAATTATTGAGCCGGTGAGTAATTAATATTCCTAGTTGAATTCGTCGAACAAGATCTTGTAGGTCACGTAGGATATATTTTTTGCCTCAAACCCAGGTGGAAGTTTTACCTCTACTCTAAATAGAGAAGATTCTCCAGGAGAGAGGGAACTCTCACTGATCACTCCTGAATAAAAGGAATAAGCCTCACCACTAATATATGAAGAATCCTGGGCGATGATTGTCGTCCTTTTGTCATGGAGCCGAAATTGAACTCTTACAAAGTCTGCACGGCGCATGCCTTTATTGGTGATCTGTCCTATAAACACCCGGCTCTCCGCGTGACGCTGGTCTTCAAACTCTCCCTTTAATACCACATCAGCGTGGAGTCGGTCAAAGGGTTTTAACTCCTTAATATTTTCCTGGACAATCGAGAGGGTTCCAATATTAGTCTGGACGATAATTTTGTCTAAATCTTCCGAGAGGATTTTACCCTGAACCACCGTCCCATTTTTCAATGTGATTTCGCTGATTTTTTCAGGAAAATTCACGAGACGCTTGATTTCCTTGCGGATTCGGGGTGCGCTCAAATCATCATACTCTCTGAGCTGATTTCGCATGCGATCCATCTCGTTTTGAATTTGGCTGACTTCTTTACGAAGCTCCTTGACCACACTGTCTGTTCCACGAACTTCAACACTGGGCTGAAAAAACTCTCGCTTGGTGGATCCTTTACTGGTACCCTCCGTTTTCTTCTTTTGAGAGAGTCCCATAAGTGGGAGTAAAACGATGAGGACCACAGGTAGAATCGTTGATCTAAATCTGAGAAGAGTCATTATTCACGCTCCCATTCGCTTTGGGTTTTGCGAGCAACTGCCTGCAATTTCTGCTGAAGCTCAGGACTGTCAATCGTCCCTACTAAATCGCGAATAGCATCATAAAAGATGAAATTATCTGGATTACCCAGAATATCAATTAATTGTTCAGTTATTATCGGATCTTTATAAGCAGAGAGTGAAGTGATGGCTCGCTTGCGAAATCGGCTTGGCATCTGATCATCCCTGGCAACTTTTACCAGAGCCATCTTCAATTCGGGATCATCAAAATTACCCAGAGCAGAGGTAATGGCGTCAAGCATCCCGTAGTAGGTGGCTTGTTCATTATGGAGAGCGTCAATAAGACTTGAAAGCAGACGCTCATCCTTCATCTCATCCATCAATGAAATCGCATAGGTTTTCACTTCCCCCTGAGTGGCTGGATTACTCAACATCTCTGCCAGAAGTCGGGCAATTGCAGGGTCATTTTTTGTGGCTAAAATCTCTACAGCAAGATTGCGGATTGAGATGTCAATTTTTCTATTCTTGGCAATGGACATAAGGATGGGTACGACTCTGGCATCATCCATTTTGCCCAGGGTGAGGGTCAGATTCTGCAGGAATGCAGCATAATCTTCAGTGGCATCAGCGTACAATTTTAAAATCAGGGCCACCGAACGCGCATCCACCTGATCCTCAATGATGGTAAACATTTCGTCACGTACGTTCACATAACCTGTACGGCTCACAGCCATGGCCTGGAGGATGGTTTTAATATTCTCAGGATCCTTGGTTTTTCCCAGCGCCTGGAGACCTGTTTGAAACAATGTGTAATCCAGATCGCTGCCATCTTTCAGTGAATTTCTGATAGCCTGTAAACCTACAGGATCGTTAGATTCAATGACTTTTAACATGGCATCTTTTCGAATTTCAATAGGCAAAGAGGTATCTCGATAGTAACTAATAAGGTTGTTGAGTGCCTTTTTATCCCCATCACGATAGTCGCTGTAGCTTTTAGCTACTTGGTCTTTAGTAACCTCACCGGAGGAGCTGCAAGTTGTCAACAATCCAACGGCGAGCCCAAGCATAAGGATCAATAGTACTTGTTTGGATAAATGCTTCATGATGAAATCCATTAATTTCAGTTCAATATGTCGTGAAAAGTATCAAATCAGTTTATCGATAATACAGCTTGATGTCAAGGTAATTCCCTTTGTTCCAATTGCTTAACCTGCCATTGTTTAAGTGATAGATTCACTCCGTCAAAATATCCATAACTGAAATAATTAAGGAAATCTCCAATGGTGAGGAAGACCCTATCGTCAAACATTTTTAATTTTGGATAATGGATATGTCCCGTGACCACAAAATCGGCACCTTCTGCAAATCTATCTTCTGCAAAATCATAATTTTTGCGGATAAGATTTAATTTATCAACAATGGTCTCTTTGCCATATTTTTTCCGACTACCCCTGGACAAGCGGTTCGCAATCCAGTGGCTGGCATTGGGATGAATCAGCCATTTGAAACTCCAGATAAACAGGGGATGCTGGATGACACTGCGCAAGCGATGGTAACCCACATCATCTGGATCAAGTCCATCACCATGGTTGAAATAGAACTTTTTATCTGCGAATTCAATAGTGGCAGGCTTGGTGTAAATTTTTACACCGATATTCTCGGATAAAAAGGGTCCAATCCAATAGTCATGGTTACCGCCAAAAAAATGAATCTGTATGCCGGCATCCACCAGCTCCTTCATTTTCGAAAACACATCGAGATACGCGTGGGAAACCACATGGCCATACTCAAAATAAAAATCAAACCAATCTCCAACGATAAAGAGCGTTGCTTGTTCTGCTTTGATATGGTCCAAAAGCAGGAAGAGTTCTTTACGGCGTTCACGCTCCACATCGTCCACCTGAATACGCAAGTGCACATCGGATAGGAAATAAGCTGTATTTTTCATCTGGTCAAAATAATCAACATCAGGTGAAGTACCATGTGAATTGTCAGTTGAGGTTGATCACTCAAATGTTATGAGTTGGCTACAAACAAGCTGTCTGAGCGTTTGACAAATATCAGGACAAAGTTTATCTTGATCAGAATTTTTGGAACCCAAAGGAGATTCCGGCATACACCATATATGAAAAATATAAACTCCATAAAAATCCCCCTGTTGACTGCGTTATTCATGCTGATTGTTCTGGTTAACCCGGTCGAAGCAAAATATGGGAAGAATAAAGTGCAATATCGTGGGATGGATTGGTCCTACATCCAGACGCCCCACTTTGATATCTACTTCTATGAAGGTGGTGAAAGCATTGCTTATTTTGCTGCAGATGTGGCAGAGAAGTCTTATGACCAGATCTCCTATCAATTGGACTGGCGCTTAAGTAAGCGAATATCCATCCTGGTATACAACTCTCACAATGATTTTCAACAGACCAATGTGACACTGGGCTATTTGCAGGAGGGCATTGGTGGATTTACGGAATTATTCAAGAACCGCGTTGTCCTGCCCTTTGAGGGAAGCTATGAACAATTTCGTCATGTACTCCATCATGAACTGACCCATGCAGTGGTAAACGATCTCATTTTTGGCGGCAATGTACAATCCATTGTCTCTGGCAAGATGAGAGTCAATATCCCTTTATGGTTGAGTGAGGGTTATGCGGAATATTCATCCTTGGACTGGGATTCCCGAGCCGATATGATTATTCGTGATGCGGCGATTAACGGCAGCCTGCCGCCCATACAATACTTGAATTATTATATGGCCTATAAAGGCGGGCAAAGTGTGGTCCGATATATTGGAGAAACCTTTGGCGTAGAGCGAATTGGCGAAATATTCCACGAGACCCGCCATTTCAAAGATGTTCCCAAGGCCATAGAAAACACGCTCCATCTTGATTTTGAGACGCTGACTGAAAAATGGCATTTTGCAGTTCGAAAAGATTATTGGCCGGATATTGAAGGTCGGAGTAATCTTGATGATGTTGGACACCGTCTCACTGATCATAGCAAGACTAAAAATTATTTTAATGTAAGCCCGGCCATCTCACCCAACGGTGGTAAAGTGGCCTTCCTCTCCGATAGGTCAGGATATGCAGATATATATATCATGTCCTCAGATGATGGTCAGCAGCTTACCAAGATCATCTCTGGTCAACGGACCGCCGAACTGGAAGAACTGAAATGGTTAAGTCCCGGCTTATCCTGGGCACCAGATAACCGACATCTGGTTTTCTCGGCAAAATCGGGGAATGAAGATGCCTTGATTTTCTATGATACAGAGAAGGAAACACGGCACAGTTATAAACTGGGGTTGGACGGTATATTTACGGCAGCCTGGTCACCAGATGGTAAATCGGTTGTTTTCTCGGGATTAAAAGATGGAGCCAGCGACCTGTTTCTCTATTCCATTAAAACAAAGGAGCTCACTCAGCTCACCTGGGATTTATTCTCTGACACACGCCCAAGCTGGTCACCGGATGGCAAGGAATTGGCCTTTGTTTCTGATCGTGGATCCTCATTACTGACGGGTCTGGTCCCTCCGGATTCTCCAGAGGCGCGGGAAATATTGAAAAATCATGATTTTCGCTCGACTGACATTTATACTCTGAATCTTGATTCTGGTCAAATCACACGCATTACCAATACACCTGGCAGTGAAGACTCACCGACTTACGCCAACACGACTTCGGCCCTGGCCTATACGTCTGACCGCAGTGGGATATGGAATATTTACTTTTATGATTTCGAAACAGGTGTTGAAACACCCGTCACTGACATTATGACCGGAATTTTCCAGATCAGCTGGAGTAAAGATGATTCCAGGCTGGTCTTTGCCGGGTATGAGAAGGGTGGTTGGGATATTTTCACCATGAACAACCCCCTCGATCTGAATAACAAATCCACGATTCCATCCTTATCAAATTACCTGAAGCGCAAAAATATCCAGTTGGATCTCACTTATACAGATTCGGTACCAAAACCCAAGGAACGAATTGTCAATGCCTTTGAATCGCATGTGTTTGCCTACAAGGATCAATTTTCTGACGCTAAAGGCACTACAGAAATCCCGGAACCCATAGTATTAAACACCATGGATAGCACGGGTGCCTTTGAAGTCAATAAGTATAAAACCCGCTTTACCGTCGATCTGGTGGATGCCCAGGCTGGTTATTCCAACTTTTTTGGGGTTCAGGGGAACGCGGTTATGGTTTTTTCGGATATAATGGGAAATCATCAGATTCAATTTGGCTTTGAATTATATCGCAATCTGGATAACTCAGATTTGATGCTGGGTTATGATTATTTACCGAACAGAGCGAATTACCATGTGATGCTCTATAATCTCCCAGATGATTATATTAGCATTTCCCCCGATTATTATTTAACCCTCTGGCACTTCAGGAAATACGGAACCGTTCTGGGCGTTGATTATCCATTCTCAAAATATTCAAGGTTTGAATCCAGTGTGAACTGGTTGAATATCTATCAGAGCGTGAGCTACCTGGATCTATTTGAGGATCATGACAGTCAAGTATTTTCTACCAACCAGACTTATGTACTTCCAGAACTCAAATTGAGCTTTGATAACGTGTTGTATGGCAGTTTATATCCAGTATCCGGATGGCGGGTAGAAACCAGTTTTCGCTTCTCTCCAGACATGCCCAACTCGGCGCGACAATTTGCTACCTTCAGGACGGATATCCGGAAATATTTCAAGGTTTCCCGGGAGTATTCTTTTGCTTTAAGGGCTTCTGCAGCCAGTAGTCACGGTAAAAAACCAGAAACCTTCATGGCTGGCGGTATTGCCAACTGGCTTAATTACAGATTGGATAACAATTATCTAGACTATCTCTCGAATTATGAGGATCTCTATTTTTCTGAATATGTTCTACCGGTTCGTGGGGTTCCGTATTTTGCTTATACGGGAAATCACTACGCTGCCTTTAATGCGGAATTTCGATTCCCCTTTATTGAATATCTCTCAGTAAAGTGGCCCATTTCAATGGTCATCGGCAATGTCCGTGGGGAGTTGTTCAGCGATTGGGTGAAAACCTGGAACGCAGAACAAGTTGCAGGACTCAGTTTCTCTGAGGCATTGTTCAAGGGTCAGAACAACAGCTATTGGGGAACTGGTTTCGGAATGCGTATGAATCTGGGGATTTTTGTACTTCGCTATGATATGGCTTTTGATATGTCAGCAGATAGCTATTGGGCCAATCGTCAGCATATCTGGTCACTTGGTTTGGATTTTTAATGCAAAAACTGATACGGCTGCTGGGTCGGGAAACCATCGGACTGGTCGCAAACATTGGTGAAGTTTTCATCCTCCTGGGCCAGGCTTTAAAGAGCATCCGCTACATTCATCAGGATCGAATTCTCTACAATGAACAGCTGTATCGATTGGGGGTAAAGGCGCTTCCTCTGGTAAGCATTATCGCTGTTTTTGCTGGCGCTGTGGCAGGCTGGCAGGGCGCCTATCAATTGGAAGATACGCTCCCACCGAGATTTTTCGGCCAAATTGTTGCAGTTGGGATTTTAGCTGAGATGGGTCCGGTTCTTACGGCACTGGTGCTAGCCGGACGCAACGGATCTTCCATTGGCGCTGAACTGGCCACCATGAAAGTTACCGAGCAGATTGATGCTCTCGAGGTCATGGCCATCAATCCGATTCGTCATCTGGTTGCCCCGCGGGTGGTAGCAATGATTATCATGATGCCCCTACTGGTGGTGGTGGCAGATATTATTGCTCTCTTTACCGCGGCACTGATCGGTGATGCGTTTTTCAATATCAGTATTACCATGTTTTTTAATTCATTTCAATCCGTGTTCATTTTTTCAGAAGATGTTGTGCCTGGATTGGCCAAAGCCTTGACCTTCGGAATATCAATTGGCTTGATCAGTTGCTGGGTGGGCCTGAAAGCAACTCGAGGTGCCACCGGTGTAGGGAAAGCTGCAATTCAAGCATTTGTGATCTCTGCAACCCTTATCTTGGTCAACGATTACGCCGTAGCAACCCTCGTTTTTTAAAGAAAGTCAGAAAAAAAATATGGCCAAAATGAAGACCGTCTATGTCTGTGATGAATGTGGCGCCGAACATCCCAAATGGGTAGGTAGATGCGGCACTTGCGGCGCCTGGGAAACGGTCAAAGAATTTAAACAATCCAAACTCAAAGTGACACCTGGTCACCAGCGGGTTGAATTAAAAGCCCTGGATAAAATTACCCGCGACTCAGAGAATCGTATAAAAACCACTCAAACAGAATTTGATTCTGTTTTGGGAGGCGGGCTCGTCAAAGGGAGCATCATCCTTTTTGGTGGCCAGCCCGGAATCGGTAAATCCACATTGCTTCTTCAATTAAGCGGGCTCATGGCCGCTTCAGGTCATTCCATATTGTATTTCTCAGGTGAGGAAAGCGGCGAACAACTCGCCATGCGGGCTGATCGTCTGGGTGTAAAAGCGGATAAACTCATGTTCGCCAATGATGCGGTTGTTGAAAATATTGCTCGTAGTATCAATGATCTGAACCCAGCTGTTGTGATTGTTGATTCGATCCAGACCGCCTACTCAGAAGCTGGTGAAAACCTGCCTGGGAGTATCAGTCAGGTTCGGGAAAGTGCCGCCCTGCTGCTAAGAGTTGCCAAGGAAAAGAATGTCTGCATCATACTCGTTGGTCACATTACCAAGGATGGTTATCTCGCCGGTCCCAAGATGCTGGAACATCTGGTGGATACCGTTTTGTATCTGGAGGGCGACCGTCAGAGTCAGGTCAGGCTACTCCGGGCAGCAAAAAATCGATTTGGATCAACCAGTGAATTAGGTGTGTACGAAATGGCCAGAGAGGGTCTCATCCCGGTTGAAAATCCAGCCAAGCTATTTCTCTCGCAGCGTCACTCAGATGTGAGCGGGACAGTTGTGGTTACCAGCCAGGAAGGTAGTCGCACGTTTTTTCTGGAAGTGCAGGCCCTGGTGGCCAGTGCTTCCTATGGGAATCCCCAACGTAACGTGACCGGTTTTGATCTAAGAAGACTACAAATGTTATTGGCCGTTTTAGAGCGCAGAGCAGGTTTTCAGTTGGGCACACAAGATGTTTTCATCAATGTGGTAAGTGGTTTGAAAATTGCAGAACCAGCTGCAGATCTGGGTGTGGCCATTGCCATCATTTCCAGTTTAAAAAATCGTGTGGTCGATGCCGGAGCCCTGATCATTGGAGAAATAGGTCTGGGAGGTGAGGTTCGTAATGTCGGGCAGATCAGAAGAAGGGTGGAGGAAGCAAAAAAACTTGGCTTTAATCGTATCATTCTGCCCCACGGCGAGCATCAGGGACTTGCAGATTTGGGATTATCAATCGTTCCGGTTCGGAGTTTGAGTGCTGCCATTGATGAAATATTCTAACTCTATAATGAGATGATCAAATCTTCATGAAAATCGAAGAATTAATCACCTGCCCTGAAACCAAAGCCCGGACAGGTCGAATTGAAACCGATCATGGTTCTATAAACACACCAGTATTCATGCCTGTGGGCACTGCGGGTTCTGTAAAATCTTTATCACCTGTTGACCTCTTAGAAACCGGTTCACAAATTATCCTGGGCAATACCTATCACTTATTGCTCCGTCCGGGAATGGAAATCATGGAATCAGCAGGGGGGCTCCATAAGTTTATGAGTTGGGCTGGCCCCATCCTCACGGATAGCGGGGGTTATCAGGTTTTCTCCCTGGGACAACTCAATAAAATCACCGAAGAGGGTGTGGTTTTTCAATCCCGAATTGATGGATCCAAACACAGCTTAAGCCCGGAAATCAGCATGGATATACAGCGGGTTCTGGGTTCTGATATTGTCATGGCCTTTGATGAGTGTACGCCCTATCCAGCAACCCCGCAGCAAGCCCAGACATCCATGGAGCTGACCCATCGCTGGGAACAACGTAGTTTGAGCTATTTTCGATCAACTCAACCTAAATATGGCCATGGACAGCAGCTCTTTGGGATCGTTCAGGGGAGTGTTTACCCTGAATTACGAAAAGTCAGCGCCCAAACACTGGTGGATATGGATTTTGATGGCTATGCTATCGGTGGACTGAGTGTCGGGGAACCTAAAGCAGATATGTACGAGATCACTGAGGTGGTGACGGAACACCTGCCCCAGGATCAACCGCGATACCTCATGGGGGTTGGAAAACCTGAGGACCTGGTTGAAGCAGTGAGCCTGGGTATCGATATGTTTGACTGTGTACTTCCGACCAGAAATGCTCGCCACGGAATTATGTTTACCTGGGATGGCCCTGTCTCTTTGAAAGCTGCCCGAGAAAAGGACGCGCATATCCCTCTGGATGCTGATTGCCGCTGCTACAGTTGTCAGAATTTCAGCCGGGCGTATTTAAGACATCTTTTTAAAGCGAGTGAACTTCTGGTGTATCGGCTGGCAAGTATTCACAACGTCCATTTCTACCACGAATTAATGTCAACGATGCGCCAATCCATTATCGCAGGAGCTTTTCCGGCCTTTAAGCGTGATTTTTTTGCCAGATACAATCTGAAACGCGCAGAGTTGAAGTCATCTTTATGAAGATGTCTCTCGCACCTGGATTGATCGAAGCTGAATTTGTGGCGCGGCCCAATCGATTTTTATCCAAGGTCAGGATAAATGGGGAAGTCGTCGATTCGCATGTTCCAGATCCTGGTCGTTTGCAGGAACTGCTTTTCCCCGGGGCGAGGGTGTTGGTTGAACCCAAGTCAGGGGAACATAGGAAAACAAAATTTGCCACGGTGATGGTCTATTCTGGCGATGAACTCATTTCCATTAACTCCCAACTTCCCAATCGATTTGTGCGCCACTGCCTGGACCACTCACTGATACCGGAATTCCAGGGCTGGAAAGTCAAGAAACAGGAATACAGCGTTGGCAAATCCCGCTTTGATTTTTTGCTCGAGAAGGAGGGGCTGGAAAAATTGCTGGAAGTCAAATCAGCCACCCTGGTTGAGGATGGTGTTGCCAGATTTCCTGATGCTGTCACTTCCCGGGGGAAACGCCACGTGCTTCATCTTGCTGAATCCATTAGCCCTGAGCGCTCTGCGGCTGTTTTGTTTATTGTTCAGCGTGCAGATGCCCGTTCATTTGAACCGCATTGGGGGAGGGACCCGGAATTTGCCCAGGCACTTCAATATTCAATTGAAAAGGGCGTAGAATTGCTTATCTATACCACCCACTTAACGCCAGATTCAATGTTATTGGGGAATGCGATCTCTTATACCCTGGAGCAAGGAAATGCTTAAAACCTTCACAGCTATTCTTTTAAGTGCCATTTTATTGGCAATTATTTTGACTTGTGCCAATGAGCGAGCGATTAGCGGGGGACCCGAAGACAAAGAAGCTCCCCAGATTCTCTACAGTTTGCCAGCGAATGAGTCTGTCAATGTCGACCGGAAAACAGAGATATTCATCAAATTCAATGAGCAGATGCAAAAATCAAGCTTTGAATCCTCCCTGCAAATCTGGCCACGACCCCCTGGTGATTATGAAGTCAAATCAAGTTGGACCTGGTTAAAAATACGGTTCAGCGAAGCTCTGGACACCAATGAAACCTATCTCCTCACTTTGGACAAAAGTGCCAAGGATCTAAGGGGTAATGGCCTTGATGCTACCTATGTGATGGCGTTTAGCACAGGAAGTGATTTGAATGCCGGTCGCCTGGTTGGGACGATCTATGGTCCTGCAGATATTAAGAAAAATGGAGATCTCCTCCTCTACCGTCAGTTTGATACGGACTTGTCTGTATTAAGACAGCAAGATGCTGACTATGTATTTCAGCCAGATGATGAGGGGCATTTCGAATTGCCCTATCTGGGAGAACGTTCCTATATGCTGTTTTACCATTGGGATAGAAACCAGAATAAGCGGATCGACGGTGACGATTATTTTGGCCGACCTGAAGTCGCTACGGTATGGGCGAAATCAGATAGCCTATTGAAAAGCCATAAAATATGGCCCCAGGTGGTGCCGCTGAAAAGTCTGAAATTATTAAAAGTCACTCAACTTGCTGGACAGCTTTTACAGATCAGGGCCAATCGGATGGTCTCGGAGGAGAGCCTGGAAGCCGTTGATCTCTTTATCGATGGTGTGAAGACACCCATCCTGGGGAGTACAAAAGTTGATGACGATAATTTTGCCATGAATCTGGACATAGCCTCTCCATTAAAAGCTGGTGCCCAGGTGTGGCTTCACAACTTTCAAGATACCACGGGATTCAAACTAAAATCGGATACCCTGACTCTCACCACGCCATCCGCTTTTGATAGTTTGTCTCTGGGGAAAATTAGTGTGAGTTGGTTGAATAAAGACCAGCAGACGCTCTCCGGTGGCGATGACCAAATCCACCTTAAATCAAAGCTTCCAGTGCTGTTTAAATCTGACAGTGCTTTCTCCATAGTAGATAAGGCTTTGGACTCGGTGAACATTCCAGGTTCACTGCAGAAACAGAATACCATGAGTTGGGTTTTTACAGCAGATTCAACCCTGGAGGATGGGAAAACTTACCTATGGGAGATAGACACACGACAGATTTATGCACCTCTGAACCAGTATAAATTGGATAGCCTAATGGTTGGCAGCCTGAAGACAGTCAATCCGGATTCATTGGGAAGCCTGAAACTAAGACACATGAGATTTGATGTCCTGGAGTGTCGATTAAGTGGGAAGGGTGTTGATCGACGATTTAAACTTTTGCCAGGCGAAGCAATCAGCATCAATGATCTACCGTCCCAGTCCTATGCGCTGGTAGCCTTTGTTGATAAAGATGGGGATGGTCGCTACCTGAGTGGGGGTATGGGACCGGCTGCTAAATCTGAACCTTTTTGGTTTTATCCTGATAAGATAAAAATACGGGCGCGGTGGGAAACTGATCTGGGAATCTGGTTGTTGCATGAATAAGGATCTGACATTTTATAAATATGTCGGTGCCGGAAATGATTTTGTCATTTTCGAGAGTTGGAACGGAGAATTAACCCTCACTCCACAGCAAATTATCGAACTCTGTGACAGACGGTTTGGCATTGGTGCCGATGGGGTCATGCTGCTTCAGTCCCACGAAACAGCAGACTTTCGAATGAATTATTATAATGCAGATGGTTCGCGGGGTGAAATGTGCGGCAATGGAGCGCGATGCCTGGTGAAATTTGCCCATTCCCAGGGCAAGGCAAAATCCCAGGGTACTTTTTCTGCTGATGATGGGATTCATCATTATCGTATGGCAGGTGATGCCATAGATGTTGAAATCATCGTCAAAGGTGGACTCCTGGATTGGCACATCCCCTGTTCGGGCTGCGGTTTTATTGATACTGGAGTCCCTCATCTGGTCATCCCTGTGCAGGATGCAGACGCTGAAGATCTGGATCCATTGGGATGGAAGATGAATCAGCATGAGGCCCACCCGCAGGGCACCAATGTTAATATTGTGGAAAAATTAACTGATGCCATCAAGGTGAGAACCTGGGAGCGAGGGGTGAATATGGAAACCCTGGCCTGCGGAACCGGGGCAGCAGCTACGGCGATATATGGACATGAGAAGTGGAAATTGCCCTGGCCCCTGCGTCTCTATTTTCCAGGGGGAGAACTGGAAGTGGATCATCGTGGAAATCAGTATTGGTTAAAGGGACCTGCGGAATTAGTTTTCACAGGTCGCTTATTACTATCCAAGCTTCAACGTATTTAGAAGAAAAGAGGAAATATGTCTTTTTTTGCAGTCATTATGGCCGGTGGCGTTGGTAAACGATTCTGGCCCCAAAGCCGTCGCGTTACGCCCAAGCAATTGTTACCCATCGCTGGAGATGAGAGCATGTTGCGGATGACCGTTGATCGGCTCAAAAATATTACGGACCCTGGTCAGATACTCATTATCACCAACTCGGACCAGGAGGAGGCCATTCGTCTGGAATGCCCTGAACTTCCAGAGGACAATATTCTCATAGAACCTGAAGGCAAAAATACGGCGCCGGCCATTGGCTTGGCCGCCATCATTATCCAGCATCGAGATCCGGATGCCATCATGGGTGTCTTTCCCGCTGATCACTATATCAAAGATGTGAAATCATTTGCTGATTACATGCAGCAGGGGATCAAAATTGCCGATGAAATGAAGGGTCTGGTCACTTTTGGGGTTGTGCCAACCCGACCAGCAACTGGATATGGGTATATTCAATTTCATAGTCGTACAAATCCTGCTGAACCCATCTTTGCAGTAAAAGCCTTCGCTGAGAAGCCTGATGTGAAAACAGCACAACTCTTTCTGGACAGTGGTGATTTCCTGTGGAATAGCGGCATGTTTGTCTGGCGAGTTGATAGTATTATACAAAGCTTTCAGGAGTTCCTGCCCGAGATTTGGGACAGCCTCGACAACATCAGGCGGGCCATTGGTAAATCCGTCTGGAATTCGGTATTAACTGTAGAATGGGCCACACTGAGAAGCATCTCTATTGATTATGGAATTATGGAGAAAGCCCAGAATGTCTTTGTCGTCAGAGTCGATTTCTCCTGGAATGATGTAGGCTCCTGGGATGCAGTACATGAAATGAGGGAAAAAGATAGCAACAGGAATGTCTCCAAGGGGGAAGTGATTTTTCAAGACTCCGAGAACAATCTCGTGTTTGCTGATGGTAAAACCGTTGCCCTGGTCGGTATTGATGACCTGGTTGTCATCGATACCAAAGATGCTTTGCTCATTATCCCCCGGGGACAGACTGAACGAGTCAAAGAACTCGTAGACAGTTTTGAAAAACAGAAAAGGGACTCGTTGCTGTAAATGAAGGCAGAACGCATTAGAGACGAATTTGAAGCTCTCGCCGAAAAACTGGGTTATACCATTCGCTATGAAAAGGGTGATTTCAAGGGTGATGCCTGTCGGATTAAATCAGAGCAGGTTATCATCATCAATAAGCTGATCCCCATCACTCACCAGAATTATGCATTTTCCCGAATATTTGCTAGTGAAGATCTCAGTCAAATGAGTATACTTCCTATCTTGCGATCCATGATCGAAGAAGTGGGTGGTGGTGTGGAAATTTTATTTGATGAGGGCGAGCAGCATGCTTAGACGCGAAGAGCTCCTGGTTTCACTGGTGCTCATCATTATTATCTCGGTTTTGGGATATCTGATCAATCAGTTTTTGGGATTTGGTGAACATCCCATTCTGGCCAATGTGGTCTTTGCCACCATCATCATTAATCTGTACCGTCCCCTGAGATCCCGTGGCAGGAAGCTGGTCCTGCGTCTCATCGCCTCTTCCTACTACGAACGGAATGAAAACTTCAGGAATCTCCTGGATGAGCTTGAGAATGTCAGTACTTATCGGGAGATGCTGGATCTGGTTCCCCGCAGTATGAAGCAGCTCTTTGAGTCAGATATTGTGGCTCTTTTTGTGCGCCGTAAAGGCATTTTCAAAATTGAATCCTCCATTGCACCAAAACCCATTTTGCTGGATGGAATCACTCTTAATAGTGAGCATGAAATTCTCAAGAAACTCATGGATACCGAGCATCATCTGCTGAATGTTAAATACAGTGTCAATGATTTGAATACAGAGCATCTAAACGTACCTCCCATGGATTATCGGAGTTTCAAACTTTTCCAGTGGGCTATCCCTCTGAAAGCCAATAACCGATTAGCCGGATTCATTCTCCTGGACAAAATGCCCCTGGATATGCAGGCTAGACGGTCTGGAACTCTGTATAATTTTGTGGTGGACCAAATTGCGGTCCTGCTGGAAAAACGGAAACTTTATCACCGCATTCAGTTGGAAGCCCGGAAACAGGAAGCCCTGACCCTGATTGCCAGCAAAATGGCCGCCACCAGAAATACAACCCGAATTTTTAATCTGCTTCTGGATGAGGTGAATACCATTGTTCCCTATGATGCGTGCGGCGTTTTCCTCGCCTCAACCGAGGGTATAAACATTGAAAAATTTTTACAGCGAGGATATGACACTCGCAGACTCAATCCCTTGAAACTGAAAATAGGACGGGGTATTGTGGGCCGTTGCATTGCCACCCAGAAACCCATCTCCATTCCCGATGTTCAACGCGAGAAGGACTATCTTCCAGGAAGAGCCGACTCTCGCTCTGAGTTGTGTGTCCCCATCGCCGGTGGATCCAATATTTATGGTGCCATGAATCTGGAATCCAATCGTGTGGGAGCCTTTAGTGAAGATGACCTGGATTTTCTCCAGACCATTGCCATGCAGGCCGGAGTTTTGATGGAGCGCTACAAAATCGACAGGCATGTTAATATGCAGAGTGGACTGAGTGAAGATATGGCCAAGGCTGAGCATATACAGAAGTCTATGCTGCCTACTTCAATCCCCGAACACGATGAGGTTACTTTTGATTTGAGATATATCCCCTGTCGCCAGATTAGTGGAGATTTCTACGATATTTCAAGTAAAACTGAAGATGTCTTTAACATCGGGATTGGCGATGTGGTGGGCAAAGGAATCTCTGGTGCTCTGATCATGTCCAATTTTTATGCAGCTTATCTGAATGAGACCCAGAAGGGCTTCCCCATTGCAACCCTCATGACCAATCTGAATAAATATTTAACCAATGAAACCGAGCTTGATGAACAGATCACCTTTTTCCTTTCCAAGATGGATGTGGATAAGGGTATTATCTACTATGTAAATGCCGGCCATCCTGCACCCCTGGTCTTTCACCACGATGGGAGTATAGAGCGCATGGAAAGTGGCGGTCCCCTCCTGGGTTTTGACCCTGATTTTACCTATGAAATGGGAGAGGTGAAGCTGCAAAACGGTGATCTATTCCTCCTATATACGGACGGGGTGACAGAAACGGTTGGGAGCGCAGGTCAAATCCTGGATGAGAGTGGTCTCATTGCCGCGGTTCAGGCACATCTGGATGAGCATGTTAGTGTCCTTGCAAATAGGTTGCTGGAAAAAATTGAAAAATTTAACCGTAAATCCTCTTTCGAAGATGATGTGACATTTATCGTAGGTCGTTATTCTGGAATTCCGGCAGAAATGGTTGAAAATATGGCGGGAGAATGAGGATAAATCAGCACTGACCTTGTCAACTCACTTTTTAATACTTCTATCGGGGGAGCCGATGTTGAGAGCCAAAAAATGTCTTGCGAATCCTCGATTTATAGAGATTTTTGGGGGCTCATTGATTGAGTCTAAATAATAATATTTATGCTTCTCTGGAACCAAAAAATTACCAGTTTTCATGCCATGTCTCATGGTATGAATTATTCAATTATATACGCTTAACATTATTGAGGAGTTCACAATGAAAGACTATTTGACAAAGGATATCCGAAACGTTGCCATTGTTGGCCACGCTTCATCAGGGAAGACTGCCTTGACTGAAGCGATGCTGCATTCTGCTGGACTGACAACACGGATGGGGACCATTGCAGAAGGAAACACAAAATCTGACTATCGACCGGAAGAGATCGAACGTCAGTGTTCAGTGGGTACATCATTAATGGCCATTGAATGGCAAGACACAAAATTGAACATACTGGATACACCAGGATTTACAGATTTTATCGGGGACGCCTTGAGTGCAGTTAGGGTCGCCGACACCAGTCTCATCGTGGTTGATGGGACTCACGGTCCTGAAATGGGAACTGAAAACATGTGGAATTATAGTCATGATTACCACATCCCCCGTACTTTTGTGGTCACAGGACTGGATAAAGAACATTCTGATTTTCGTAAAGCTTTTGCTCGTATCAAAGATACTTATGGTAACCATGTCACTGCACTCCAACTTCCCGTTAACCAGGGTATCGGATTCAATAAAATTGTTGATATCATTCGCAAGAAGACCCTGGTCTTCAATGATACGAGCGGCAAATTCACCATGGAAGATCTACCTGCAGACATGGCAGACGAAGTAGAAACCATGTATACTGAACTCGTTGAACAGGTCGCCGAATCTGATGAAGATTTGATGGAAAAATATTTTGATCAAGGCGAGTTGTCAGAAGATGATTTACGTCAGGGCTTACGTGAAGCCATCATTCATAAACATATATTTCCCGTATTCTGTACCGCTTCCATACCAAATGTGGGGGTTTCCCGTTTGATGGAGCTTATTCAGAAATATTTTCCTTCACCGGCAGACATGCCTGCTGCCATCGCTGAAGATGGTACCGAACTCCATGCTGATGATCCCAAAGACACGGCAGCCCTGATCTTTAAAACCATGAGTGAAGCTCATGTGGGTGAGCTCAGTCTTTTCCGTGTCTATGCCGGGCAGATCACATCAGGGATGGACATGGCCAATCCTGTCAGGGGCGGTAATGAACGTCTCGGGCATGTTTATTCAATCAATGGTCATGATAGAGATGAAGTTCATTCGATTAATGCTGGAGATATTGGTGCGACGGTGAAGTTGAAAATCTCACATACAGGAGATACGCTCTCTCATCCAAAAAATCCTGTGACACTGAAAGCCACCGAATTTCCGGGACCCAATATTCAGTTTGCTGTGATTTCACTGATTAAGGGTGAAGAAGATAAAATCAGTTCCGGTCTCACACTGCTCCACGAAGAAGATCCTACATTGCTTTATGAAGTAGATTCTGAGCTGCATCAAACCGTCCTTTCTGGACAGGGTGAGTTGCAGATCAACGTTGCCTTTAACAAACTTAAGGAACGTTTCAAAGTGCAGATTGAATTGGTGGAACCTAAAATTGCCTACCGTGAAACCATTAAGGGAACCGGTGATGCCAGATATCGTCATAAAAAACAGTCTGGTGGTGCAGGTCAATTCGCTGAAGTGATGCTCAAGGTTGCTCCACTACCGCGTGGTGGAGGTATTGTCTTTGAAGAGACCCTGGTTGGACAAAATGTGGATCGCGTTTTTGTACCATCCGTTGAAAAGGGAATTCAGGCTGCTTCAGTCGAGGGCTTCATCGCTGGGTTTCCTATTGTTGATGTCAAGGCCACTTTTTACGATGGTAAAATGCATCCAGTAGATTCCAAGGATATCGCCTTCCAGATCGCCGGTAAGGGAGCCTTCCGTGATGCCTGTAAGCAAGCCAAACCTTGTCTCCTGGAACCCATCTTCGATGTTGAAGTACGAGTCCCGGAAGAATTCATGGGTGATGTGATGGGTGATTTGACTGCCAAGCGTGGCCGGATTCTTGGAATGGATGCTGATGGCCATTACCAGGTGCTGAAAGCAAAAATTCCCCAGGCAAATTTATTCAAATATGCTTCAACTCTGCGTTCTCTGACCCAGGGTAAGGCTTCACATAAGCAGAAATTTTCTCATTATGATGAGCTGCCCAAGGAAGAAGAGACCAAGTTGATCGCTGCCCTGGAGGCTGCGAAAGAAGAGGAATAGAGAGTTAGAAGTTTGGTGTTAGGAGTTAGGCGGAAAAAATGCCCCTAACTTCTAACACCTAACAATAAAAAATGTCTGATTCTGAAAATATACCAAAAATGTGGGCACCCTGGCGTATGGAGTATATTCGCTCCATCAAGCAGGAGGGGTGTATTTTTTGCGACAAACCAGCATCAGACATGGATCGCGATAATCTGCTCTTATATCGAGGTAAAACCTGTTGTGTTCTGATGAATCTTTACCCTTACAACAATGGGCATTTGATGATTGCTCCTTACGAGCATAATCATGAAATGGAGAATTTGCCCATTGAGACCTTGACTGAGATTATGCAGCTCAGCCAGGAGTGCTTTAAAATCCTGCGTCGTGAGTTCCGGGCTGAAGGATTTAATCTGGGTGTCAACGAGGGCACGATTGCCGGAGCGGGGATTGCCGAGCACATTCATTTTCACATTGTACCGAGATGGTCAGGGGATACTAATTTTATGCCGGTCACCGGTCATGCCAAGGTTTTGGTACAGGGCTTAAAAGAGTCCTATGACGTCTTAAAACCACATTTTGAAAAAATCAAAATTTAAGCGGTTGACAGCCTATAGGGCGTAGATTATCTTCGCGAGCTTTTTAGACCATCCGGAGTAGCCCGACTACGCTTTACAAAGCTTCATCGCGGCAGGCCAGTAAGATAGAAAATTATTTAGATTTACTATTCCCTGGTAGAATCGGATTGAAAAATGACAATTCCGGAGTAGCTCAACGGCAGAGCGGGTGACTGTTAATCACTAGGTTGGGGGTTCAAATCCCTCCTCCGGAGCAAAAGAAAAAAAGGCTGCCCCCCAAAAGGGCACCCTTTTTTTCTTTTTGCTGAGGTGTGGGTTTTAATACCCTGGCGAAGCCGAGGGTTCATCCGGAAGGGGTTGCCAGCGGCAAGCCCTGTAGGAAGGCGAGACCGCTAGGTCGCAGCCAAATCCCTCCTCCGGAGCATTAGATTGTAAACATGAGAACCCTCATTAATGATTCGATGAATTTTTGATGGGGGTTCTGCATATAGGTCAATTACAACTGAAGATTCTTCATCTTTCCCAGCAGCCATTTTGACTTGAATCCCATAAACGAAAAGATGGAATAGCATTCGTTTAGATTCGGGATCCAAATCAATTACGAGCTTAGTGAAGGAGGATAATGTTTTGGTGAGCGAGAGTTCCTTCTACGTAAATCGGACTTTCCAATAGTCAGCAAGTCTACCCAATATGCCATGTTGAATTTCATTCCGCCAAAACGTTTTCTGGCTCCAAGGGCAGTTCATCCCCGCATCTGCGGGGAACACATCGCAGTTCGCAGGAACACGATAACCAATGGCGGTTCATCCCCGCGTCTGCGGGGAACACTGTAGGTAGAATAATCGCTCCTGATCAATGGTCGGTTCATCCCCGCGTCTGCGGGGAACACCATACCTCCCTTATTAATAACCAGAGACTTAACGGTTCACACCCGGGTCTGCGGGGAACACGAATCACATCGTTTCAGAAAATGCTGTTTCTCGGTTCAACCCCGCGTCTGCGGGGAACACACCCCGCCCACCAGGGTTAGCATTTCCCATGACGGTTCATC
>JAIPGJ010000120.1 GCA_021736185.1 Fidelibacterota bacterium | reverse complement strand
CGATCATATAGACTTTTGTAAGTGTGTAGCATCTGTACCTCCGGGTTAAATCAAAACGGCTTCCGGTTACCCAAACTCAATTTAGGCAACCGAAAGCCGTCCTGAAGGACTAACCTACCGGAAGTACTTCCTTATTTAAGCATTACCATCTTTTTAACTTCTCTGAAAGACCCGCTTTCCATAACAGTCAGATAAATACCAGATGGCAGTCGATGCCCCTGATTATCCAGACTGTTCCAGACGATGAAGCGATAGCCCGCAGTCAGATCTTCATCGATGAGCGTCCGGACCTCCTGCCCTCTGATATTGTATATCCTGATCAGCGTGTGACTGTCCTCAGGCAAACCAAAGCCAAGGGTGGTCAGGGGATTAAAGGGATTGGGGTAATTCTGACTCAAGCTGAAGACGTCAGGAATATATCCCTTGTCCCCGATACCCAGAGGTGTTCTCACGATGAACAGAGGATTGCTTAGCGATCCATAGTGCCCATCAGCCATAAATGATAACTCTGTTCCACTTTGATAGGTCAAATCACCTTCGGCTTGCCAGATGCGGAAGGTGAGCATTTCTGATAAATCACCGTATATCATGAGATAAACACGATAGGCTTGCAATTCAGGAATATAGACGGGTCGAGCCACACCACGACATTCATCTCCAACAAAAGCTCCAAGAGCATCCTCGGGATCATTTATACCTAAAGTATCACTTTCGATCATTCCTACAATAGTCATATTGTTCAAATACTTATAGCTATCAACGATCCAAGGAGAAGTTGTCAGTGTATCTTCCTCTACATCTGGTTCACATGACCTCAAAGCATCCGATTGCATGCCGCCTGAAGGATAAATCAAGGTATCAGCCTGGGCGAGATGAAGCATATATCCCTGACCAGGCTCCAGGAAATCCAGAGAACCGTACCAGCCATATGTAGCGTCGTATTGCGCGAAGCCCGTCTGACTCTTGATCTGATCTTCTGTTGTTGATGAAAGTCCAGACAATGCCTGAGAAACTTCCATATTTGATTGGGGCACGTAACTGATTCGGTTCCAACCTGACTCCATGACAATGGACGTGGCGTCGGGATCCACAATAAAGCCAACAAATGGAAATGAAGTTTCGAAAAGCATGTCGGCCTGGTACATATTCACATTGCTTATGCTAAGATCCGTGAGAGGTCCCACCCAGCCATTGGCAGCTGAGTATTGAGCGTATGCCGCTGTATCCGCGGCAATGATCCGATCACCGGGATTGGCTTCCAGGCGTTGGAAAACCTGATCAAAACTCATGTCGCCATAGTGCAGGTTAAAGCTGAACCAGGTCCAACCCTGGGCCAGATCCACATGCTGGGCTATGGCACCGGTGGCATTCAGCACCATTGGCGTCGTCAGATTACCATGCATGCTGTTAGCCTGAAAATCAAGCGTTTGCACGATCTCCCACAACTCGTTGCAGGCCGATGCATCCCAGATCCGGAAATTAAGAACCTCCCCAATGGGTTCATTGGCGTAGGCTGTGAGAAAAGCACGGTAATAGTGGCTTGTTTCCCAGATGGCTTGTCCCAGGCTGTCCACACCCACAGAATCGACGGACTCAAGATGTTCCAGGTCAGCTACTCCCCTGCATTCCTCACCGACAAAAGCGCCGATCCGGTCATAGATATCACTGGAAACATCGTTCTGAACGCTGAGAGCTGCGGTAAGGGTCATGCTATACTGATAGTCATTGGCACGAACCACCCATTCCGGCGGTCTGCAAATGGCATGGATATTCAGATCCAGGGGTTCATCCCCTAGCACGGTTTCTGCGAATATCCGAGTCTCATACTCTCCTAAATTCATATAGGGATCCAAATGCAGATAGATTGTCATGCGACCGCCAGAGTTAACTTCCCCATAGCTCGGCTCGGCTGTGATCCATTCCGGGAGCGTAAACAGGTTCCCAAACTCGAAGAAGATCGGTGCTGCCCCATTGTTATTCAAATCAATGGGAATAATGGTCTCCTCGCCCAAATAGCTGATCTGTTCCATGCCGGGAACGTTCCAATGCAGCGGATTACGATCCACTGTAAATTCCCAGGAAATGGTATCCAAAACTGCGCCGCTGATATCCTGGAGCGGGTTGCCAACCACATCCCGGAGAAATTGCACCTGAGCTCGGAGCCGTTTGTTCTCTATCTCCCTGGCTGAGACCGAGGCGGCCGGTGTGATAATGAGCTCATTGTCTGCACAGGAGACCACAGCAGCGATGGGTTCTCCGGTCTCAGCATTGAACAATTTGCCTGTACCGGGATAAACCTGATCGCAGTTCAGAGCCTCGGTGAGCCGCAGAATGATCTGATCATTGGCGTTGAGGATTTGGTCGGCTGGTTCCGGGACGCCCAGAATTCGAGGTGAAGTCCGGTCAATGGCCCCCAAACGCAGATCGGAAAAGCTATCGCGCAAACGACAGCCGGCATGGGCTCTGATCTTATACTCGCCATCAGGCACCATGGTGGTATTCCAGTAAAGGGTCCAGAAATCCTGTCCTAGGCTGTCAATCCCCTCCAATACCGCACCTGCGAACCAGTTTTCCTCATTGAGGCGCGAATATTCCAGAACAATATTTTCCAATTCGGGATCCGTGCGATCATATCCAGCAAAGACAATCCTTAGACTATCTCGACCGATACTATCGGCACTGGTCTGATTGATGATCCAGCCATCGTTTTCAGGTCCCGTCAGGGCAACTTCGCTACAGGGCGCAATAAAGCGGACATCGAAGCTGGCAGTCGAACTGTTCAGCGGGTCTCGGCCCAGAGCATCTCCGATCTCAACCTCACCGGGTGGTGCGAATTCCAGAGTTAGCCCATCATAGGTGTACGCTTCAGGGCCTCTTGCAACCAGCATGGTTGCCTGAGCCGTTTGACCGGCTTCAATCTCAAAGGAGAGGGACGTTCCAGTGATGGGCGAACCATTAACACTGATGATGGCGCCCTGGGGATTGGTTTCATTCCAGGCCGAAAGGGAATACGCCCAGGTTTCCCCCGTCTCACTCAGGTTACCCAGATTGAGCTGCAGAACAGCCGGGACATCCGGCTCATTGTCCACCGATACCACCGGATCCACAGTTACCGAACACCATTGACGTTTAAAGGTATTTGCTTCCCACGGATTGGATGTTTGCCCCCCCACCAGATCGAATACTGGCATCCCCCATATGGGATCCCGTTTCAAATCAACGCTAAAGGCATCCCCTGGATCGTTATCTCCCAGAAAAAAACCAACGGTATGACTAGTAGTCCCTGTCAGCGTGGTATCGTTAGTCTCCGACCCGGTAGCCGTATGGTTATAGCCGCCCACGGCACCTATACCGCTGATGGTCAGACCAGCATCGACTCCATAACTATTATAGGTGGTAATGGTTACAGCAGTCTGGTGGCTTATGGCAGTGTCTGTAGTGGTTGAGAACTCGTAGTTGGAAAGTGCATCGAAGGAAATATTGCTCAAACGCTGACCCGTGTTGGAAACCGCATCACTGGCAATGGCATCGGCCTTGGCCTGATCATTGGTGGCCAGCAGGTTTGTCCAGTAAGCGATAGACGCACCAAATCGCGCTGTGTCCTCAGGTGCTGCGTGAGCCCGCAATTCGATGAGACTGGGGATCAGGGTATAGCGAATATGGTAATCTGAGTACACGTAGAATGAGTGGAAACCATTCATATCATTGATACCATGACTCGTATCAATAATAACCTCGCAGTTATCCACATGCAGATCCAGGATCCGGCTATAGGTCAGATTCAGAGTGGCCCCTACAAAAATATCCCCTTCACCGCCGACGATAAGACCAGCATCATCGGTCTGAAAGATCTCCGAGGTTGTGATGCAGATCTCGGTTTCATCCAGGGACAGGTCTGTCTGAGTCCCCCCCCAGGCACCATTGAGATCTAGGGTCACATCCACTTCGCTGGACCACAACAGGGTTCCAAAAGGTGATGAAAAGCCCGATTCCAGTCCCAGATCAAAGCCGAGGCTGATGGTGGCGTAGCCATCATCTTGACTCTCGTCCTCCACCTCAAGACTGATGGTGCGGCAAACAGTCTGGTCCTCAGCCAGGTAGGAATAGCTCTCATCACCAGGAGGATCACGGAGGACGAACAGCGGTATGTCGGTGGTTCTAGCCGGCATGGAGGCGAATTCAGCACCTTCCGTGCTAGTACGGCCTTCAATGATGGCCCACACGTCATCCGTGGCGTTCCGACCCAATTCATCGGTAACAATGATCTGTAGATGCTTCTCATAGGGGTGATCTCCACCATCCAGGATATTGGGTGCTCCGGCCTGAAAATGATACCAGAATTCCCCATTATCTGATCCAAAATCAGTGGGACCCTTATAAATCCCGTTCCAGTCATCCAGAACCTGGACAGAAAAAGTAGATACGGGACAGGTATTCACAGCGACGCCATCATAGCCACCGTATTCTTCATAAACGCTGGCCTTCAAGCTGTCCTTGGCATATTGGTAGATCACTGCACACCCTTCGCCCCAGGGGAAGTCCGACAGGCTTAGTTTCAGGGGTGACCGATATTCAAAATCGATATGTCGGCTGGAGTCATAGAGACTCACCTGAAGTGGTGCGAAACTGATTTCCGATTTGGTATGTGTCACGACGAGCTCATAGTTCAGGGGCGGCAGACCGGAAATCTCCTGATAGCCCGCGCCGGTCTGAATAGTCTGGAGTGGGTGGTCATAACAATGTTCAGTGCCTTGCCCCGCTACCCACAATTCTGCTTCGGCATCACCGATGGGCAGCATGCAGGCACCCCCACCAATGTTCAGGAATATGGATTTGGTGTGGGCATCCGTAAAATCCACACCGGCGATATCCGCACTGATGTTATTTACCAGGTAAGGCTGTCCGACACCATCCAGGCGGAATTCATGAGCGTTTAGATAACTGGTATCTATCTCAATATATTCAGTACCCTGAAAATGGGTCGTGTCATATACGAAGTGACCACCGAACCTGACTGTCAGAGCAGCGCTGGCATCCGGTTCAAAATCAAGAGTATAATGTCCAGCGGCATCGGTGAAGGTCTCCGGGCGGGTGCTGGCTGAATCGGCCAGTATTTCAGCATGGACCACGGGGCAACTGGTTCCCTCGTAAGTCAAATTTCCACTGACTGTGAACAATGATTCATCAAGGAATCTTTTATCACTGGCCTCTGGATTATTGCGACTGATGCTTACTTGCAGGTCCACAGGTGTGAAGAAATTGTGATTCGCTTTGGTCGGTGTTACTGTATAGGTGGTACCATTGTCATCGCTGGCATCATACCAGATGTTTTTAATCTCATAATATCCATTGCCATCGGTATATGCGGACAATTTTATCGCTGGAATTTCTGAGCTCCAATCGGCCCCTTCAAGGGTGGCCAATTCACGGGGAGATGTCGCATCATAGGCGATGTTGTTGACCCCTTCATCAAATTTCCAGTAAGCAATCAGATCCGATTCGTCCCCAAATAGGGCGCGATCTTTATTCCTCTGGATTTGATTTTGAGACCGTGCAGATTTCCAAACCCGGATATCATCCAACCAGCCATCAAAAAATTGACCCAGGGAACGGTTTTTGCCAAAACGGAGATCATTGCCTGCAGGCAAGGACACGATGCTGACCGAATTGACTGAATCACCATCCACGTACATGGTCAGCTGATTTATATTGAAGACACAGGCAACATGATGCCAGGTCTGAATCGACGGCAGAGCTACAGCTAAAACCGTGCTTCCCATCTGGGCCTTCAAGTCAGTCGCATCGTGATAAATCTGAAGTCTGGGTCCCCAGTCTAAAATAGTGCTAAGGTCTGGAATGGTATCAATATTGAACCATAATTCAGCTGAGAATGTTTGATCTATTTGTTGCTCATACCAGGAGTCAACACTGATAAAATCGTTGTCACCGTATAAGCGGGCGGATTTTCCCAGAATGGGCGACAGCGACACTTCCACATCAGCAACAGGGTTGCCTGTTGGATTCCATGGTGCACCAGGTGTGGGACCGGCGGTAAAAACCCGGCCTGATATTTTGCCATTTGGCAGGGTAAATCCAGCATCAAAGCCTTCTAGGCTCTGGCCAAATTTATTACTGATTGTCACTCCATAGTTGTAAAGTTGTCCCGGGTAGATACTCTGGTTATCATTAAAGGAGGGATTTTCCACCGGAATATTTGCAATCCAGACGTTATCGCGGGTAAGCACCCAATTGCCTTCTGGGAAAGCGGAGACATCAGAGATATCTCCTGTAGCTGGTGGACTAAGTACATCCTGCACCGCACTGATGGTGATATAAGCTGGGTGAGCGCTCACACCGTCAGACGCATTTACCAGCGGGGTACCCGGTTCCTTTAGATAAAAGGACCAGATGCCCAGATCCGTCTCGTAGTGGCTGCTGCCAGAGCGGCCTACTGCAGCCTGCCCGGCGGTAACGGTCATACTGGCTGGACCGGTTGGATTGTTCTGTGTGTTTTGCAGTACGGCCTGACCACCATGCACGTCACTATGCTGGGTGATCTGGAATTCAGAGGAACTACTCTGAGCTTGCGCAAAATGAATCATTAAAGGGATCAACAGTGTCGCCCTCGCCAAGGGAAAGCAGATACTGAGGATTCGATCTTTTTGGGTATTCGATCGCATGATAACTCTCCTGCTATTCAAACTTTTCACTGATTTCATACTTATTCAGGTCAACCTTGAATCAGTTTCCCATGTAAGGAGCAGTAGCATTACCAAATTTTTTATTGACGAACATAACCCAAATTCGCCAGGTGGGAGTGTAGCCGTAACTAGGAGACACACAGTGGATGTACCATCTACCACTGGAATCAATAAAGGGGTTAATTTTCCACAAGTGGGTGTACCCAGCGACCAATTGACCATTACCGGCATCGTAGCCAACCACTGTGGCAATCCATTCATCAGAATTCTTACCCGTATCTATCCAAACTTCATATCCTGTGGCAGTCACCTGGTCAAACTGGAAGGGTTTTTCAAAACTGGTTCCCGTAGTAGTCTCAGCTTGAACCTTGACATCCTTTTGCAATTCGAGATTTCCGGACAGGCGCATATCTCCATTTTCCTGGATGTTCACAACCGTACCCATCCCGCCTGTGCCACCGGCATAGATGCGATAATTGTCAGAGTCGAATCTCAGGGTGGTTTCAGAAGAAGTGCCACGCTCCATGACCTGACCAATATCAGTCCCCTTGGTTCCGACCCCGTTTGAACTATAAATTTGACCGACAACATGCAGATTTGCCTGTGGATTGGTGGTGCCGATCCCCACATTGCCACTGGACGGGACGACATTACTGCCGCCGCTGAGCTGAGCCAGTTCATAAGGGGAAACATTCAACCTGAGCCGCGGAGTCATATTTTCCCCCTGCACTGAAATCTGGAGATAGTTCGCTCCGTCCCCATTGAATGATGTAATGGGTGAGTTCTCACCAAGGACGACATGGTAGATACCATTTTCAACCATGACCGTTTTCGTCACGGGTCCCCAGAGCTGGGTTCCACCAGCCTCCATATTATAGATGGAAAAGGTCATGCTGTAGTTTCCGTCCGTGACAGAATGACCATCACTGTCCCGGAGGACTCCCTGGGTGCTGATGGTTTGAGCACTGAGTGAGCTCAATAGAAAAATGCAAAGAATACCAAAAACCAAAGCGCTTCGTTTCATGAGAGAAACCTCCATGTTGTTGTCGTCGATTTTGAAATGAGGTGAATAGAATTGAGATGATGTTAGTTGATCATGTTTGATCACATCAAAGCATTTTGAGCTAAAACAATTTTTTAGGTGTGTAGAAATATGCCTTCCCCCGTGGATGACAATCACTTTAAGGATTATGAATCCCGCAATCTTTTGCCTAAATAAGATTAAATGTGGCCCAAGATAGAGTTTTCTATTTTGGGGGTCAAGTGAACAATTTCAACATCAGGATTTATTTCGGGAACTTGATTTCGATCAAGTTCCCGAAATCAATGCCAGAGAAGGGGCTGTGTAAACTGACAATCCATTAAAACAATCCCCCCACCATTTACATGATGAGGGGATTGTGCAGGGTTCTTTCTGTCTGATATTATTCGTATCGCAGAGATTTAACTGGATTGGCTACCGCT
>JAIPGJ010000119.1 GCA_021736185.1 Fidelibacterota bacterium | reverse complement strand
GTGTATATATAGGTCACGATGAATTCCCCCGCCTGTCCCCTCTGCTCAAATCCAGAGACCACTCGCTATCATGCCGATGCCGCTCGTGAATTTCTGCATTGCACAGTTTGTGACCTGGTCTTTGCCCACCCGGATTTTCGCCTGAGTAGAGAGGCGGAATTCCAACGCTACCAATTTCATCAAAATGATCTGGAAGACTCCGGCTACCGCAAATTTCTTCATAAAATGAGTGCGCCGATGCTGGAACGCATTGCGCCGCATTCTGCGGGACTTGATTTTGGCTCTGGTCCAGGTCCTTTGCTCAAGCTGATGTTTGAGGAGCAGGGGCATAGCATGTCCCTCTATGACCCCTTCTATGCGCCAGAACAGAGTGTTCTGGATGATAGCTATGATTTCATTACCTCAACTGAGGTCGTTGAACATCTTCATAAAGCCCAGAAGGAACTCGATCGTCTCTGGGCGTGTTTGAAACCCCATGGATATCTCGGAATAATGACCAGTTTGCGTTTACCTGATTTAGATTTCAGTTCCTGGCACTATATCATGGATGAGACCCATGTTGTTTTTTTTGCCCCCAAAACCATGAGCTGGCTGGCCAATCGCTGGGGCGCTTCTTTGGAGATCATTGGTGATTCAGTGATTATTCTACAGAAACAGAATGATATTTTACCCAAGGCTGGGATTCGAATCCCAGCCTTGAAGTAACGAGGCGCTTTCCCACCATGATCAAATACATCGATGTCTTTCCCTACGCTCAAACCCATGGCGGCTTGCGCTTCCTTTTATTGAGGCGAACGCCAGAAAACACGTATCCCGGCATCTGGCAACCCGTTGCAGGAAAAATCAAACCTGAAGAAACTACCTGGGAAGCAGGGTTACGTGAATTGAGGGAAGAAACGGGTTTGGTTCCCCGGCAATTCTACACCCTGGATCATGTCTCCACATACTACCTCCATCGCCAAAATTCCATCATCCATGTCCCGGCATTCATCGCAGAAGTTGATTTCAAAGATCCTGCCCTCAGTCACGAGCATGATGCCTTTCGATGGCTTCATCTGGACAAAGCAATTGAGACCGCTTCCTGGGCACCCTATCGAAAAGCTCTGGAGGCGATACCTCGCTTGCTGGAAACACCGCCTGCCCTGGCCCTAGCTAAAATCGACATCCCCATGAAAAGGAAGAGAGGGTAAACAATGATCCGTATTTCAATAAGAAAACAGAGAGGTAATTATGGCATGGCTTAATTGGTTGGGGATCATGTTTTGTCTGTCGCAATCTGCCATGTTCTCGGGTTTGAATCTGGCTTTCTTCAGTATCCCGCGTCTCCGGCTTGAGATTGAAGCCGGGCATGGGCACCGTGAGGCTCAAAAAGTGTTGGAAATGCGGAGAGATTCAAATTTTCTCCTCTCCACCATTTTATGGGGTAATGTGGGTATCAATGTCCTTCTAACCCTGTTATCCAATTCCGTGATGGCCGGGGCAGCGGCCTTCCTGTTCTCCACGGTGCTGATTACCTTTTTTGGTGAAATTATCCCTCAGGCCTACTTTTCCCGACACGCCTTGAAAATGGCCTCCATTCTAACCCCCGTTTTGAAAATCTATCAATTCATCCTTTACCCGGTGGCCAAACCATCTGCCAAACTCCTTGATGGGTGGTTGGGTGAAGAAAGCATTCAGTATTTCAAAGAGAAAAGCCTGAAACAGCTCATTCGCAGACATATCGAAGAAAGCCATGAAATTGATCTGCTCGAAGGAATTGGGGCGATCAACTTTTTATCGATAGATGATCTGCTGGTGGGAGAAGAAGGGGGGCCGCTGCATCCCGAAAGTATTATTACCCTGCCTGTCAAATCAGGCAAACCTGTTTACCCCCTCATCAAAAAATCCATTGATGATCCTTTTTTACTCAAGCTTAACAAATCCAGGCATAAGTGGGTCGTTATTTTGGATGAGCAGCAAAAGCCACGCTTTGTGGTTGACGCGGACGGCTTCATCCGGGCCGCCCTGCTTGATGCTGTTACATTCAATCCAGATGAATACACCCACCGCCCAATTGTCGTTTCCAATTCCAGCATCCCCCTGGGCGAGGTCATTAAAAAATTTGAAACCACCACAGCCGATCATGAAGATGATGTGATTAGTATTGATGTCATCGTCGTGTGGGGCAAAAAAAAACAAATCATTACCGGTGCGGATATTTTAGGGCGCCTGATGAGAGGTATCATCAAAGGGCACGATCCGGATCACCTGGAAAGCAGCACAGCCTGACCCCCCTTGCCACTTGGAAGACTTGATAAACAGAGTGTTCAGACTGCTTTCTGTCGTTGCTTCAGTCTTCATGCCCCTGGGATTCTTCACTGGTTTTTTAGCCATCAAGGCTGGAGATCTTCCCAGTGTCGACAATCCCAATGCATTGGGGATCTTCATGGTAATACCGATAGTTATGGTAATGTTCCAAGTGATTTTGAGGGTTCCGTCGCCTGCCCTCGCCCAGGCAAAAATTTTATTAAAAAATGCAAATAATTACTTAAACCCTTGATTTTTTTGTCTGAAACTGCTCTTTTAGCCCCTTTTTTTACACAATATACGGAAACCCCCTCATTTAAAACCACAATATGTAGTATCACTTAAAGCATTTTGTTAAGTAGTCGCTATAAGTGCCTAAAAAACAGTTGTATTTTCTTGACAAGATTTTAATAAGCCCCTAAATTCTTAACGAATGCGGTGCAGGACAGGTTACACTCCGCATAAAACTGGAAGCGATGTAAAGTCGGAAGAGGCTGCGTATGAAGCGATACAGCTTACAAGTACTGTTATTGGCTCTAACCCTGACGTTTGTACAGTGTTCTATGTTCGGTGGCAAAGCGAAACCGGAAGAAGAATCCTGGAACAAAACAACAGCGCGAGGTGATTCAACCAAACGTGCAGAATCCGCAGGAGTAGATGCTCAGGGCACTGATGAAGCTGCCTGGCAAAGTGGTGAACAAGCTGATAACCTGATCTATAATTTGGATCAACTTAGAAATAAAAAACCGGAAGCTGGAGAATCGGCTGATTTTGTCACGAGTGAAATCAACTATGAAGTCAAACGCCTGGCTGCCGAATTAAAATATGTCAAAAAGAAATTAACTGAATTACAAACCCAGAGTGAAGTGTGGACAAATCCCTTAAGTATATATAGTAAGGAAGTACATTTAGAGAATGGTACCAAGCTATTTGGAGATGTCATTGACCAGGATAAAGATAACATCCAGGTTAAAACACTCATCGGTGTCCTTTCGGTTTCCCGAGACCAGGTCCTCCGCATTGTAGATAATATTCCTACATCAGATGATGCCGCTGCCGTAACTGAGGCAGGCAATACAGCCATGGGTGGCGCTCCCATGAATATTAACGGGGATCGCGCCAGCATGTCTGGTACCCAGGACGTCAAGGGCCAAACCCGCGACAGCAAATATACGGCAAACGTGGTTCTTTCAGGCAGCATCACCGAGCGCAAGGATCGTAGTGGTAACACCATTCTTTCTGGTGTGGTTAAAAACATTGGTGGTCGTCGAGCTGACTTTGTCAAAGTGAATTTTCTTTTCAGAATTAACTGGAGTGGTGATACGCGTGAGCTCACGGCCTTTGTCAAGGGCTCTCACCACGTGTTTTCCAGCGGCGTCAACACTGACACATCTCTGTTCCCCGGTGCCAGTGGTGAATTTGAGCTGTATGTGCCCAATTCTTTTGGCTCCTTTATAGGATATAGTTACTCCATTGATTGGGAAGAGCATGATATCTAAACGCCCATTTATATTAACACTTTCTTTAACAAGCCTCCTGGGACTCATGGCCTGTACGCCAAAAGAACCTGCGACGCCCGCTCCCAGTATTGAACAGTTGAAAATGCAATCTCAAATGAAGGCGCTTTCCGCTGAAGTGGTTAAACTCCGTGAGTCTCGAGAAGAAGTTGAGCTCCTCAAAGCCAGTATTGCTGCCATGGATACTCAAATTGTCCATTACCAGACCATGCTGGAAGAAAAAGCTGAACAACCTGTTATTGAACTCGTAGCAACCCCCCGCGATCCGGACATTATCAATCTAAGAGGTAATATTTATGTCCTGATTCGCGAAATAGACTCGCTAAAAATGGGCATGAAAAATCTGCAATTATTAAACGATTCCCTGGTAGTCCAAATTGAGCAATTGGCATTTGAAACCCACACAGAGGTCAACCTGGAAATTGCTGAAGTGAAAGCAGTCGCCCCTGAGACCCAGCCAGAGCCCATAGAAATGACTACAGATCTTGCCGTGAAGCCCATCGAGGAGCCTGTTGAAAAACCAGTGCCTGCAGAGCTGCCCATGGCCCGAGGTTATAATTTCAATACCGATTATCGCATGGCCTACAATGATGCTCTCAATAATTATTTTAATAATGATTTTCTTGAAGCCATCCAGGAGTTTCGAATCCTCATTCAGCGAGAACCGACTGGTGCTTATGCTGACAATGCTCAGTACTGGATTGGTGAATGTTATTATTCACTGGAAGATTTTGAATCGGCGATAACCGAGTTTGAAAAGGTTTTCGACTTTGATGAAAACAATAAAAGTGATCATGCACTCTTCAAAATTGCTCTCAGCTACCAACAGCTTGGCCGCTATTTGAAAGCCAGAGAAAACATGGAACGTTTTCTCCGGGAATATCCAGACAGCGAGTTGGCCAGCCAGGCCAAGGATTTCTTAAAAGGGAATCGTCAGAACTAGAACCATGAAAAGCCTCCATACCTATATCACCCTGACTATACTGCTGCTAGGTCTGACTGCTTTGGGACAAAATAAACCAGGCAGCTTATTCTATGATATTGGTCTGATGATAGAAGACAGCAGCAAGGCCAACCCGGAGTTAAGTGCGGAATCCGTGGATTCCCTCGAATTAATGGGTGAGCAAATGGAGCTGGAAGAAGAATTAAATCGCTATCAACACAAATTGGCTGAAACTGAAATGCGTTTGAGATACCAGACCAGTGTGATTGATAGTTTACAGTCCGAGATCGCCCAGATAAGGGCGGCGGGAGAAACTGATCGTGCCCTGTTAAGTACTCGAATTACCAGTTTGGTGGGTCAGCAGGCAGAGGCCCTGAAAACACCTGCCTTTATACCTGGTGAAAGCGGAACCTCTGATAGTGTCTATGCTGAACTGCATACTCCATGGCGGCATGCCGCCGTTACCTCGGTACCTGCCCAAGCGCAAAGAGGTCCAAAATTGACAGAACGTGAGGAGCAAGCTGCCTATAGAAGCGGACTCACCAAGTACCATCAGGAACTTTATTACCAGGCCATTGAAGATTTTAATAACATCGTTCAAGGCGGAACTGATGAGACCCTGCGAGCCAATGCTCAGTACTGGGTTGGTCGCTGTTACTATGAAAAAGGACTTTATGATGAAGCGATTGTTGCACTTGAACAAGTGCAAATCTTCGAAAATTCTGATAAGCTGGACGACGCACTGGTCATGATCGGCCTGGCCTTTAAAAACAAAAATCGTCTTCCAGAAGCCAAGTTGGCATTTCAAGAATTGGTTTCCCGTCACCCCGGTAGTGAATATTTGACACTGGCCAGACGATTTGTGCAGGAATGATACGAGATAAGCGGCTGATCCTGGAGATCATCATATGAAGACATTAAAACATATACTGCTTTTAGTTATTATTGGTGCAAGCGTGACCGTTATTGGTCAGACCAGCCTGAATTATTCCCGACCGGGTCCCATGATGCACATTCCAACCTCCAGTTTGTACAACGAATCCTACTTGTTGCGCATTGGCGTTGCTGCTCAGTCCACCCGGGGCGCTTTTGAGACCGATCTCTGGAACAAGGGTTTCTTTCTGGAAACAGATATTACCCGCGATTTCCGTCTGGGTCTTTCTGCCATTCAAGCCGGTTCCAATGCCAACGAAAATGATATAGCCCTGCATATTCAAAATCGGCTGCTGACCTATGGTGAAACCGCTGTGGGAATTGGTGTCAATGACATCAGCATTTCCAACAGCTCAACGGATACCTCAGCGATTAGCGAGCGGGTTGCCAATCTGTCCTATTACATGCTCCTTAGCCGTGAGAATAGTTTCTCCGAGTATAATCTTAAAACCTACCTGGGAATCGGATCTGGACGCTACGGTTCCAATTTCGGAAAATTTGATCTCACAATTGATAGCACAGCGACTCCTTTTGATACAACAAAAACCCCCATGGCGAATAGTATTGGCTTTTTCCTCGGATTATTACTGAACACCAATATTATGGCCGATCGCGGTGGCCTTGATTTCATCATTGAATGGGACGGTGTGGGGATCAATGCTGGCATTAAAGTTCCCCTTACTCAGGAATACCACATCAACCTCGGTTTTTCCAATATGCAAAATTTACCCTATCTCGGGGAGGATCGTGAAAACCCGCCTGGAATAGGAATTGGGCTGGATTATTTCCTACCCCGCGTTAAATCCGCATCCAGCAGGCAACGCGGCGGCATTAAGGTCTCAGGGGTTGTGACTGAGGATGGATTGCCCATGCGAACGGTGATTGACTCAAGCTGGCACAAAGCTCAGGAACGCCAATTATTGATTCTGAGAGATTCTCTCAGGATGTCGAGTGCAGAAATTGAACAGCTCAACCGTATGGTAGAACATCTGGAGCAGAGGAATCGGGTCCTGGAAGACTCTGTGGCTTCTCTCCAATTAGCACGCCACGTTTCCGACGCCCAGATCAATCAGGCTTTAAAACATCTCTCTCGTTCACTCCGTCTATTCTATAACGAAGAATATGATGATGCCTTGATTGAGATTAATCAAGCTTTGGAGTACAATCCAAATCTGGCCTTAGCCTATGCCAGACGGGGGTCCATCTATTACAAGTTAAACCAGATCGATAGGGCAACCATTAACTGGAACATTGCCCTTCAGATTGATCCCGGTTATGATGAGGTACGTAATATCCTGCGTGCCTTAAATGAGAATCGGCTGCGTTCAGCCGTCTCGACAAAGGATTAACAGGAAAAGGATTAGCATATGGATTTTGCAACCATTATAGGGTTATTATTCGGGTCAGGCTTAATCGGATATGCTGTATTTGGCGTATCGCAGGTTCTCCCAAACGGCGTGATGACCTTTGTGGACATCCAATCTCTCATGATTGTACTGGGTGGTACCATTGCCGCTACAGCCATGGCTTTCCCTGTGAAAGAAGTGCTCTCTCTATATACCAACCTCTGGGCCGTATTCAAGGGTGACAATCATAATGATAGTGACACGCTGCGTGAATTAGTTGAACTGGCTGGTGTTGCCCGAAAAGGGACCGCCGATCTTGAAAAAGCTGTCGATGGGGTTAAAGATTGGTTTATGAAAGATGGCGTCCAGATGATTATAGATGGTCTTCCTGAAGAAGATATCCGCAACATTATGGAAACCCGGGTTGTCAACAGGGAACTTCGTGAAGATGCCGAAGCCAATGTCTTCAAGACCATGGGTGTATTCTCACCTGCCTTTGGCATGGTTGGAACGCTGGTAGGTCTGGTGGCCATGCTTTTTGCCATGGGGGCTCCATCTGATGGTAGTGGTGGCAATGACGATCCCGCAGCAAAACTTGGACAATCCATGGGTGTTGCCCTGATTACCACCTTTTATGGCGCCCTGTTTGCCAACCTTTTCTTTCTCCCGGTTGCAGCCAAACTGCGCTCACGAATTGATAAACGTAATATTACCCAAAATATGATTATTGATGGGATTGTGATGCTCAAGGTTAAAAAACATCCCATTCTGGTCAGAGAATTTCTGAACTCTTATCTGGCTCCCCGTGACCGGGTATTCGAGGACTAACTAAGTGGCTATTGAACCCAAAAAGAAACAACAACAGGATGAAGGCGGCTGGCTCACCACCTATGCTGATATGATGACCCTGCTCATGACTTTCTTTGTGTTGTTGTTCGCCATGTCCACCCTGGATCCAGTCAAACTGGAGCAATTTGGTGATTCAACCAAAAAGGACGCAGGTTCCCAAAAGAAATCAAAAAAGGTATCCTTGAGTCAGATTAATAAGGAAGTAAAAAAATTAGTGGTGGAGCAGGAGTTACAGAGCCAGGTCAAAGTTTCTATGGATGCCCGGGGGGTTACCCTGGGAATTGCCAGCGATCTAGCTTTTGGCTCAGGAACTGCCACCCTTTCAGGACCCATCAAAGCATTTCTTGTGAAGTTAGTAAGCACCATGGAAAAGGCGACTTATGCCATTGCAGTTGAAGGACACACAGACAATGATCCCA
>JAIPGJ010000118.1 GCA_021736185.1 Fidelibacterota bacterium | reverse complement strand
GACCCCGTTGCCGGAACCACCTTCAATTATAAGATAGCCTATTGTGGTCCCAGACCACGAGCTGAGATTCAGGAGAATGGGTTTATGCCCGTAGATTTTGGTCTGCGTGGTAAATTCGCTGCACCGACCCTTATTGTGGATGGTGAGTTGGCCTCGGACCTGGACTGGGATGATCTGGTGGAGGATAATGGCTACGATATCTTTCAAAATGCTGATCGCCTGATTCATAACAAGGTGAACACTTCAGTGGGTATCACGATGGAGCGGAAAATCCACGTTTTCAGTCAGCAGAACTATGACAACATGGCTATCCATGAATACACCTTTGTCAACACTGGAATTGTCAGCAAGAATGAGAGCTTTACCCATAATCAAACGCTTGAAGGTGTCTATTTTCACTGGCAGTTTCGCAATGCAGTTGCTGGAGAAGGGACTGTCGAAGGCAATGTCATCGATTTCCGTGGCCGACGTGGCTGGGGCACACTTCAGAACATGCGTTGGGGTAAGAACACCATGAATGCAGTCATCGGTGAAAATCCCGATAGCCCAGTCACCAATTCCCTGTTTGCAGATGAACTCGGCAGCATGGGCATCGATGCCTACGATTATGACAATGAGATTATGCGCGGCCTCTATTCCTGGCACGGGCATCATTCAGTGTCGACTTATGACAATATTGGGTCTCCCAATTATCAGGGCTGGCTGGCAGATGGGATGTTGGGTGCCTCACAGTTTATGGGCACAGTGGTCCTCCATGCTGATACTTCACCTGATGATTCAAATGATGACATCTACCAACCCAGTACAACCCAGAAGATCAATTCTGATGGCGCTGAAACGACCTCCAACAATCAATACAGCAGCGCACGTATGGAAACGGGCTACACCGAGTGGCTTAGTGCTGGCCATGAGGAAAAGAGCCAGTCCGAACAGGTTAAAGCCCAAAATCAATTTCCTGATCTCTTTGCCCCCTCGGGAGGCTATTCTTCATCATGGTCATTTGGACCCTATACCATGGCCCCTGGTGACACGATCCGCATTGCCTGGGCCGAGGCTGCCGCAGGTCTGAGTCGTGAGATGAATTTCAAGGTTGGCAATACCTGGTTCAAATCTGAGGCGCTGGGTGAATCTCCGACCATGGAGTTACCTGATGAAAGTATTACGACGAATGCTGATGATTATAAAAATGCCTGGGTTTATACCGGTGTGGATTCCTTGATGGAAACGTTTCGCCGGGCACGCTTGATCTACAAGAACGGTCTTTCGTTGGGAAACGCCACACCACCAGATCCGCCACAGACCTTTGAGGTAACCTCACAGGGCAATCGCATTTTACTTTCCTGGGATGATAACGCAGAAACGACCTGCCCAAATTTTGAAGGATATAAGATTTTTCGGGCGAAGGGGCAGTATGACTCAACCTATTATGAGCTTGCTGACCTGAATTATACGGATGGCAATCTACTCAATGAATACTCCGACATGAGTGCCGAACGAGGTCAATTGTATTTCTATTATATCATTTCTTATGACGATGGTACTACAAATGACCTGGATCCAGGTGTTCCACTGCACAGCAGCCCATTTTATACTCGAACCAATAAAGGTGCTTCTATGCTCAAACCACCAGCTGAGGGTATTGAGAATGTGATGATTGTGCCAAATCCTTATGTCATTTCCAATAACTCGCTCCAGTACATTGGAGAGCCGAACAGCATCAAGTTCTGGAATTTGCCCGCAGCTTGCACTATCAACATCTTTACTGAACGAGGTGATAAAATCTACACCTACACGCACGAAGGTAGTGGTGTGGCCAGCTGGGATTTGTTGACCTCATCCCGACAGATTATAGTAAGTGGTATTTATATTGCGACATTCGAAACTCCGGGCGGCGATAAAGCCATCCGCAAATTCGTAGTCGTTCGCTAAGCCCAACGGAGGATTTAGAAAAATGAAATGGAATCAGTACTCTAAGGCAGCAACGATAGCGATGTTTGTTTGTCTTGGGTTATTTAATTGCGAAGATTTTGCTGATGAAACCTTTACGCTGACAACGGTAGACGCTGCTGCCATCGCAGCTATGGGTGACACGCTAGAACTTGCCATGCCAATGAAAACCGCCACTATCCTCAAGGATGGATTTAATTTGGGCGTGATTCTTAGCGGTGGGGGCATTGATACGGTTATTATGAACGTTGATTCTTTGATTCTCACGACTGAGGATGTGGTCATGGCGTTGACAACAGCAGGGGTTTCTGCGATTGTAGCCAATGATACAGCCTATAGCGTGACCATCAGTGATGACAGTCTGACCTTCAGGCCATTTACGGTTGCATCATCTGGCACCTATATTTTGTATCTGAACCATCATGTCGCACCCAGTATTTACTCGGCAACGAGCTATGACAAGGTGGATCTGGTTTCTGACGATATGAGTCCGGAACTGATCGCAGGGTTATATGATCTTCCAGGTCCAGTCCCCATTATCAAGGGTCGCTATGAATATGAGCTTCCCGCTGGAGACTATCTGTTCGAACTTGCCCGGATGGAGGCCACCACTAATAACAGCTTTCGCGCTGTCCTTATACGTGAGCAATAAAGTGATCGAAGGCTAAAGGACCCATGTTATGAAACATAAGATAATTTTACTTATCCTGCTGCTGACTTTCACCAGCGCAGGTTTCGCTGACTACACCAAACTGGCTCAGACTGGATTTCAGTTCCTCAGTGTCATCTCTGATGCCAGGGGAGCCGCCATGGGGGGAGCGATGACCACCATACCCTATGGTTCCGGATCACTCTTTTTCAACCCGGCCTGTATGGCGGAAATGGAAGCCAAGGTGGATGTCATCGCCAGCAAGAATTCCTGGTTTGCAGGAATCAATCACACAACCATTAGTTTGGCCATCAATCCAGCGAATAATCGCTATGGAGTCATTGGCTTTACTGCCCAATCCGTAAATTATGGTGATATACAGGGTACCATGGTCTGGGGCACAGATCAGGGCTGGGTTGAGACCAATAAATTTACGCCGTCCTCAATCAGTCTTGGTGCTGGCTATGCCGTTCGTTTGTCAGATCGATTCTCAATTGGTACTCAGGTGAAATATGCAGCCCAGCAGTTGGGTACCGGTGTGTTGGAGATCAATCCCACGGAAATCGACAAACAGGACAGCTTGGCCGTGAACAAGTTTTCTAGCTCGGCCATTGCTTTTGATTTTGGAACCCTTTTTAAAACCGGATTCAAGGGTATCGCTTTTGGCATGAATGTCCGTAACTTTTCAAATGAAATTTCCTTCATTAAAGAAAATTTCCAGCTTCCACTGACCTTCACCATGGGTCTTTCCATGAATCTGATGGAATTAGTACCCCAAATGGCAGATGGGCATTCATTGATGATGAGCGTGGATGCGGTTCATTCCAGGTCGTATCCTGAGTATCTGAATATTGGAATGGAATATAAATTATTGGATATGCTCTATTTGCGATATGGATTCCTGACCAATCGTGATGAACGCAATTCAAGCTTTGGTTTTGGTGTCTCAAAATATGGATTGGGTGTGGACTATGCTTACATCCCATTTGGCATATTGGACGAAGTTCAAATGATCACTGTGAGATTTACTTATTAGTATGATGTCCACCTGTTGGATATGGAGAACTATTTTATGAATTCAAAAAAAACATTCCGCATTTTCACCCTCTGCCTGATACTCATTGTTGCGGTGGGGTGTGAATACAATGATTATCCAGATCCTATTTGGAATCCCGACGAAACCGGTAGTCCGGCACCGACAATTACCGCGGTTTCGGTTTATCCGCCAGGAGTCGCCTATGATGGTGTTTCCACCATTACCATTACGGGTACCAATTACTCTGAGATACCGTCCGAGAATCAGGTCACCTTTAATGGCTATGTTGGTAGCATACATGAATCAGAATCAAGCACTGAGCAACTCGTTGTGACCATGCCCATCGTCATTACCGATGCTGCAATCAATGAGATAGACAACGCCCAATTATTGGTTGCCGTCCAGGGGGCTTATTCAGCTGCTGCTTACACAGGCACTTTTCCAGTTAAACGGGCCGTAATCCACTGGGGCGGCTTTGTTGGGGAATTACCCGCCAAAGATCCGCTGGCCGTGGCTGTTGACGCGGATGAAAACGTCTATGTTGCCGCCAAGGATAAAGCCCTGTATAAAATCGATACTTTGGGTGTGCGTACAGTCTATGGTGATATGAAAAGCACTGTCATCACCGATATGAAGGTGGGTCCCGATGGATACATCTACTTTGGTCGTAATATCCCACGTATCTACAGAGTACCACCAGGCGGAGGCGATGGTGCTTCATGGCACGGCGTCGGTTCCAAGATTGCCTGCTTTGACTTTACCGAGGATCAAAATATTTATTGCAGTGGGAAAAATGATTCGATTTACTTCGTCGATCGTGTTGCTGAGACTCATTTTGGTGCAGGACTCTCAGAAGATTATACCTATGTTGCCCTGCGCGTTTTTGATGGTCATGTTTATGTTGCCGGAACTTATGTCGGTACAGACACATTGGTGACCGTGACTGAGGGAGTCTGGAAGCACCAGATCTTAGCCAGCAATTTTCTGGGTGACCGTGAACTGGTTTACGATTGGTCCGCTTCCTCATATGCTCCAGCGCAAAATATCACCAGTCTCATGATCAATGATGAAGGACTGCTTTACCTGGGTCTGAGCGAAGGTGATGGACCTGCCATGGTCACACTGGATGAAGCCAGTCAAGCCGTCGCCCCATTTTACGAGGCAGTCTTAACCGGTCCGGCTACTATGCTCAGTTGGGGGAACGGGGCTTTTATGTACTGTGTCCGCAATCTGACCGCACCCACGGATCAAGTTCCCAATACTGTTTTTAAGATTGCACAAACGGCAGTTAGTGCTCCATATTATGGAAGAAATTAACACAATGGATATAACTCATGCAGCA
The DNA here is from genome assembly GCA_021736185.1 of Fidelibacterota bacterium. Lineage (GTDB taxonomy): Bacteria > Fidelibacterota > UBA8477 > UBA8477 > JABMPR01 > JABMPR01. The sequence goes on along the minus strand of JAIPGJ010000118.1, from coordinate 3,494 downwards.
GATGCCAAAGCATCTGTAAATACAAAAAAAGGAGGTATAGCATGAAAAAAACGTTAACCATGTTCATCTTACTCACTATGATCGCAGGGGCTGCCATCGGGCAGACTGGCTGGGGCTGGCAAGGTGAGTTAGGCAATGCAGTAGATACAACGACGGCGCACTCCCATGGAGTCGCAATTGACGGTGATGGAAAAATCTGGTATGCGGGCTATTATAGCAAAGAGATTTATGTTTTTAACCCTGATGGTACAGCGGCTGATTTCTCTCCGATAACGACCCTGACGTTAGATGGAGTGACTGACACCCTGGGTGGTTGGAACCGTGGTCTTAGCATGTCACCAGATGGAAACATTGTTGCCGTCGTCAATAGTATACTTGTTTTTAAGATTAATAAACTTACTGGCGAGGCCATGATGAAATTGGCCCCTGAGAAAGCTACTTCACTCACTAAAGCAGCCTTTACTTCTAATGGTGAAATGGTTCTTGGCTATGTATTGCCAAGCCTTGGCGTTGATGTGTATGATGCGGATTGGGCTCACCTCGGTGAGGTTATCCCTGCTGAATCAACAACCGGATATGCGCGTACCATTGAAGTGGCCAAAGATGGTACTGCCATCTATTCAACTCGCTTCTCATCTGGCTACGGCTTTATTAGATTTGCCAGTGACAGCGATATTTATGGCAGCTTCGAGGTAACCGGTCCTGCTGACACCATTGCTGTAGGTTTAAATGTAGAATCCGTCGCAATCCAGCCAGGTACTGGCTACCTGTGGGGTGGAAATACCGGTGGTACCTTTGGTACCAACTGGACTCACTATGCATTTGATCCCGAAAATGGTTTTGCCCTGGTTGATAGTATCGTTATTCCCTATGAATTGAATGCAGCAACCAAACCTCGTGGAATCGACTTTACTTCCGATGGCAATACCGCTTACGTGGTCTACTTTGATAACTTAGACGGATATCCAATTTATAAGTTTGTCAAAGGCGCTGTAGGAGTATGGGAACATGCAGGTACGATGATTGCCGGCTATGCTCTTAAAGCCAACTACCCGAATCCTTTCAACCCAAGCACCAAGCTTGATGTGGTGATGAAGGATGGTGGTGTGGCTGATCTTCGCATCTATGACATGCGCGGAGCAGAAGTTGCTGTCTTGAACAGCGGCTATCTCTCAGCTGGCGAACATAGCTTCACCTTTAACGCTGCCAATTTCGCAGCGGGTGTGTATATCGCTAAATTTACCGCCAATGGAGCCATGTATACTCAAACCATGACTCTGGTTAAGTAATTCTAGCTTATTGTGATAAGAAGGGGCTGTATTTCACAGCCCCTTTTTTTTTGTTATTTTTAAGTACCATATTTTTGCACCCTTTTGATATACATTAAAGGGTGAAAATATTGGAGACCCAAATGAGAAAAACTTTTTTTACCATCGTGACCATCCTGCTTATCGGGCAGCAAGTCCTGGCACAGAACACGAATGATGAGTGGCGGGCAACCTGGGTAATTACCTGGGAGCATATCAATTCGAGTAGTACCGTTGCACAAAATCAAGCCCGTGTGCGACAAATTATGGATGATCATGTTGCGGCTAACATGAATGCGGTTTTATGGCAAGCTCGCCAAAGTGGGACTGCCTATTATAATTCATCATTTGAACCATGGGGGTCATATGCTGGTGGTTCAGATCCAGGCTATGATCCTTTACAGTATGCCATTGAGCAAGCTCACTTACGAGGATTAGAGCTCCATGCCTGGTTCAATACTTTTCATTGTGCATCAACAGCTGCTGGAACACCCGCAGGAGATCATCCGGAGTGGGTATGTCGTGATGAGGATGATATTCCTATGCCATCCTCAAGGGCTTTGTCCCCTGGCTTGCAGGAAGTGCGGGATTACACACTTGATGTTGCCATGGAAATTGTAAATAACTATGATATTGATGGGATTCACCTCGATTACATTCGTTGGAGTGAATATAGTGACTTAGCTCTTCGCCAAGCGCAATTGACACCCCTTGAACAGGAGAGCCAGCTTGATCAGATTCCCAACGAACTGATGATTGAGAATCTGCTTGATCCTCAAAGTGGTCGTTATCTTTATGATGTTGAACATCCATATAGTGGTGGTATACCAGAAGGCTATACCAGTTGGCCGGAATTCTGGAGAGCTTCAGTAACCAGTTTTGTGGAAGCGCTCCACGATTCGATTCAAACGCAAAAACCCTGGGTTCGTCTATCTGTTTCTGCCCTGGGAAAATACAATTGGAGTGGCTGGAACGGCTACAACATTGTCTATCAGGATGCGGCCAAATGGTTTAATGAGGGCACGATCGATCAACTCACTCCCATGCACTATCACTGGTTAACTGCCACTACATTTGTGGGAATGCTGGAAGGCAATTGCCCCAGCTGCTGGAGTGAATTTATTCAACCTGGTATCGAGGCGGGACGCCTTTATACAGCCGGCCCGGCTTCCTATTTGATGGGTGACACATGGTATAATCATGTCAACATCGTGAATGCCGTGCGCAATGTTGATTGGGTCGATGGTTTCCAATTTTTCAGCTATGGCAGCTGGGACGATATGGATTATTTCGAAACGGCAGGAAATGGCATGTTTTCCAGGAAAACCAAGGTCCGCGATACGGGTCTTATCGTTGACGCGACACCAGCAGCACCAGCTATTAGTCTGACTCAGGTTGATGCTCTGAATGTTCAACTCGATGTGACTCCACCTGCAGGCTTGGCGGAGGATCAGTGGTTTGTAGTCTATCGTGAGGCCCTCAATAGCATTGATCAGGATCAATCTACTATCGTAGACATTCATTATGGGCAGACTGCTTACACCTTCGTCGATGCCTTTGATGGCACTCAGGATCATAACGCAGAATACTATTACGCAGCCACCATGCTGGATCGCTACTGGAATGAATCGCCTACATCAAATATAGTCGTGTCAGATGTTTTACCATCCTATGCACCCCAGGTTGTCAGCAGTCAACCCATGGAAGATGATACGGTGACCGTAACAGCGATCATTGATATCAATTTTAGCAAAACCATGAATACTGCAAGTGTGGATTCTGCCATTGAATTTACGCCAGAAATCAGCATGGGTGATTATGTCTGGAGTGCTGGTGATCATCGACTCAGGCTCTATGTTGATGGCCACTATGAATTTGGGACCACCTATACCATGACCATTGGCGCTACTGCCATGGATATCAATGATGTTCAGCTGGATGGCAATGGTGATGGAGTCGCAGGTGATCCTTATTCACTCAGTTTTTCCACCCATGATGAGGATGTAACCGGACCCGAAATCAGATCCATGTTTCCTGATGTTGCTGCCGGAGCAGACTCGTTTGATGTGATGGGTGTCCTCAGCTTCACCTTTGATGAGTTGCTGGATCCCAGCACGGTCAATGAGACCAGCGTGACCTTATGGAAGGGGACTGAACAGATTGAAATCGACCCGGTTCATTCCGCCA
>JAIPGJ010000117.1 GCA_021736185.1 Fidelibacterota bacterium | reverse complement strand
AGGGCGCTATCCTTTTTATGGCAATACGAAGTACCCCCGTTTTTTACAAAAACAGCCTCCGCCACTTGCAGAAATCGCCAAGCCATTACTCATCAATACTTTAGAGGCTTTTTAACTCAGGTTTCGGGGGAACTTCAATCATGCGTGGACAAAGGGAATAGGCGATTTACTTTTTATTGCCCTTTGCGAACCTTGCTCCCTTCATCTGAACCAGCGTAGCTCCCAGGGCGGCAATCGCCATTCCAACCCCCTCCTGAGTAGAAATTCTCTCATCAAGACAAAACCAGGCGAGAAACGCAATCTGGATCAGCATGGTACCATTAATAATGCTTGATTCCATAGCGCTGATAGACCGTAGTGTATGATTCCAAAGGGTAAATGCAAAAGCGGTGTTCACCACTGCCAGCCAGACCAGATAGATCAAGTTTTGATTACTTACCTGGGGAAGACCCGAATAAAGAAAGCCGCTCAACAGTAAAATGATGGAACCCACACCCATGCTGATAAAGGTCACTATCAGGGGACTAATATTCCGCGCTCTATTGATATCTCGACCCAGAATTCCCGCCCCAGAGTTGGCCAGTACACCAAAAGCCATAACCAGCAATCCCAAAGCCTGAGTGCCTGCGAAGGAAACAGGGATAAAATAAACCAGGATCCCCAGGATAAAGAGTCCTATCCCGACCCACTGTAGTCTGCTGGGTATTTCATTAATTAAAGCAATACCCATGACAGCCACCACGATGGGAGTAAAATTCAACATGAGACTCACACTGACAGCCGGTAGTAGCGATAAGCCCAAAAACTGAGTCCCCTGGGTAAGGGTATAGAAAACAAAACCCAGAAGTATCAACTTGCTCCACTGTCGAAAAGAGAGTCCAGCGATCTCATCCAGGTACTTTTTTTTGAAGATGAATGGTATAAAGCACAGAAAAGCCATGAAATATCTTAAGCCGGCAAAGGTTATGGGTGGAATATCTGCCAATCCCCATTTGATAATAATAAACGAAGTTGACCAGAGGAAGGTGACCAGCAATGCCTGGAGAACAGCAAAAATATGGGGCGGACGATGAGGGTTCATACGATAAGTATCTCTGATTATTTAAGCTTTAATTTTGCTCCATTGCTTCCCAGCTTCACCCGGCGTTCGATATTCATTATCACGAACTTATTTAGTGTGCTTATGGAACGATGAGGACCTTGCCCCCGGTCATATGGTTCTGATAGTCAAGCACAGCGGCGCTCACATCTTCCAAAGGATATTTTTTTCGAATGCTGCTGTGTAATTCTGTCGCCATCATTCGTTGAGCCTGACGCCACAGCTGGATATTCTGAATCTTATTATTTTTTGCCAGCCAACTGCTTAGCCAGAATCCGTCAAGCCTCTTGTTTTCAAAAATCAAATGGCCGGGATGGGCTTCCGCTGGCTCAAAAGACAGACCACCATACAGGGTTACTTTGCTATCACGTGGCATGGCATGAAGGAGACGACGCGTGATCGGACCAGCTACCGCATCAAAGGCCAGTCGGGTACCCTGCTCCTGACAGAGGTCCTGGAGTTGTCGGTCAAAATGAGGGTCACTACTATCCAGAACGAAGGCTGCATCGGCCTTTTTAAGCAATTCCACCTGTTCGGGTCGTCGAACAATATTGATCACTTCAATTCCTTCAGTCTGACCTACCCGTTGAATCATTCCCCCCAGAGAACTGGCCGCTGCGGTGTTAATGATTGATTTGTGACCCCCTTTCCTGGCAATGCTCAAGAGGGCCAAAGCGGTTAATGGATTTACCACTGACATGGCTCCCTGCTCAAGATCGACAGTCTTAAGCAAAGGCAGTGCATAGTTTGGGGTCGTGAGCATATATTCAGCCCAGACACCATCCCCTCCTGGCGGCGCGAGGCAGGCGATTTTTTTACCCGAAAAATATTTTGCCAGCAGGCTTGTTCCTGTAGCCACGACCGTTCCCGATCCTTCCAGACCGGGGATCACCGGAGGGGATGCTTTCCTGCCGTAAAGTCCCTCCAAAAATGCCATATCCGATGGATTAATGGGGGAGGCTGCCACTTTGACGAGAAGTTCATTCTTGCCAGGTTTGGGGACGGGACGCTGTTGAATTTTCAGCGCGGCGACACCTGAATAGGACTCAAGGACAACGGCTGTCATTTGGTCAGGTAAAGTATGTTTCATTTACTGTTTTTCCTGGATGTTGATAATTAATAGCACTATGGGATGTAGCTCTTTACATGACCCGGGACAGACCTTGTCTCCAGCAAAGTGCATCGTCATATCATGGGTGTTGACACCATTCAGATTATGAATACTGATTGACCAGATTGGCCTGGGTGAGTGGGAGCGAAAAGGTGAAGATCGTACCTTCCCCCTCAGTGGAGGTAAACTTGATTTTTCCACCCAGGATTTTCTCGCCAAACAATTTCATGGAAAAGGTGCCAATCCCACGACCTGTATTGGACTTGGTGCTGAAGTTGCGCTGAAATATTCTGAGTTTCACATCTTCTGGTATGAGCTGACAATTGTGAACACTGAAATTGATGGTTGCATCATTCTGGTAGAAGGTGACCTTCACTAAACTGCCTGGATCTGACGATTCCAGGGCATTGGTGATCATATTGGCCATAACCCGTTGAAACAGCGATACATCCGTTTGAATGGTAAGCGCTCCCAAATCATGGGATATACTTAAGTGTTTATCAATTTTTGCAGGATGATTACTAAAAAGAGCCTGGAGATCTTCCTGCAGTTGATCCATGGACAGGGGTTGGGGTACCAGGCGATAAGAGTCTGTTTCACATTCAAGTAAAAAGCGCTGAATCTCGACAGCTTTCTGAAGACGCAGCGACGATCGACGAACAATATCGACCATGGGTGATTTGTTGGTATCGCGGGCCAGGATCTCACTAGCGCCAACCAGACCAGACAACATGTTGTTAATATCATGAAAAAAGGTTCTTTCCAGCGCAGCCCTCTGCTGTTCAAGGGTAATATCGCGGAGGAATAACATGATAAATCTTGTCCCTTGAATGGATATGGGATGGGATCGAACATTCAAAACGAGGTCCACATCCCGCCCATGATTCCTGGCCTTTATTGCACAGGTTTCTTCCACGGATTTATTCTGTTCCAGACTTGCCACAATCGCCTGGGCGGCGCCACAGGTTGAACAATACTTGGTGGTTCCACATCCTGCAGGCGACCCATTGGCATGGACACAATTCAGGGCATTCCCCGGTCTCAAACCCAGAGCGTGCATAGGGTCTTGTATTCCCAGTAATTTTAAAAATGAATCATTAAGTGAAATGATTTGTCTGTGCTCATTCAGAACCGCTAAAAGGCCACCAACCGTTTCCATGAGACCCTCAATAACGGCACTCTGTTCTAATATTTCACTTTCCTGAGAAAGTTGGTCTTTCGTTGCTCGTTCTGCTGGGGCAAAATATGTGTCCATGGCCTGGATCCTTTATATAGGGACTCCCCTAATATACACTCTAAATTCCCAAAGCCTCATCCGGTGGTTCTGGCAAAGGAGCTTTCTCTATAACCATCTCGGGGTTTTCCACTAATTTTTTCAATAATTCCAACGCTTTGATACTATAGAATCCATCGTTAATGCGCTCATCGAAACTATAGCGAATTGTCATCATATCTTTTACAGCAGGGCGACCTCTCTCATCGAGTGCCATCCGTGGCTCATTGCTTCCCAGGGCCATAAAGATAGGAATATTTCCCCATTCGTATAAATGGTGATAGGCCGGCTGCAGCCCAATGCTGCCAAGATTTGCAATAAACAGACTACCAAACAATTCATCGGCTTTGATCATACTCCCTGGCAGCCAACCAAAATGATTAAGCGTTTTCAATAGCCAGGTAAAAAAGCTGACCATGAAATTTGGAAACAGAAACACCAGATCCATTTCCTTATCGGAAACCGACTTGGCACCTTCACGACCCTTAATGATACCACCCTGGATTTGCCGAACGGTTTCTTCAAAGGTCCATTCCGGGTCGATTTTTTTCTTAACCACAACTAGAGGCGCCTCGTCATTCATCTCTTTCTTCATGGAAAAACTGACCCAGATTCCATCACGCTGGTAGATGCGGCGACCAGCCACAAATCGATTCAAGCCTGGTCGTTCATTTAAAACCTGGGCTGACCGCCAGATAATCAAATGCAAAATACTGGTTTTTAGCCCGGTTTCCTTTTCAAAATCTTCTACAAATTTCCAGGCTTTCTCTACCTCAACATGTTGTTCATAATAAACAGACGATTCAGTTCTGCCATGCATGAGAAAGGGCATGATCCTGCGCGTGTTCGACAAGTTTTTAATAAATTTCCCATCAGCTCTCCAGCGAAAAGGCATAGTACGACTCTCCTCTAATAATCAAGAATATAGCTAAACTGCATGGCGCGCTCCAATGATCGCTCCTTGGCACCCACATTTCTCCATGTATAAGCAATACTGGAAGAATTGTTCAAGGCAAATTGGAAGCCCATATTCCAGGTAATTCCCACATCCTTCAAGAACACATGATCAAATTCCATGGTGGTCATCAATCTGCGCGTAATTTGTTGCTCAACACCTAAAAATAAAAAAAAGTCTTCCTTCCCATCCGTGTATGCTGAAGTGTCATGGTAGGCATACAAATCCGTTACAGCCAACCCGCCGCTAAGACGCCCGCGACCGAGATGCAATTTTTTAAATCGTTCATACTTGTACGAAGCCACCACATAGGCATTACGCGGGGGGCTCCAACGGTTTTCTACAATTTCTACTGAATTTGTATCCTTGGTAACCGTCCATTTCCTGCTATTGCTTTCCGCGCCGATGGCAAGAGAAGGAAGTATTTTCCCTTTTTGCTCCCATATTCGAAACTTGGTGTTTATAAAAGGCCACTCTAAGCCAAAAGCATCCAAATCATAACCCAGAATTTGGTTTACTTGAATCTCTGCACCAAACTCCCAACGATTCCAGATACTCACAGACCCGGCAACTCTAAGATTTCCCATGGCATCATTCTGTATATCCAGTCCGATAAAACGATTTTGAATAATATCAGCCGTCGGCACATCAATCAGCCTGCGAATCCGTATGGGATAGGCTTTGGGCAACAAGTGGAATTCTCCACCCACTTCGCCAGATCGCAGATCTGATCCCGTCAGTCGTCGCGCTCCAATATAGCGTTTCATCCAGTAATCCGTATTCATGGGAACTTCTGTAACACCTGCAGACGTGCTGGCGTGAATCATTTTATTACCTCCGGTGTAGAGGCCCACATGGGTAACCCCTTTACCCAGCGTATCGAAGAAGAGCAAATCTCCATACTGGAGCTCTTCTCTGGACACTTCATCACCCACTGCGTATTGGCTGCGGGAAGTACGTGGGATAATTATGCCTTGATCCCGATATACCCCTGAAACAAGTCCGGAACAATCGACACCTCGCCCCGGTTCGGTTCCACCCCATTTATAGGGAGTACCCATATATTTATCAACTGACTTTTCCATTTTGCTTTTATTTAAGTCATCATAAACGCCTACCTTCTGTGAACTGCAGGCACTTAGCAGAATAGCTAAAACGATAATACTGCCATGAAAATATTTTCGCCGCATCGACGCACTCCCATTTGTTCTGAAACTCTGAAATGTTCTAAAAATATAGTTGTTAACCATGAGGGTGCAATACGAGTTCTATAAAAGTCTGTCCTTTGACCACAGAAATATTGCCTGCTTGATTCAAAAACGTGTGAACATGAGTGGCATATAAGTTTATAATTGTAAGATATGATGAAACAGTTCCAGGCACGCGGCAGTAGACAGACATTTAAGCACAGGTTTTATATTGCCTCAGTCGTATCTCTTGTGTTCGTTGTCGCTATCTTCACCTGGCTCTTCTATTTATCAAAAGACCTGCCCTCCCTGGATGAACTGGAACGCTATGATCCGGATTTGATCACCCGAATTGTTTCAGCAGATGACCAGGTTATACAGGAACTTTTTACCACACAGAGAACCCTGGTAAAATCCAATGAAATCCCTCCTCATGTAAAAAAAGCCCTGATCGTGACAGAGGACCAGCGTTTCTATAGTCATTGGGGGATGAATTTATTCCGAACCGTTTACAACCTCGGCCTGAATGTGGCAACGGGGCAAATTCACGGGGGCTCTTCTTCCCTGACACAGCAATTGGCACGAAGTTTATACGCCCGTATTGGATTTAAGCAAACCTATCTGCGCAAACTTCGAGAACTTATCACAGCGATTCAAATCGAGCATACCTTTACCAAAGAAGAAATCCTGACCATGTATCTGAATACCGTGTACTTCGGACATGGGACCTACGGTCTTCAGGCTGCTGCCAGTAAATATTTTAACAAGCGGGTTGAGAACCTCACCCTGGATGAAGGGGCCATCCTCATCGGGATGCTGCGCTCTCCTGCCTATTATTCACCCATCACCCACCCAGACAGATCCAGACACATTCGCAATGTCGTTATCAATAATATGTTTCGTGAGAAGGCCATCAATGCAGTTGAACGAAATTATTTCAAGTCTCTGCCTGTTGAAGTCTATGTTCCAGATAGTATTGAGGCCGGGAACGTAGCTCCTCATTTTGGAGAATATGTTCGACGCCAGCTTGAAAAAGAAGACGATGAGTTGGGGGTTGATCTTTATCGGGATGGTCTAACCATTTATACCAGTCTGGATACCCGGCTGCAGACCATTGCCAATGAAGTTGTGACCAAAGAGTTGGAAAGAGTTCAGGCTATTTTTGACGCTCGGATGATGGATACAAGGTCCAGTGCACTGGCTGATATTCTCGAAAATCACAACATTGGCGTTCCTATTGATACCGTTCGCTTAATGATTGTTGATTCCCTTGAAATGACCCCTCAGATTGAGAATTTACTCACGGTTCAGGCGCAACTGATTTCCCTGGATGTGGAAACAGGCGAAATAAAAGCCATGGTAGGTGGAAAAGATTTCAGCAAATCTAAATGGAATCGTTCTACCCAGATGCAGCGTCAACCCGGGTCATCCTTCAAAGCATTCCTCTATACTGCAGCAATAGATAATGGCTATCCTGTCACCACGACACTATTAAATCAACCCGTTGTTATCAAACTGGGAGCCAACGATTCTACAGACTGGCGCCCCAAGAACTATGATTTGAGTATGGGGGGTGAAACCACCATCCGTGAAGGCATTCGACGTTCTCTCAACCTGATTGCCGTAAGAACCATTCAGGAACTCATCGCACCGGCCGCCGTGGTTGAAAAAGCCCGGGCTATGGGCATCACCAGCAATTTATACCCTGGAGATGCACTTGCATTGGGTGCCTCAGCGGTTTATCCCATAGAGATGGCTGCAGCTTATGCCGTATATCCTCGTTTGGGTATCTGGATTGAGCCCATCGGGATTCTTTCCATCCAGGATCGATTTGGGGGTATTCTGAGAACCTATAACCCTGAACGTAAAGAAGTATTAGGGCGTGGAACCTCATATGTCATGTTATCTCTGCTAGAGACCGTTGCCAATCGGGGAACGGGTGTGGGGGCCAGAACCAGATTTGGATTTCATGAACCAGCCGGTGGAAAAACAGGAACCACGACTGGCTTTACCGATGCATGGTATGTTGGCTTTACCACGCGATTGTCAACAGCGGTCTGGGTTGGTATGGACTCACCATCCATCAGTTTGGGTCCCGGCATGGCAGGCTCTGCCCTCGGAGTGCCTATCTGGGCTCAGTACATGAAGGCAGTTTATGATAGTCTGGAGTGGGATCGGCAGGAATTTGAAATTCCTGAAGAGTCAGTTGTTTTTGTCAATGTATGTTCTGAAACCCATAAATTGGCCACCCAATATTGTACCCCGGAACGCGAAGTTTTTTTACCGGGAACGGCACCAACCCAATATTGTGATGTGCACGGTAATCGTTCCAAGCCCAAAGTCATCGACTTTTAAAATTTCAAGAGACTGTCTCGTAACATGAGATGGTCCTCCCCCTTTTTTTGTCACGTATGTACCCGGATTATCGCTTCTAAGGATAGGCAATGGTTACCCAGGCAGATGCGTTTTGGATTGCTTCTTGCCGAGGTGTTCGCATCTCAACCTAGACCTAGTTTACCCAATACCCGTATACCCTTGATATTAAAATTAAAGGCCGCCCTTTTGGGACAGCCTCTTGAAAAATTCATTATTTTTTAATTATACACTTAAAACGCGAAGTGTTTGATTGATTCCCCTTGCTCGGCAATATGAGTCATGGCCTCAATTCCGATATCAAGGTGCAGGTCCACGTATTTCTTAGTAACACTTTGGTCCAGGGCTTCAGTCTTGATACCATCAGGTACCATGGGCAGGTCGCTCACCAGCAATAAAGCCCCGCGGGGGATATTATTTGCCAGACCGGTGATGAAAATGGTGGCCGTTTCCATGTCAATACCAATACAGCGTGTCTCTCTTAGATAAATTTTGAACTCCTCATCATGTTCCCAGACACGACGGTTGGTGGTGTAAACCACACCGGTTCGGTAATCCAGATTCTGTTCGACCAATATCTGGGAAATATATTTGTGGATTTTAAAGCTGGGCATGGCAGGCACTTCAGGTCGTAGATAATCGTTACTGGTACCTTCACCCCGTATGGCGGCAATGGTGAGAATGAAATGCCCAAGATCAGTCGATTGTTTTAAACCGCCACATTTACCCAGAAAAAGCACGCCGTATGGATCAAT
>JAIPGJ010000116.1 GCA_021736185.1 Fidelibacterota bacterium | reverse complement strand
CCCCCCAGAAGAAGCGACGACAGTCAGCTCTGACGAAATAAGGACCAAACTGGGGAATCTCGCAGCCAAGAAAACAGCACCTGCCTCAGCTGAAGAAAGTCCCGCAGAGGAAGCCTCTACAGCGGATAGCTCTGACGAAATCAGAGCCAAGCTGGGGAAGCTAAGCACCCCAAACACAGCGCCTCCGCCGGAAGCAGATATTCCCACGGCGACCGACTCGAAGCCCTCCCCAGTCCCCCAGGGAATTGCCGCCGATTTGATGGATACTCCAGCGGCATCTGAGAAGGATCGCAAAGCCAAAACCCCAGAGGCAGCGCCTCCAGCAGATCAATTAGATGCTGGCATGGAAAACCAGTTAATCGACCCCTCACATTTTCAACTCCATCCGAGCGTCGCGGCACCCAACAAAGTGATAGACCTGGCCTTTGAGTTTGTCAATTGGGCCCTGGGAGTTCGTAAAAAAATTACCTTTCAGTGTACTTCGAATTCGATCCGGGTGCTGAAAACCATCTCAGCGGGCAATCGGAATGTGGTCGCCGGTATGGAGGAGTATCCGCTCCCCTATATCATCGATGACCTGAAGATCACCCACAGGGATGACTTGCTGGCCCATATCCTCGATACCCTGGACACCAAACTCTGGAAGAAGGATACCATGTTCCGCATGTATTCTTCAGCTATTGAAACCCATACAAAAATATTTAAAGCTCCGCCTGTGAAGGGCAAGGAGATCAACGAGCTGATCACCTGGACTGCCAAAAAGAATCTCCCCTTTAGTAGTGAAAATATCAACATCGATCACATGATACTGGATTCTGAGAAGGGTGAATTAAAAAAGAATATCATCATTGGTGTCGGGAATAATGAAACCATAACTTTTATGTCGGAGTTGTTCAAAAAGAAGAAATTCGATCTCCAGAATGTCACTACCATTCCCTTTCTCGATTGGGAAACTTTTAAACATTGCTATCCTGATCGATTACGCGGTTGTATCGCCATTGTGCATATGAACCAGAATGAAACCACCATCACCATGGTGAAATCAGGTCGCATGGAATTCACCCGGGAAATGGCCGTTGGTGTGAAAGATTATCATAAAGCGCTGGTGCAGAGAGTCATGGTGGGTAATGACGCCGTCAATATCACGGAAGCGATGGCCAGGGATTATCTCATGCGCTATGGTATTCCGGTAAATACGGACCTGGATATTCCGGAGACGGGCATCAGTCTTTATAAGATTTCCATTTTCCTGAGACCCATCGTGGAGCGCATGACCAGTGAAATCAATCGCTCACTGGATTATTTTCGAAAACAGGTGGCTGATGTGGAGTGTTCGGAAATATATCTCACCGGGCTTGGAGCCGCCATTCCCAATCTGGTGGAAGTCTTCGCTGAACAACTCGATCGGCCCACTGAACATTTAAATCCACTACGTCAGGGGGACTTTGAATTTTCGGGTGATTTTGAATTGAATTACCAACTCATCCCCGTTTTTGCAACGAATTTTGGTCTGGCACTAAAATCTTCTGCAGGCATAAATCTGCTACCCGCATCCAGGAAACAACATTTTCAGTACAAGGTATTTAATAAGCTCGCCATCTTTCTCACCGCTATACTGCTTCCCATTTATCTACTTTTAGGGTATTTTTCATATATGGAGCAAGAAGTATTGGTGGAGACTGTGGCCAATATGAATAACCAGTGGCAGAAATTATCTGAGCAATCCCAGGAATATTTCACCATGCGCGATGATCTCGGTTATCTGGGAGATTACTGGGGATATTTAGAGAATGATCGGATTAACTCAGAAAATCAGATGAAGCTGCTCAAACTCATCTCATCACAAATTCCTGATAATATCAAGCTCACTTCTCTGGTATTCCGACCGGCCAGCTCCAAGGATGGTGGCTCAGTCATCAAACAGGATGCTCACGTTGACCGAATTGCCCTGAGTGGCTTTGTACATGCCAGTGCCGGCATTGCTGATATCCAACTGACGAATTTTATCATGCGGCTGGAAAGTTTGAATTTATTCACCAGTATTGAACGAGAGGTTCAGGGAACCCCCAGTTCAGATGACACCCGACTCCTGTTTACACTAAAGATGGGGATGGGTGTCAAGTGAATCGAAATATCTTCTTCGGGACCATCATCTTCCTGGTTCTAGCCACAAGCGGCTGGTTCTATTATACCGTGGCCGTAAGTGGAACCAGAATTTCCGAATTGAAGCTGGAATTAAAGGGCATCAATGACCGTTTTGATGAATTGGCTGGCATTACCGAAAGTTATGATGAATTCAAGATAAGGTTTATGGAAAAGGTTGAGCAGTTTGATACACTGAAAACCATCATTCCTGGCAATCAGGGATATGGGGATGTACTTGAACAGATTCGTCAGATATCCGAGCGTCACAAGCTGCAAATTCTCAGCTTCGACCCCTCTTTGAATGATACCTATCCAGCCTTGTATACTGAGATGAAGATTCCCATAAATCATGTGGAGTGTTATCCTCTGCAAATAAAATTTTATGGAGATTTTCTGACCATCGGAGCTTTTCTGGATGACCTGCTTGAAATGGACAAGCTTGTGAACATCGCGAATATCAAACTGGAAACCGAGATGCAATACGGTGGCATGTTGACCTGTGAATTAAATTTATATACCTACATTTTCATCCAGGGGGCCTAGCTCAGTGTTAAAGCAATTCAACGCCCGCACCGCCATCCTGCTCATTGTTCTGGTGAGTTTGATGATCTACGGCCTGTTCGATGCTGGTATCATTGGCTCTGGTACTGGAGAAGTTGAGAAATTGTTTGGTTTATCCAAAAGCAGTTCGTCAGCAGCCCCTGCAGCCCGGGATGCCCCTAAATTCAGGACCGCGACACCTCTGAAGTCCCTGGTCTGGAATGGCGGTTGGGAAGCAGACCCCTTCTTTTATGCTGAAGCTGAAACGACCAACGCCATTGGCGGAGGTCTGTTGGGAAGTTTATTTAGCAATGCAGATGGTGCAGCGATACCAAAGCTTAAATTGACGGGTATTTCATGGATGGGAAATGTTGGCATGGCATTGATTAATGGAGATATATTGGAGGAGGGGGACAGGGTGGCCGGATACCAGATCACCAAGATCTCATTTGACCATATTATTCTGCGGAAAGGAACCAGTATTGTTAAGGTCAATATGGATGAGTAGTACCATTCAAAAAATTATATTTTCAACCATGCTGCTGGCTGCTGTCACTTTGTCAGCCGCACCCAAGACGGTTTTAAACTGGGTGTCCACCTTTGTAGCCAATGGTGAAGCTGGTCTGGAGATTTCGCTTTCCAATCGAGTTGACTTTAAAGAACATGTGGGCCAATCTCCTCCCAAAATCACCCTTACTTTTCCTAAAACCAGTTTAGCACAGGATAATTTTACCCGGACAAGCAATGTGACCCCCTTGATGCGCTTGTCTGTGAAAAAGAATCCCCATGATGAGGATGAAGTCCTGGTTGAGATGCTCTTTTCTAAAATTCCCCAATACACAACCCAGTGGCTCGGCGATGACCTGCTCCTGGTTTCGTGGCCAGAGGTTCGGGAGCGCAAGGCCCCTCGACGCAGCAATCGGCGGGCAGATTTACCAGGTACCGTGAGTATGAATTTTAAAGGGGCCGATCTCATTGATATTCTGAGACTGTTGGCTGCTCAGCACCAGATTAATATTCTTACGGGACCGGAAGTGGAGGGTGAAGTCACCGTATCACTGAAAGACGTGGATCTCTGGACAGCACTGGATGGCATCTTGAAAGTGAATGGCTATGAGTGGTTCCAACAGGGAAATATTGTAGTGGTCAAGCCGGCAGGCGAAGAAATGTATGGAGAACTTGAGACCCGAGTATTCAAGATGAATTATGTGGATGCCAGTGCGGTTTCATCTGCCCTTTCAAGCGTGCTCAGTGATAAAGGCCAAATTCAGCTCTACTCTCCAGTTATGGCTGGATCCGCTGGGGGAGCTGGGGGAGCTGCCGGCGGCGCTGGGGGCGCTGGGGGCGCAGGTGCTACAGGCGGTGGTGGTGGTGGATTAGCCGCTGCAGTTGGAGGGGCTATGGGAGGCGGTGCTGGGGGAGCAGGTGCTACTGGTGGAGCCGGAGGTGCCGGTGGCGCTGCAGGGTCCACGGGAGGACCGACCTATGACCATATTGTAGTAACTGATTTAAGCCAAAATTTTGAGCGGATTGAAGCCATCATTAATGAACTCGACCAGAAAATTCCTCAAATCAATATTGCTGTAAAATTTATTGAGACCAAACTGACCACTGAGGAACGCTTAGGGATTAATTGGGATTTAAGAACCACCATGACTGGACCCAGTATTCAGGAGGAGGGTACCGCGGTTACGGATTTAATCGAAATTGGAACCACCTTATTGAGTAGTGGCAATCAGCTTCGATTAGCCACCCTGAGCATACCCATGTTCTCAGCCCTCATGGAAGTGATGGGGTCTGACGCTGATACCAAGCTGCTGCAGGAGCCCCAGGTTACAACTTTTGAGAATACCACGGCTAAAATTGGGATTGGTACCACCTATCCAGTGCTTATTCCGGGTTCAGATGCCACTGCTTTTGGCGCGGCAACCTATCAATTTGAAGATGTGGATATACGCGTTGATCTGAATGTGACACCCCGCATCAATGAAGAGAAATTTGTAAGCTTAAACCTCACGGCAACGGTTCAAGCCCTGGTTGGATTTGCCGGACCGAATTCAGATCGCCCCATTGTCTCAGATCGATCAACCACAACCCGGGTCATGGTTGGCGATGGGGAAACCTTACTCATTGGAGGATTGATTTTTGATCAAACCAACGAGTCCACGACGTCACCCCCTATCATCGGCAGTATTCCTTTTCTGAAAAAATTCTTTACCCATACACGCACCTCCACAGAACAAAGAGAATTGCTAATATTTATTACCCCCAACATCGTTAATAAATAGAAAGATTTGCCATGGAACTGGAAATACTGGACTTGCTGAATTTCATGAGGGACTGCGGTGCTTCGGATCTTCACCTACACCCTTTCTCCAGACCCATTGTCCGGGTAGATGGTGATATCCGCAAGACGGATATTGCGCCCATGCTGCCGGAGGACCTGCATATTCTCATTTATGGGATTATGACTGAAGTTCAGCGCAAAACTTTCGAAGAAGATATGGAACTGGATTTTGCCGCCGATTTTAAAGGTATCGGACGTTTCAGAGTCAATGTGTTTAAGAGTATCCATGGCGATTCAGCCGTTCTCCGTGCGATCAACGAGAAAGTATATTCCTTTGAAGATCTGGGTTTGCCAGTGGGTCTCAAAGATATGGCGCATAAGGACAAAGGTCTCTTTCTGGTGACAGGACCGACGGGCAGCGGTAAATCAACCACCTTAAATACCATTATCGATTATATCAATCGTACCCAAAAAAGGCATATCATCACCATTGAAGATCCCGTGGAATTCACCCATACCAGTCAGATGTCCCAGATTACCCAACGAGAAGTGGGCACCACCACCCATGGTTTTGCCCAGGCACTGCGTAGTGCCCTGCGGGAAGATCCAGACGTGATCGTGGTGGGGGAGATGCGAGACCCAGAGACCACGGCTCTGGCTGTGACAGCAGCTGAAACCGGGCATCTGGTATTTGGGACGCTTCACACCGTGAATACAACCAAAACCCTGGATCGTATCATCGATCAATTTCCCGCCAATCAACAGGATCAGATTCGGGTCATGATCAGCGATACCATTGTGACCATACTTTCCCAGATGCTGCTAAAGAAAAAAGGCGGGGGACGGGTCGCAGCTTATGAAGTGCTTACGGGGACCCCGGCGGTGGCCAACCTGATTCGGGAAGCTAAAACCTTCCAGCTTCGTTCCATTTTGCAGATGGGCTCGGCCCAGGGGATGATGACCCTGGAGCAATCCCTGGGTAGATTGGTGAAAGATAATCTGGTGGAACTTAGTGATGCGCTTCAGGTGGCTGCTTTTCCTGAAGATCTTGAAAAATTGGTCGGGAGTTGAGCATGTATTCCTTACAAGACCTGCTGTCTGTAATGGCCGAGGCGGATGCCTCTGATCTGTATGTCTCGGTAGGCGCCTTTCCCATGGTTAAAATCTCCGGTGAGGTTTACCCCATTGAAAAAGACAAGCTTACTGCAGAGAATCTAGTAAATCTGAAAGCTGAAATGCTCACCGAAGAGCAACTCAAAGAGTATGCAGCCCAGAAAGAATTGGACTACACCTTAAGCCTGGCAGGAGTGGGGCGCTTCAGAGTGAATTTCTTCCGCCAGAGGGGGAGCGATAGTTTCGTGGTGCGACAGATTGTCTCGGAAATTAAAAGCTTACACGAACTGAATCTGCCCCCGATTCTCAGTGAGCTGGCGCTGAAAGACCGCGGGCTGGTTTTGGTGGTAGGCTCCACAGGATCAGGTAAATCCACCACTCTGGCCGCCATGATTGATCACCGTAATGCCAACAAATCAGGTCATATACTCACCCTTGAAGATCCCATTGAATTCCTCCACCCCCATAAGAAAAGCCTGGTCAATCAGCGGGAAGTCGGTCATGATACCCACTCGTTTAGCAAGGCTTTAAAATCTGCTCTCAGAGAAGCCCCTTCGGTCTTATTGGTGGGGGAGATTCGTGATCGTGAAGCCATGGAATCGGCCTTGAATTTCTCTGAGACCGGGCATCTGGTGTTTAGTACCCTCCATGCCACAAATACATCGCAAACCCTGGATAGAATACTTAGTTTTTACGACCGGTCAGAACAGGACCTGGCCCAAATGCAGCTCAGTCAAAATCTACTGGCCATTGTGGCCCAGAGATTGATTCCCATGGAGAACGGGAAATTGACAGCTGCTCTGGAGATATTGATCTCCACAGCCAGAATCAAGGACTTGATTCAAAAGGGTAGCTTCGATCTGCTGCCCCAGGCTATCCGGTCAGGGGCATCGGAACATATGCAACTATTCGATCAAGCATTATATAAATTGTATAAAGAGAAAAAAATAAGTGAAATGACAGCAATTGATGCTGCTGATCATCCGACGGACTTGAAGTTAATGATTTCATCCAGTGAACAAAGAGCACCCACCCAGGATATCAATCTGCTGGATGATGAGGAAGAATCGAAGAAGGACTAATTATGGCAGGGAAACGTATTTTAATCGTTGACGATGAAAAATTCTTTATTGAACCGGTAAAGCGACTTCTGGAGAGTCTGGGTTATGAGGTGTTTGAAGCTTTGGATGGGATCTCGGGACTCTCGAAGGCACGAGAAGTAAAACCAGACCTGATTATGTTGGATCTCATGCTGCCCGGGATGAATGGCTACCAGGTCTGTCGGCTCTTGAAATTTGATGAACAGTTTAGAGATATTCCGGTCATTATTGTTTCAGCCAAGGACGGTGAGCGGGATCGGGAAGTTGGCACCCAGAGTGGTGCTGAACTCTACCTGGTAAAGCCGCTGAACTACCAGACTTTTCCAGCTGAGCTGGAAGCTTTGCTCTAGACCCTGCAGATGATCAGCTTCTTTGTCATTTTGTTTGGTCTCCTCATTGGTAGCTTTATCAATGTGGTCATTTATCGCTATCCCCGCAGCGAGTCTCTGGCATTCCCTCCATCCCACTGTCCTGCCTGTGATCATCCTATCAAACCCTGGGAAAATATCCCTTTAATATCTTACCTCTTTTTGAAAGGGAAATGCTCCTCCTGCAAAAGCTCCATATCCTGGCGCTACCCCGTGGTGGAAGCCTTAACCTCGTTCATATTTTATTTAAGCTATCTCAAGTTTGGACTGACCTGGGATCTGCCCGTTTTTGCCTTGTTTGGCGCTTTGCTCATTGCCATCGCCTTTATCGATATTGATCACCTCATTATACCTGATTCCATGATTATCATTGGTTTTCTGCCGGGGTTTTATCTCTGGCTGGGTGGGAATAGCCATATTCTGACCTCCCAATTTTTTGGATTCGTTGGACTGGGTGGCATTTTCCTGGCCATCCGCTATTTTGGAGAAATCGCCTTTAAAAAAGAAGCCATGGGCTTTGGTGATGTCAAATTCGCTGCCATGGCCGGCTGGGTTTTAGGCTGGGATGTGGGGCTGGTGTCCATGTTTCTGGCTTTTCTCTCAGCAACCTTGCTGTTTGCCGTTCTGCTTCCAACGGGTGTCATTACAAGAAAACAACAGGTACCATTCGGTCCCTTTATCTGCATTGGAATCTGGTTGGGTGTCCTGGGCGGACGCGAAATCATTGACTGGTATCTAACCTTTTTCCTCGGTGTATAAACTCCATGGCTGGTGAAAAAAAACAATTGGGTCAGTTGCTCCTGGAAGCTGGACTCGTCACGGAGTCTCAGGTCAGTGAGGTGCTGGCCTATCAACGTGAACATCACATGGTTTTTGGGAAAGCGGTCGTCAGTATGGGGATGGTTCCTGAAACGGAACTTTTAAAGGTCCTGGGGCATCATCTCGGGCTCCCCAGCCTGGATATCACAAAATACAATATTCAGGATGAAGCCCTCAAGTTGGTCAGTGAGGATTTTGCCCGGAAAAACAGTATTATCCCCCTTTTCTTGATTGAAAATTCCCTGACCATTGCCACGGCCGACCCTTTAAATATTGACGTCATTGATCAGCTCACCCGGGATACGGGTATGGAAATCATGCTGGTTCTCTCCATTGAAATGGATATTGAGCGCTCCATTGATCTCTACTATCGATCCACCACTTCTCTGTTGGCAACGGA
>JAIPGJ010000008.1 GCA_021736185.1 Fidelibacterota bacterium | reverse complement strand
AGAATTCTGAGAACCTTGGATTTGCTGGTGGTTGTAATACTGGTTTGAGAGAAATTAAATCCGAGCTATATCTCATTTTGAATAATGATACCACCCACGACCCGGATTGGATCGCACCTCTGGTTGAGCGCATGGAATCAGACGCCAGGATTGCAGCGGTTCAACCTAAAATTATGTCAGCCCAAAACCCGGAGATCTTTGACTATGCAGGAGGGGTGGGCGGTCTGCTGGACATTTTGGCTTTTCCTTATGCCCTGGGTAGAATATTTACGACGACTGAGAAAGATGATGGATATTACGATAGCCCACGAGATATTTTTTGGGCCAGTGGAACGGCGCTCCTCATCCGTGGTGCAGCCGTCCAGGATGTGGGATTGTTTGATGAAGACTTTTTTGCCCACATGGAGGAAATTGATCTGTGCTGGCGCTTCCACAATGCTGGCTGGAGGGTTGTGAATGCCCCCAAATCCAGAATATATCATCACTCGGGCTGGACCCTGCCACCCGATCGGTACCAGAAAAAATATTTGAATCACCGTAATAACTTGATGATGATTGTCAAAAACTATCCTTTTGCCTATCTCGCCGCCATTTTACCTGCCCGAATTGCACTTGAGGGAGTTGCCTTTGTGTTCTCGGCACTGATTCGTGACTGGAAGCGGATGGCTGCGATTGTCATGGCCTTCGCTTGGAATTTTACGCATCCATTTTTGCTCATTAAGAAGCACCAGGAAGCAGGTAAAAAAAGGAACTCCCAGTCGGTTGCAGTTACGTTACGAAAGATGTATGGTGGCTCCATCTTTTTCCAATATTTTTTACGCGGGCGTAAGCGAGTCAGGGATTTGGAACAATGATGTCAGCAACAGCCTTTGCCTTTGTTGGGGCCGTTTTTGGAATCCTGACGGTTGCTCTGGGTGCTTTTGGAGCACATGCTTTAAAAAATATTTTAGACAGCTACAGCCAGGGCATCTGGGATAAGGCAGTTTTCTATCAAGCACTTCATGCCCTCCTGCTCCTCATCTTGCCTAGTCTCTCAAGCTACCTATCTCCCAAAGACTTGAATATTACAGGCTACCTGATCATCCTGGGTATTTTGCTGTTTTCTGGAAGTCTTTATATTCTGGCTCTCAGTGGTAAAAAATATTTTGGAGCCATTACACCCATTGGCGGTGTTGCTTTTATCATCGGCTGGTCGTGGTTGGCATACGCCCTCTTTAAGGCTGCATATAGATAATGATGGAAGTACGTCACTGGCGTCGATCCGATTTACCCTCTATTCAACAGGTTGCCTGGGATACCTGGGCTGATGCTTACGGATCGTTTGTGCCAGAAGAAGATCGGCAGGAATTCCATGATTCCTATTATGCCCTGCAAAAACTTCAGAATCTCTATGATTCAAAGGTCGTTGACGGGTGTGTAGCTGTGGTAGACCAATCCATTGTTGGTTATAGCAAAACTTATTGGAACCAGCAGGACCTGCAGTTTTTTATTACTTCGCTCTATGTCTTACCAGCATATCAGAAATTGAAGCTGGGGAAACTTATGATGGAATACGGAATCAACATTGCCAGGAATTATAAAGTCGATCGAGTATGGTTAGGTGTGATGGTTGATAACCTGCCAGCTATTGAATGGTATCATCGTCAGGGATTTGTGTTCGAGGAAAGCAAACCCTTTACTATTGGTAAGACTATAATTGAACATTTATACGGGTACAAGCTGATATAATTCAGCCCTAGCCCTCAGGAGGAAACATGCCAATTTTAATTTCAGGGATCTCAGGAGTACGTGGACTCATCAATGACGGGTTTGACGAAGAGGTCGTGGAAGTTTATACCAGAGCTTTTGCCCAACTCATGAACAAGGGACGAATTGTCATCGCACAAGACAGTCGACCTTCAGGGGAGATGTTCAAGGGTGTGGTTGAAAATACTTTAAGGAAAATGGGTTGCGAAATCATTGATTGTGGAATTTGCCCCACACCTACAGCACAGCTCATGGTGAAAGACCTGCATGCCAAGGGAGGTATTATTGTTACAGCCAGCCACAATCCCATCGAATGGAATGCCCTTAAATTTGTAGGTGATCAGGGTCTTTTTCTGGATTCTGAAGAACATAAGCAGCTTCAAATCGAATTGCAGGACGTGAAAGCCGCCGGTCCACTCCATTCCAACTTGCGTGGTTCGGTCACGAAATTAGATGATCGAATTGAGCGGCATATCGCCAATGTCATGGCTCTGGATCTGGTCAACGTGGAGGCCATTCGTAAAATGCACCCCAAGGTGGTCATCGATGCCATCAATGGTGCCGGGTCAGAAGCCTTACCGGCCTTTCTGGAACGACTGGGCTGCGAAGTTTTTCCCATCAATTGTAATAATGATGGAAATTTTGTTCATACCCCTGAGCCATTGCCAGAGAATCTCATGGAATTGAGAAGTACGGTGAGCCGCGTGGGAGCTGACCTTGGCATCGCAACGGATCCGGATGCTGATCGACTTGCCGTTATAGATGCCCTTGGGAATCCCCTGGTAGAGGAATACACACTGGTGTTGGCTGCTTACCACGCCTTACGCCATGCCGCCGAGGACGATCTTCGCCCGCTGGTAACTAATTTAAGCACAACCATGGCTCTGGATGAATTGGCTGCGCGATATGGTCGCCAAGTGTTAAGAACACCAGTAGGTGAAATTCATGTTGCCCGGAAAATGCAGCAACAGCCAACACTTATTGGAGGGGAAGGCAACGGGGGTGTCATTCTGGCTGAATCCCATCTGGGACGGGATTCCCTGGTGGCTTCCGGCCTGATTCTTTCGCTCATGGCTGAAACAAAGCAAACGATTCGCGAGATTGCAGACGATCTTCCACGTTATGAGATGGTGAAGGATAAAATCAATGTGCAAGGCTACGAGCCAAGCGCTATCCTCCAGGCTTTGGCTGAAAAATACGCCAGCCTTGTGCCAAACCTTGAAGATGGAGTAAAAATCAGTTGGAAGGATCGCTGGGTGCATTTCCGCGCTTCCAACACTGAACCTATCGTCAGGATTTTTGCAGAAGGATCAAGCAGAACGGTTGCAGCCTCGCTGGTAAATGAGTTTAAGACTGAGATACAGGCTTTGTTATAGATTTTGAGTGCTCCTCAATGGGATGAATACTTCCGGAGAGCATCATTGCCATGGGAAATTATCCTGAAATATTAACCAAGCGCCTGCTCCTTCGTGGTTTCCAGCCTGCTGATGCTCCAGAGGTTCAGCTGCTAGCCGGTAGCATTGAGGTTGCTAAAATGACCCTGAACATTCCTCATCCCTATCTGGATGGTATGGCTGAAGACTGGATAGCCAGCCACCAGCAGGATTTTAATACAGGAGATGCTGTTGTTTTCGCGATGGTTGATGTGCAATCAGGCAATTTGGTGGGAGCCATTGGACTGATGATCACCAAACGATTTAACCGTGCAGAACTGGGCTATTGGGTAGGTCATCCCTTCTGGGGCAGAGGCTATGCCACTGAAGCAGCCCAGGCTATTCTCAGATATGGTTTTGAGGAGTTACAGCTGAACAAGATTTACGCCACCCATATGACTCGCAATCCAGCATCGGGACGCGTCATGCAAAAGATCGGCATGGATCAAGAGGGAGTTCTCAAGCAACATGCACTCAAGTGGGATCACTTTGTTGACCTGGCCGCTTACGGAATATTAGCAACCACCTGGCAGCAGCATGATGCAAAATAATTTGGCATGCTAGAGTCCCACTATCATACGGTCATAATTGGTGCTGGACCAGCCGGCCTTATGGCGGGAGTTGAAGCCTTTAATCCAAAGCACAGTATTGTTATCCTTGAAAAAATGCACAAAACAGGCATCAAATTGCGGATTTCCGGGAAGGGTCGATGCAATATTACCAACGAAGAGGACATGCAGAGCTTCCTGAATCGATTCGGTAAAAAAGGTCGTTTCCTCAAATATGCCTTTTCGCAATTCTTCAACCATGACTTATTGAATTATCTCAACGAAATGGGGGTTCCAACCAAATTGGAAAGGGGCGGACGCTATTTCCCCCAAAGTGATCGGGCCACGGATATTGTTGAAGCCTTCGAAAAAAAACTCAGAGAGCTGAAGGTCCCCATTGCCATGAAAGCTCATGTGACGGGCCTGAGTCGAAATAACGAGGGTCATTTTGTACTGATGGTCAAACAGGGGGCCCACGAAACACAGCTGCTCGCAGATCAGGTCTGTATTACCTGTGGTGGACTGGGATATCCTGCAACCGGCTCCACCGGCGAGGGGTATTCAATGGCCCAGACTTTTGGGCATACTATTGTAGATACAGCGCCGTCTCTGGTCCCGGTTCTCACCGCAGGTGATATCGCTAAAAGAGCACAGGGTCTTAGTCTTCGCAATATTAGCGTTTCAATCTGGAACGATAATAAGAAAGAGACTGAAATGTTTGGTGAGATGATGTTCACTCGGAAAGGACTGACCGGGCCCATTATCCTGACCCTGAGTGAAACCCTGGTGGCCATGCTTGATTCACAAAAAAAAGTTCATATCAAGATTGATTTAAAACCAGCCCTGGATCATAAAAAATTGGATCAAAGACTGCTCAGAGAATTATCAGAGAACAGCAAACAAAATTTCAGAAGGTTGCTTAAATCTCTATTGCCTATCAAACTGATAGACCTATTTGTAGATTTACTGGAAATTGATCCTGAAAAAAAACTGCACCAAATTACCGGAGAAGAGCGGAAACGTTTGAGAATGCTCCTGAAAGAATTTCCCATGGATGTCATCGGCCACGATTCCTATGATCATGCCATTGTAACATCTGGTGGTGTCTCGCTTAAGGAAATAGACCCAACTACCATGGAATCAAAATTGGTACCCAGGCTGTATTTTGCAGGGGAAGTTATTGATGTGAATGGTGAAACCGGGGGTTATAATTTAACCTCCAGCTGGTCAACCGGCTTTTTAGCTGGTCGATCCATGCGCAACCATGATCTCGAGGTATAAATCATGAAGAAAACGAAACGATCCGGTCTGTTTAAATTGATGCTGGGCAAGATATGGTTCTGGTTCACAGGGTGGAAGTTCGAAGGGGATCTTTCTCCAACCGGCAAGTATATCCTGATTTGCGAGCCTCACACCAGCAATTGGGATTTCATTCATCTCCTGGCAGTCATGTTTATCAATCGCATAAAAATTTCCTGGTTAGGTAAGCACACGATATTTAAAAAGCCATTTGGTGGTTTTATGAAATGGTTGGGCGGTATTCCCATAGATCGTCGAAGTACTCATGGTGTGGTTGATCAGATTGCCGACTATTTTGCTGCATATGAGAATTTAGTCATCGCCGTGTCCCCCTCCGGGACAAGACATAAAACGGATCACTGGAAATCCGGGTTTTATCACATTGCATTTAAAGCTCAGGTGCCCCTTTTGCTCGGCTATGTCGATTTCCCCAATAAAATTGTGGGAACCGGTCCTTCCATTACTCCATCGGGTAATATCAAGCAAGATATGGATCGTATCCGAGAGTTTTATGCCGACATTCGAGGTGATCATCCCGAGCTGGAATCAGATATCATTCTGCGGGAAGAACTGGAAAACTAAGCGTTCACCTTATTGTTCAGGATATTTGATTACCGTATTATCCACAGCAGGAATACTTCTTAAATAATCGTAAATAGCGCCTAAATCTTCTGTCTTCATGCTTGCATAATAGAGCCAGGGCATTATTGTATTAATCTGGTCTTCCTGGAGTGGAATGTTTTTGGTTGCTTCATTATTCAGCGCTTTAAAGCGTGCAATAAAGCCTTCGCGGGTCCAGGTTTTGATCCCGGTTTCGTGGGGTGTTATGTTAGACGAACTGACATTACCCCCAGATGGAAGGCCCATTGTGAAACCACCTGCGTAGTCCATTCCTTCCAGTGGTTTGCCCTTCCCATCAATTTGCGTATGGCAGTCAGCACATCCAGCAGCTGTTATCATATACTTCCCATAGGCAATAGAATCAGTAGCATACGGTAATACTCCAAAATCTGCTTCCCTGGGAATGGTACGAACAATCAGGCTCACAGGGAAATTCAATTTTCGCTTAGGGATTTCATTTTCGATGGGATCCAGGGTTCTGAGATAGGCTACGATACTATAGATGTCTTCCTGACTCATGTGTGAATAGTTCGGATAAGGCATAATGGGGAAGAGGGGTGTCCCATCTCGACTTACCCCGCTGGTTATGGCTCTGACAATTTCACCGTCTGTCCAGGATTTCAATGCTGCTGGGGTAATATTGGGTGTATAGATGGTTCCAGGGACGCCCATCTCCTCAGTAAAAGCCTCACCTCCAGCTCCGCGAGTCTCTTCAATAACCGGACCTGCATACCGGGACCAGTCACGTTGGCTATGGCAATCCATACAGCCAGCAACATGCTCCACCAGGTATTCACCGCGTTCCAGCCGCTCAGGTGTGGCTTTAATGACGAGGTCATCGGCATCTCCAACCTTAATAGGCAATAGAATGCTACAGGATAATAGGCTTAGAATAAGACTGAGTATGAATATGTTTTTTATCATAATGATTGATCCTTTTTTTATAACAGATTATTGTCGGCAAAGGAAAAACATTTGTTACGCCCCAATATGAGGTAGTCAAGCAACCCCACATTGATTGAGGCGAGTGCCGACTTTAAGTTTTTTGAAATTTCCCGATCATTATTGTAGGGTGTTGATGATCTGGTGGGTAGACATTGTACTATAATGGCTGAAGTGGCACGGACATCTGTAGCCTCCTGCGTCACCATGGAAGTGCACAACGCCGGTGTTGCTAGAAATTCTGGTTCTAACTCAACCATTTTTATAACCATGTTTTTACTATCAAGAAAAATAATGAGAACTGCATCGCGATTTTTTTCGTGAATATTCTTTCCAAGATAAGTAGATACGGCACTACTTGAGTTTAAGCAGTTTATCCCGCCTGGTTGAACAAACATTTTGCGACTGCCTGTCACGTGGTTTTCGCTGACAATGTATTTACCATAGTCAGCTCTTCTGCTGGAATGCTGGAAGTGGGTGGCGGTTTTTGGAGCCGTACTCTGTGGCGCGCTGCATGACCATAATCCAGCCACCAATAGTAATAAGTATATGTGTTTCAATCTGCTACCCAGCTCTCTGATAATAAATTATGACAATATATATCATAATATATGCTAGTCAACAGTATATATTAAAGTTACCGCACACCATGAAGTGCCCTGCGTTAAAAAGTCGAATCGGGGAAATTATTAGGGATGGGTGGTCTAGCTAATTTCTATCATTTTGTTCTATTGGTGAAAGTAAACCAAGTTGGACTCTTCGCTCTGATATCTATGCTCATTTTTTATGGCGCATTGATTCTATAAAAGCCTGTGATCTGCGAATGAAAAGAAATCATTACCTCCCACAATAAGGTGATCCAGAATTTCCACATCAATGGAAGCCAGGGCAACCTGCAGCTTTTTGGTAACTGCTCGATCACTTCCTGAGGGTGTCAGTGAGCCTGAGGGATGGTTGTGAACTAGAATGACACTGGCCGCATCATAGTCCAGAACCTTCTGAACAACTTCACGCGGATAAATGGCTGAGGTGGTAAGCGAGCCAGCAAATAGCTCCTCCATCTTGATAATCTGATTTTGACCATCCAGAAAGATAACCATAAAAATCTCACGATTTCTTTCACGTAAATTGTGCGTAAGATAATCTTTCACGGTTTTGCTGGACCGCAAATAATCTTTGCCTCGAGTCTGTTCGAACAGAAATCTCCGACCCACGGCGTGGGGTAGCTTGAGTGCAAAGACATTGGACTGGCCCATTCCCTTCACATCCAGCAGAACCGATGTGGGTGCTTCCAGCGCCCCGGCCAGACTGCCAAATCGTCGAATCAATTCTTTGGCTTGAGGTTTCATGTCTTTGCGAGGCGTGGCCAGCGTGAGCAAGAGCTCCAGAACCTCATAATCGTGAAAGGACTCAATCCCGTTTTGGAAAAATCGATCTCTTAACCTTTGTCGATGACCAGCATTTGAAACAGCTTTTGCGTGCATGCTATACTCCCAGTTTTGATAGGTGAATTTTGGTGATGAATACCACCGGATAATACATGACTGACGTGGGGTTAGCTGATCAGGGCGTAAATTTAATAAAAATCAAGCCAGGAAAAGCACTTTTTAAGTAGAGAGAATCCAATTCACAAAGATGATCAACTGTTTACCTGAGTTTACAATCGATGCATCTATGTCGACGTCGGGCGATTTTTATATGTCAGGGCTGCTTTCACGAAATCCTTGAACAGTGGGTGCGTTTTAGCGACTCTGGATTTAAACTCAGGATGCGCCTGGGTGGCAACAAACCAGGGATGATCGGAAATTTCAATCATTTCTACGAGCTCATTGTCAGGGGATACTCCCGAGATGATCATTCCCTGCGCTTCCAACTGATCGCGATAAGCATTATTGACTTCAAAGCGATGACGATGTCGTTCTGAAATATTCCCTTCACCATAAGCAGCAAATGATTTAGTCCCTTCCTTCAGGACACAATCATAGGCGCCCAGCCGCATGCTGGCACCCTTGTGGGTGACATGGTGCTGTGAAAGCATAAGATGAATGACGGGATGAGGTGTGACTTCAGAGAACTCTTCGGAATCTGCATCTTTAAGACCCAGGACGTTCCGTGCATATTCAATGACTGCCACCTGCAGACCCAGACACAAGCCTAGAAAAGGAACATGTTTTTCACGGGCATACCTTGCTGCTCTGATTTTTCCCTCAATGCCCCGAGAGCCGAAACCACCAGGAATGAGAATGCCATGGACATGTCCCATGATCTTTTCAAAATCGGAATCAGACTCCAAATCTTCGGCTTCGATAAATTCAATGTTTACCTTGCAACGATTGTCAACACCAGCGTGGACGAAGGATTCAATGATACTTTTGTAGGCATCCACCATGGCCGTGTATTTGCCGGCCACAGCGACGGTAATTTCATCTTCAGGATTTAAAACGTGATGAACAAACTGTTCCCATTGGGAGGTATCAGATGCAACATTTTCCATCTGAAGTTTTTCCATGACAATCCCTGCCAGATGTTCTTTTTGAAGCAAGAGAGGGACTTCATAGATTGATTTTGCATCGAGTCCCTGGATTACGGCATTGGGCTTTACATTGGTGAATAAGGCCAGTTTTTGTCTCACATCATCAGTCAGCTCATACTGAGTACGGCATAAGAGAATGTCTGGCTGTAAACCGATCTCACGCAGTCGCATCACTGAGTGCTGACTTGGCTTGGTTTTCAACTCTTCACTGGCTTGGATATATGGGATTAGGGTAACATGAAGAATAATGACATTCTCGTGGCCTCGAGCCTGTTGAAATTGACGAACTGCCTCAAGAAAGGAAAGACTCTCAATATCACCAACGGTCCCGCCGATCTCGGTGATAACCACATCCAGAGTCGGATCAATACGTTCAGGTTGTTCAATTCTTTTAATGATTTCATCAGTGACATGAGGGATGATTTGCACGGTACCACCGAGATAATCTCCCCGGCGTTCTCTTTCCAGAACTTCATAGTAGATACTGCCGGCAGTACTGTTGTTGGCTTTATTCATGTCGGCATTAATGAATCTCTCATAGTGGCCCAGATCCAAATCCGTCTCAGTTCCATCATCCAGGACAAACACTTCACCATGTTGAAATGGGTTCATGGTACCAGGATCCACATTTAAATAAGGGTCAAGTTTTTGTATGGTAACTTTTTTATTTTTTAACTCGAGTAACATCCCCAGAGAAGCAGCGGCAATACCTTTCCCAAGACCCGAGATAACGCCCCCTGTTACAATGATATGTTTAGCCTGATGCGCTTCCATAGTGTCCTCAAATATTAAATTTAATTGTCTGTAAGTAAGGTGGCGTTTGTTTTTCTGGTGGTGCCAGTGCCAGTGTGAATGGGTTGGTACTGATATGTTCCACCTGGAAATGCATAATCTAAATCTTGTGAATCTTCCAACGGTTTAAACAGTAGGGAGTATAGACAAGCACTTTTAAGAGGTCAGAAATACATGGGGATGTTGGGGTCACATGAAGGCCAGCTCTCATGTGTAGCAATATAGCAACAGGTCTCCCAAGGCCAAGCTCTTTCAATCAAAAACAGGGCCTATTTTTTGACTCCTCGCGCCTATATTGACTGCTTATTCAAGCAAGGGGAATTATGGGACATATTGTCAGTGAGCACAGGGATTACCGTCTACTTCAAGAACGTTTTGATCGCCACATAACTGGAGCTCCGGCCTCTCCTACTTTCACCAAAATATTGGAGCTTTTATTTACTCCTGATGAAGCCAGGTTGGTACGTCGTTTCCCAACGATTCCCACCAGGACATCCAAATTGGCCGAGAAGCTCAATATGGATGAGGAAAAACTGAATGACCTGATCCAGGATTTAGCGCAACGGGGTCTGGTTGTGGATGTGGAAAACAAAGGGCGCCGCTATGTCGCCCTCCCTCCAGTGGTCATAGGCTTTTTTGAATACACCTTTATGCGATCCAGGCCAGAGGCACCCATGGCGGAAATCGCTCAATTGTTTGAAACCTATATGATGGAGAATGATCGTTTCAGTCGAGCTGTGTTTCAAGGACAAACCCAGGTTGGTCGTTCACTCCCTCGGGAAGAATCATTACCGGAGGGTGATCATATTGAGATTCTGGATTATGACCGGGCTTCTCATGTAGTTAAAAATGCCAGCTCCCATGCAGTCTCTCTCTGTGCCTGCCGCCATAAGGCCGAACATCTGGGAAAAGCATGTGACCACGAGCAAAACAATTGTCTTTCATTTGGAGGAGCAGCGGACGTCCTGGTCTATAATGGCCTGGCACAATCTATCTCTGTCTCGGAATCCATGCGGCTTTTGGACCGGAGCAAGGAGGCTGGCTTAGCCCAAACCGGTGACAATGTTCAAAATGATCTGAGTTACATTTGTAACTGTTGTGGTTGCTGTTGTGGGATGATGGAAGCCATCAAAACATTTGATATGAACAATGCCATTGTTTCTTCCAGTTGGATTGTGGAAATCGATGAGACAAGCTGCACCGGTTGTGGCAAATGTGAAGCAGCCTGTCCGGTGGATGCCATTGAGATGGTGAAGTATGAAAAGAATGGTCGCAAAAAGCAGAGAGCTGTCCGGGATGAAGAAGTCTGTCTGGGGTGCGGGGTTTGTCCTACCTATTGCGAATCAGGGTCAGCCAAGATGAAAGCCAGAGCGCAAAGGATTTATACTCCGGAAAGCAGTTTTGATAAATATGCCAGAATGGCCATTGAAAGAGGCAAACTCGCCGACCTGATTTTTTATGATTATGATGGTTTTAGTCACCGCACACTGGGTCGGGTATTAAGTGTGCTTGAAAAAACATCTCCAGTGAAGGCGCTCATGGCCATTGAGCCACTGAAATCAACCTTTTTAAATAGACTGGTACGTCGGGGTGGACATTAACCCTTCCATTAATCAAAGTTATACCTTCGCTGAGAATCTGAATAATTTTTCAAACTTGTAATTAATCTGAACTGTGTAGATATTGTATAGTGACCAATATGGTCATATATATATATTCAAGTTAAGGAGCTAATTATGAAGAGGACAAATAATGTAGTTGGCTGGTTCGAAATCTATGTCAGTGATATGGATCGTGCGGTTAATTTTTATAAATCAGTTCTGGATTGCAGTGAATTTACCGACTTTAGTTTTGGTAAAGAGCAGCTCATGGGCTTCCCCTCGGTTGAAGATGGGCTTTATTCAGCGGGTGCCCTGGTGAAGGCCGATGGATGGTCTCCGGGAAAAGGTGGAACCCTGGTTTACTTCAATTCCACAGATTGCGGTGTGGAAGAACGCCGTGTTGCTGAAAATGGAGGCAAAGTTATCCAATCCAAACACGCAATCGGTGAATTTGGCTTTATCTGTATTATTGAAGATACTGAGGGGAATATGGTAGGTATCCATTCAAGGCAATAGGAAGGAGCAGCTGAAATGAACAAATTTAAAACTGAGATAAAATGGGGTCTTATCTTTACCTGTGGCATCATGCTGTGGATGCTGCTTGAACGTCTCATGGGATTACACAGTACTCACATTGATAAGCATGCGACTTATTCAAACCTTTTCGCAATTGTGGCTGTGGTCATTTATGTCTTTGCATTAAGAGACAAAAGAGACCAAGATTTTTCTGGCAAAATGACCTATTGGCAGGGCTTGAAAAGTGGCGTCATTATCTCCATAATCGTGGGTTTATTGACTCCCGGTGTCCAACTGGTATCTGCCTTCGTTATCAGTCCTCATTATTTTGAGAATGCCATCAGACATGGCGTAGCAAATGGTTTAGCCACACTCCCCGAGGCTGAAGCTTATTTCAATGTCCGACACTATATCCTCGTCAGCACTATCAGTGCACCAATGATGGGTGTGGTGACAAGTGCTGTGGTAGCTTTTTTTCTTAAATCGAAGCCAGAAGTCACCAGCGAAGCTTAGCTAATTCTTTTTCTTTTTCCTCCGGAGATTAATTTGCCCTCAAATTAAAAAAGAGGGGAGGCACTATGCCCAGCGATTTTTCACAACAAGCGATGATGCATCTACGGGATGGTTCACAGTTTCAATGGTATGTCATTCCACTTCTGGCATTTGTGTTTTATGTCTATGCCGTGGAGATGGAGAAAAAAAATTATGTTGCTGTTCTGGCAGGGCTTGCTTTCTGGGGCATGGACTGGTTCAATGAAATCATGAATTCCGTCATTTTTAAACTTGCAGGTTGGGCACCGCTCTGGTGTACACCTGGTGATAGCTCTTATCTCATCCTCATCGGGCTAAATATTGAAATCATGTTTATGTTTGCCGTCTCAGGGATTATTTGGACAAAGTTTTTACTCCCCAATAAGGAGGATAAGATTCTAGGTGTTCCCAACCGCTGGTTCATCGCCATTGCCGGCTCCATTTTTTGTGTGTTCATCGAGATACTGCTCAATGCAGTTGACGCACTAACCTGGGATTGGACCTTCTGGGATGCAAATACCCCCTGGCTCATATTTCTGTTTGGCTATCTTACCTTTTTTGTTGTTGCTTTTTGGGTTTATGATATGCCCACCATGAAGCAAAAGCTGGTCACCGTGGGAGCCATCTGGGGCTTTGATGTTCTGGCGATTCTCGTGTTTGGACTCGGCTTAGGTTGGCTTTAGACAGCAGTTTCATTCCTCTTATTATTGAAGGGTCTCTGCTTTCCACCTGTAGCTTGACTGACATCAATATATTGAAAGAGAAAGCAGACTATTGTTAATAGAGAAGACACTTATTTCAGGTGAATATTTAGTTTCATCTGATGATCACGTGTCGAGGGTTTAAAATAAATATACTTCAGGGAAATACTGGGGGAAATCATCCAAGAGAGAGTGAAGTGGCATAAATGACAAATAGCACAGCCCGTGTCGAAGCATTTGAGAAGTGGGTTAAAAATAAATTTAACATTTATAACAGCTTATTTTTAAATCAACGAGCGGACTCTTTTAAACATGTCGGGATGCTTATTCCACTTCTATATGAATCTTCCAAACTGGGGTTGGAAGCAGGTCAGTATCCAATTGAGATATTGGATACGTTCTTTGAAAATCAAGCTGGCATTCAATCTGAAACTGCCAAAATTAATTTTATGTTTAAAGTTATTCAATTTGTTGAGCGGCAGGTCGTCTTGTTTGATAGTGTTGAAGATGCCTCCTTTGAACAAATCCAGAGACATGCCAGCGAGCTCTCGCTCAAGGAATATTTCGCTCTACATAATACGAAAAATAAAGGGCCTGAATTTGAAGAGCAACTGAAAATATTTAAAGCTCGTCTGGTCCTAACTGCACACCCAACGCAGTTTTATCCCCGGTCAGTTTTAGATATCATCAGTAGTTTGAGAAAATTGATTAGTAAAAACAACATTAATGATATTGATTTGGTTTTGCAGCAATTAGGCATGACCTCACTCCTCAATTCAAAAAAGCCAACACCCTATGAAGAAGCGCAAAATTTAATCTATTACTTAAAGTATGTATACTATGATGCAATTGGCGAATTATATAGCAACATCAAGAAAAATATTGCGTCAAAGGAATTTGATAACCCTGAGTTAATACAGCTGGGGTTCTGGCCCGGTGGAGATAGAGATGGTAATCCCTATGTGACCCATAAGGCCACAATGCTGGTAGCAGATGATCTTCGCATGAGTCTGATGAAATGCTATTATTGGGATGTGAAGCGGCTTTCTTTAATGCTGACTTTTAAAGATGTAAGCGAACTTATTTTAAATTTAAAGCAGAAGCTTTATCAAGCCATGTATGAGTCTGAGAGAGCCATTCCATTTACAGAAATACTTGAGCCACTCACTAAAGCAAGAGCTCGTATAATTAAGTGCTACAATAGTTTGTACATTGACGAACTTGATAAAGTTATTGATAAAGTAAAAATATTTAAAACCCATTTTGCCACACTCGATATTCGACAAAATCATGATGTACATAAAAAGACAATAGAGGCAATTCTTAGGAGTGAAAAGTTAATTGAATCAAGCTTGGATGAGCTGGAAGAACCTGAATTAGTTAATATTCTGACCAGTAAAAATATATTGATCGATGTAACAAAATTTAAGGACCCACTCATTAAGGATACGCTCCAGACTATTTCTGGACTCAAACTGATTCAAACAAAAAATGGGGAAGCCGGCTGTAATCGCTATATCATCAGTAACGCCGAAGATATTTACGCCGTCCTGTTTGTTTATGCGCTTTTTAGATGGTGTGGACTCAGGGATTCCCAGCTCACTTTTGATATTATTCCACTCTTTGAATCCATGGACGGGATGACTCATTCTGCCTACATCATAGAAACTCTTTTTAATAATAATGAATATCGCAAACATGTAGCCCTGAGAAATAATACACAAACTGTTATGCTGGGGTTTTCCGATGGTACCAAGGATGGGGGATACTTACAGGCCAACTGGTCAATATTTAAGACCAAAGAGTCAATTTCCGCAGTCTGCGCTCAGCACCATATCAAGGCGGTCTTTTTTGATGGTCGGGGTGGTCCACCAGCCCGTGGTGGTGGCAAAACACACCGCTTTTACGCTTCTCAGAGTAAAGAAATCGCCAAACATGAAATTCAACTTACCATTCAGGGACAGACCATTACCAGTCGCTATGGCACCAAAGCGCACTTTACCCACAATTGCGAACAACTGCTGACCGCAGGTCTGTCTAATATCATCTCAGATAAAGAGAATCACATCAATGTGGATGATAGGCGCATGCTCGAAGAATTAGCTGTGTTGAGCCACCAAAAATATACACGATTAAAACAACATGAGATGTTTCTTCCCTATCTTGAAAATAAAAGCACGCTCAAATACTACGCTGAGGCTAATATTGGCAGCAGGCCTGTTAAAAGAGGGAATGATAAAAAGCTTGAGCTAAAAGATCTTCGAGCCATCCCGTTTGTCGGTTCCTGGAGCCAAATGAAGCAAAATGTTCCAGGATACTTTGGAGTTGGCACTGCTCTGAAGGAGCTGGAGAAGCAGGGTAAACTCGACGAATTAAAACATTTGTTCCGCGATGTCCCTTATTTTAAAACGCTCATGTTGAATAGCATGATGTCCTTGTTTAAATGTGATTTTAACTTAACCAGATATATTTCCAAAGATGATAATTACAAGGAATTCTGGCATATTCTCCTTGATGAATATCAATTATCAAAAGACATGTTGCTTCTGATCTCAGGCTTCGATCATTTGATGCAGGAGGAGGCAGTCTCCAAGGAATCTATCGAAATACGAAAACGGATTGTGCTTCCACTCCTGGTCATCCAGCAGTACGCCATGCAGAAAATAGAGCAGGGGGTAGTCTTAAAACCCAGCTATGAAAAGATCGTGAAGCGATCTTTATATGGAAATATTAATGCCAGTAGAAATTCTGTCTAATCTTCTGCTTATAGGGCGCAAATAATCAAAGTCCTGCTGCTGGAGCGGGAATGACGATGACCCTGTGAGGAGAGATATTGAGGAGACTAAACCATGAAAATCATAATCAAGTGTTGTCAACATGTATACCGGACAATATTGATTCTGGCATTATCCGGATGGGTTTATTCTTGCCAGGCAAAACCGGAACAAACAAATCTCTCAGAATCATTTATGTTTGAGGAAATAGAAATCGGTCAGATTCAAGAAGACTATAGAACAGGAAAATATAGTGTCAGTTCTCTGGTTGAAGCCTATCTCAAACGAATAGAAAAAATTGATCAATCGGGACCCACGCTTCACTCCATTATCCAGGTTAATCCAGATGCCATGCAAATTGCTGCAGCGCTGGATGCCGAAATGAAGGACGGCAAGATTCGAGGTCCCTTACATGGTATTCCAATCCTGCTGAAAGATAATATTGATACTCACGATAGAATGCCCACCACAGCCGGATCGAGAGCGCTGAAAAATTCCCACCCCTTGCAGGACAGTTTTGTTGCCAAACAATTGCGGGCAGCCGGAGCCGTCATTCTGGGAAAAACAAACCTCAGCGAATGGGCGAATTTCAGGGGTGAACTCTCTTCCAGCGGATGGAGTGGTGTGGGGGGGCAAACCCATAACCCCTATATGCTCAGTCGCAATCCCTGCGGTTCCAGTTCGGGGTCAGGTGTCGCCGTCTCAGCCAACTTGACTGTTCTGGCCATCGGTACTGAAACCAACGGATCCATCGTTTGTCCCTCCACGAGTAATGGAATTGTGGGCATTAAACCAACGGTTGGTTTGGTGAGTCGCTCTGGAATCATTCCTATCTCATATACGCAGGATACTGCCGGACCTATGGCGCGAACCGTACGTGATGCTGCGCTTTGCCTGGGTGCCATGGTTGGGATAGATGAATCAGACGAGAAAACTTTGGACAGCCGAGGGAAGGCTTATGCAGACTACACCCAATTTTTGAAAATGGATGGCCTCAAGGGTAAGCGGATCGGCCATTTTACTGGTCCCCGGGGAGCCAATTACAAAGTGGATGCTCTCATGGATGAAACACTGGAGTACTTGAAAAGTCAGGGAGCTGATATAATTGAGGTCGACCAAGTTATCGGGAATGATGTTGGACCTGCTTCATTCAACATCATGCTCTTTGAGTATAAGGATGGCTTGAATAAGTATTTCAAATCCCTGGGACCAAATGCACCGATTAAGAGCTTGGAAGAATTGATCGCCTTTAACCATTCCGATGACATCGAGATGACTTTTTATAATCAGAAATATTTGGAAATGGCTCAGGAAAAAGATGATCTCAGCTCAAAGGAATATGCAGAGTCATTAGCCACCATGCTTAGAGGTGCCCGCGAACAGGGTATTGACCGTGTCATGAATGAGCACAGACTGGATGCAATTATGGCACCGACAGGCAGCCCTGCCTGGGAAACAGACCACATTAATGGAGACAGTTTTCAGTTGGGAAGTTCCTCACCGGCGGCTCAATCCGGTTATCCTAATATTACGGTTCCCATGGGTTTTGTTGATGAACTCCCCGTTGGTGTATCCATTTTTGGAAGGGCCTGGAGTGAGCCCATTCTCCTGGAGATTGCCTATGCTTATGAGCAGGGAACCCATCATCGGCGGTCCCCCAGATTTCTGGATTAATTTAAGTTTATTGAGGTGTTTAAATGATGTATCCACCAAAAGTTTTAGTGACCTTATTGATTGCTGCGGGGTTCGTTTTAAGTTTGAGTTATTGTGCGCCTAAAGAGCCAGCTTTCCAGACCATACTGTTACCAACATCTGATGGCTTGACCATCAAGGCAGATGTTTATGAAGTGGTGGGTGGTGAAGCTCCGGTCATTTTGCTCTTTCATCAAGCCCGCTATAGTCGAGGGGAATATCGCTCCATAGCACCGCATTTGAATGAGCTGGGATTTACCTGTCTGGCCATCGATCAGCGTTCCGGTGACAAAATTAAAGGCGTGAGCAATGACACCTATGCCCAGGCAACGAAACGCGAGATGGGTACCGATTATATAGATGCATACCCAGATCTAGAACTCTTATTGGACCATGCAAAAAAAACTTATCCTAATCAAAAAATAATTATCTGGGGTAGCTCTTACTCCGCATCCTTGGCGATAGTCTTGGCTTCTCAGCATCCTGAGGACATTTCCGCATTACTCACCTTTTCACCAGGTACCTACTTTAATTTTAAGGGCAAAACAATTGTTGATTATGCCAGACTGGTACAATGTCCGGTCTTTATGACCTGTTCTCTAGAAGAGGCGGCATCCCGCAGGGAAATATTTGATGCGATTCCAGCGGCCTCAAAAACCTTCTTCACACCAGAATTTGAAGGGTATCATGGATCGAAAGCCCTCTGGCCAGAACAAAAAGGGAATGAGCAGTATTGGGAAGCGGTAG
Organism: Fidelibacterota bacterium; assembly: GCA_021736185.1. Taxonomy (GTDB): domain Bacteria; phylum Fidelibacterota; class UBA8477; order UBA8477; family JABMPR01; genus JABMPR01. Next base: position 27,760 of record JAIPGJ010000008.1, on the reverse strand, counting down.
CAACTTTTCTTGATAAGTACAAATAGGGGAAACAAGCTATATGGCTTTCTACCAATTCAAGCGAGAGCAGCTCATACCGGCAAGCCAGGTTGATGTATGGGACTTTATATCGTCACCTGCAAACTTGAAAAAAATTACGCCCGCTGAAATGGGATTTGATATTGTTTCAGGCGCTTTGCCGGAAAAAATGTATGCCGGTATGATTGTCAAATATCGGGTACGTCCGTTATTTGGAATTCCCACCACCTGGGTCACTGAGATCACCCATGTTCAAGAGGGTAAGCACTTTGTAGATGAACAGAGAATCGGTCCTTATAAAATGTGGCATCATCAACATATTTTGGAACAACAGGCCGACGGCGTTCTCATGAAAGATATTGTCAGTTATCAACCCCCATTAGGTTTTCTAGGTGCCATGGCCAATGCCATTGTCATTCGATCCCAGCTGGCAAAAATATTTGAGTACCGAACCCTGGCTCTAGAAAAAATATTTCCACGACTCACTTGAAATTAAGAGGGCATCAAGCAGCATAATACAGCTATTCTGATGGTCTTCATTACTCATCCTAACGGCCATGGCGGATGCCCCATATGGGTTGAAGGATAAATATGCTGAGGCTTTAGAAAGCCCTGAAACTTACTTTTCCGGTCACCTTTTCAGCTTCCCTTCTGGGAGCAAATTGAGCGGCTTCGCTTGGCGATTTAGCAAAACTTAGAGCCCTAAAAACTATTTTCCACAAAGTCCGCTGAAACCAGCCGCTTGAATAATTTATTGATTTTGTGTCTCAAGCCCTTATCTGTGACCATTCTCAGGGTTCGGGAAGAAAAATAGAGGGATGAATATATATATATATACAGGGATGCTTCTCGTTTATACTAAACGAAATGAAAATAACAACATACTAAATATCAATTGGATCAAACTATTACAATGAATGCTTTTGCTCAACTCGGTCTGTATGATGACATCGTCAAGGCCGTTCAAGAAATGGGATTTGAAATCCCTACCCCTATCCAGGAACAGACAATTCCTCACCTGCTAACTTCAACTCAGGACCTGGTTGCCTTCGCGCAAACCGGGACGGGAAAAACCGGGGCCTTTGGTTTACCCACCATCCATCTCACTAAACCTGAGGATAAACGAACCCAAACTCTCATCCTTTGCCCAACCCGAGAACTGTGTATTCAGATCACCAAGGATTTGAACAATTATGCCAAGCATATCAAGGAGATTGAGATTGTCGCCGTCTATGGTGGCGCCAGTGCCGACACGCAAATCAAAGCGCTGAGAAAAGGCGCTCAAATCGTTGTGGCCACACCGGGTCGTGCCAAAGATTTAATCAAGCGTAAAAGGTTGCTGCTCGGAAATGTAGAGCGGGTCGTACTGGATGAAGCTGATGAAATGCTCAATATGGGCTTCAAGGAGGACTTAGATTTTATCCTCGCTGAAACTTCGGTCACAAAGCAGACCCTCTTGTTTTCTGCGACCATGTCTAATGAAGTTCTCCGGATGACCAAGACCTATATGAAGAATCCCATTGAAATTGCTGCAACCAGCATGAACACTGGAGCCGTCAACGTCAAGCATATTTACTATATGGTTCAAGCGAAAAACCGCTATGAAGTTCTCAAGCGTATTGCTGATTCAAACCCCGATATTTATGGCCTGGTTTTTTGTCGGACTCGACAGGAAACCAAGGATACGGCACACAAATTTATGCACGACGGTTATAACGCCGATGCACTGCATGGTGAGTTGTCTCAGGTTCAGCGTGATGAGGTCATGGGTAGGTTTCGGTCCAAAAAATTGCAGATTCTGGTGGCCACCGATGTGGCTGCTCGGGGATTGGATATTAACGATCTGACCCACGTAGTGAATTACAATTTACCCGATGATTCAGAAGTCTATATCCACCGGAGTGGCAGAACAGGCCGAGCCGGAAAAAATGGTATCTCCATTGCGATCATTCATACCCGGGAATTGGGTAAGATTAGATCAATTGAAAGTAAGTTCAAGATAAAGTTTAGCAAGGAACTGGTACCCACCGGGAAGGATATCTGTACCACGCAGTTGTACTCTCTAATTGATAAAATTGAAAAAGTTGAGGTCGATGAAAAGCAAATCGGTCCCTTCATGCCTGCCATCTATGAAAAGCTGGATTGGTTGACCAGAGAAGACCTCATCAAGCATTTTGTGTCAGCTGAATTCAACCGTTTTCTGTCTTATTACAAGCATGCTACTGATATCAATGTTTCTGCCAGCGACAAGCCAGAACGGGGAGAACGTCCAGGACGTCGGGATAGAAGCACCCGTGGCGACAGGTCAGAAAGCAGTCGTGGTGATGGGCAGGATAGCAAACGCGGTGACAGGCCGGAACGTAAGCGTGGAGATAAACAGGACAACAGACGGGACCAAAGTCCCGGCAAAACGACCTTTACCCGATTATTTATTAATTTGGGCATGAAAAATGACCTTACTCCAACCCGTCTGATTGGATTAATCAATAAAACTATGAATTCCAACGGGGCCAACGTGGGTGCCATCGAGATTATGAAAAAGTTTTCCTTCTTTGATATTGAGCAAGGTGCTGTAGATCAACTGGTTGAAAGATTAGATGGTCAGGAACATGAAGGAGTTAAAGTCCAATTGGAAGTTTCTTCAGACAAACCAACCCCCCTACCAACCAAAAAAGGTAAATTCTCGAAACAAAAAGAATATGGAATGAGTCAGAGTGGTAATCGAGGTAAGCGCAGTAAAAAGAGCGGAATCAGCCCGCGTCGAAGTCGCAAGAAATAATAGCATAGCATGACCTTCCAACAATTAGGGGTTATTGACCCCATCCTAAGAGCCTTAATCGCTGAAGGCTATACTCATCCCACACCCATTCAGGAACAGTCCATTCCAATTCTATTGCAGGGTAAAGACTTGCTCGGTTGTGCTCAGACAGGCACAGGGAAAACAGCGGCATTTGCGATCCCCATCCTCCAGCATCTTTATTTGAAGCAACAAAACAACAGGGGTTTTCGCAAAATCAAGGCCCTTATCGTGACACCCACCCGGGAACTGGCGATTCAGATTGGTGAGAGTTTTAGTGTCTATGGAAAATTCACTGGTTTAAAGAATACCGTCATTTTTGGCGGTGTGAAACAGGGAGCTCAGACAAAAATTCTTGAGCGGGGTATCGACATACTCGTAGCAACTCCCGGTCGACTTCTGGATCTCATTGGTCAAGGATTTATCAGCTTGAAGGACGTGGAGTATTCAGTCCTTGATGAAGCTGATAGAATGTTAGATATGGGCTTTATTCATGATATTCGTAAGCTCATCGCCTTATTGCCAGCCAAGCGTCAATCTCTATTTTTCTCTGCAACGATGCCTCCAGATATTGTAGCTCTCTCACGTAAAATACTGGGCAACCCCGAAAAAGTGTCAGTAACACCCAATCAGACCACTGCAGAAAAAGTAGATCAAGCGGTCTACTTCGTGAGCAAACCTGGCAAGACAAAACTGCTAATTCATCTATTAAACACGACGCCCATGGAATCAGTTCTGGTTTTTTCGCGGACAAAACATGGTGCCAATAAAATTGTCAAGTTTTTGGATCGAGCTGGAATTTCAGCAGAAGCTATCCACAGCAATAAATCACAGACTGCTCGTCAAAGGGCACTGGGGAACTTTAAAAGTGGAGAGACCAAAGTCTTGGTTGCCACCGACATCGCGGCCCGCGGTATTGATGTTGATGAATTATCCCACGTGGTGAATTATGACCTGCCCAATATTTCTGAGACCTATGTTCACCGCATCGGCAGAACGGGGAGGGCCGGGGCCAGTGGTATCGCACTTTCGTTTTGTGATAGCGAAGAGAAAGCCTATCTGCGAGATATAGAAAAGCTTATCAGACAAAAAATAGAAGTCGTTTCAGAACATCCATTTTTGAATTATGAGCCTGAAGTAGAGGCGAAAGATGCAGCCGTACCATTTGGGTTGAGAAGAAAATCAAATTCATCCAATAAAGGCGGTGGAAACAGCCGGTCCAGACGCCGTGGACCATCAGGACGTAGAACCCCTTAAAATTATTCATCTGGCGTATGCAGCATTCTCAGATAATTTTTGATAAAAGATTTTGTTAAAAAGTGGTTTTCGGGATTCCATATGCCAATTGATTTCCAAAAATAATTAGATTGGAACGAAATATCCCAGGGGATATGCGTAACATTTTATTTTAAAAAGAAGGACATTATTATGGCAACAATTACACTTAAAGACAAGCCAATACATACCATCGGTAACCTGCCTAAGCTGGGATCGAAAGCCATGGATTTTGAGCTAGTGGCAAAAAATCTATCGCGTGTTTCAATGGCAGATTTCAAAGGGTCCAGACTGGTATTAAATATTTTTCCCAGTCTCGATACAGGCACTTGTGCAGCTTCGGTTCGATATTTCAATCAGCTGGCAGGCAAGCTCCCTGATACCAAGGTTTTATGTATTTCCAGAGATACACCCTTCGCGCAATCACGTTTTTGTGGGGCTGAAGGACTTGAAAATGTTGTAACACTTTCAGACTTTGAAACGGGTCAATTTGGCAAAGACTATGGCCTTCAACTGATTGATGGACCCATGAAAGGTTTTCTGTCACGTGTTGTCATTGTTGTTTCCACCGAAGGGAAGGTGGAATATACACAACAGGTTCCAGTTTTATCCGATGAACCCGACTATGATGAGGTTATCGCTCATCTAGGGTAAGGCCTTTGCTATAATGGCATAAATTTAATCGCCTGACTATTACCACGAAGTACCATGGGAAATAGTGAGGCGATTCTATTTAAATAAAACAAGACCGTATAGAATTAAGACTCTTGAGGTGGTGCTTATGATAGTTAGAAGTTTTATGGATAAATATAAGTTAATGATTTTAGCAGTGGCTTTAATTGCCAATGTTGCTGATGGCCAAACATGGTCGGGTGATACATTACGAATTAATCCAATCACTTTTAATGATCCAAGCCCTATCGGATGGAATGCCCAATATAAAACTATCGTTAAGTTCCCGGAGGATAATATCCAGTGGTCAAAAATATTGATGGTCCAGACTTTAAAATGTGATTCTGCAACTGCAGGGGATGCCTATCCCTGTGGTGAATGGGATTATATCTGGAACACTTTTATCAAGGTTCCCCGAAACGATACTTTGGAGATATTTACGCTGGGAAGTTTTGTAACGCCCTATGGCAAGCGCCTGAAGTTGGGTGGGGCAACCGGATGGGAGTGGGTTTATGATATCACCGAGTATGCCCCCTTGCTCACGGGTGAGCGGGAGTTAATTACCGGGAATAATCAAGAATTGCTGAATTTGCAGTTTGTATTTATTAAAGGAATGCCGGCCAGAGAAGTTCTTTCCGTTGAAAATGTTTATCCGTATGGTGAATACAAATATGAATATCTTGCAACAGATAGTTTGTTAAAGGAGAAACACATTATATTATCGGCTGAAGCTAAAGCTTTCAGATTAAAAGCGATCATCTCGGGGCATGGGCATGCCGGACCATTTAATTGTTGCGAGTGGGACAGTAAAACTCACACCTATAGACTCAATGGGTGGGAGACATACAGATGGAATGTTTGGAAGGATTGCGGCAACAATCCAATATTTCCCCAGGGTGGTACCTGGCCTTTCGATCGGGCTGGCTGGTGTCCGGGGACAAAAGTTGATGAATATGAATTTGAACTGACTCCGAAAGTATCACCAGGCGATACCATCACTCTTGATTATAGCATTGAACCTTTCAGGGATAGTGGCGAAAAAGACGGAACCTTCAGAATGAGCCATCAACTGTTTAGTTATGGTCCGCCAAAGTTTAGATATGATGTAGCGGTTGCCGAGATTTTAGTCCCGAATTCAGAAGATCAATTCAGTCGCCTAAATCCGAGTAGCGGTAACCCCAGGATAGTCATTAGCAACCAGGGGCAATTTTCCATAAGCGATCTTACGATTAAATATGGAATAAATGGCAGCAGAAAGAAAAAGGTATTCTGGAAAGGGAACCTGAATTTTCTGGAATCTGAAGAAGTCACACTCCCGGCACTTAGCTGGAAGAAGATGCGAGAGCCAGGAATATTTGAAGTAGAAATAGAGTTACCCACTGACATTAAAGATGAGGATCTTAGCAACAACATATTGGTTTCAAATTATGTGAACCCGAGAACCTTGCCACGGGAGTTTATATTATCTATTAAAACTAACAATCTGGGTCGTGCAGCAGAGAACCGGCTATATATCAAAGATGTCACCGGGATGGTCTGGTATTATCAAGATGAGTTCAAAGACAGCACAAACTATAGACTGCCCATCGAATTGTCCCGGGGAAGTTATGAGTTGAAGTTTATTGATGATATGCAGGACGGCATTTCAATACACTGGTGGAATAGAAACGATGCACCCGAGCAGGTGGGAATCAACGGTCAGGTACAGATTGAATCCTTGAATGGCGATACGCTGATGACTTTCCCGTCAGATTATGGTCAGGAATTACTGCTTAATTTTGTTGTGGAATAGGGACTGAAGTAAGGGCTCGCTCTCAATAATTTTATTTGTTGCGCCAAGACGATCATTGACAAAGACTTCTATTCGACTCGAAAGCGAACCAATCTCTTGAGCTGACAGCGACAGAAATTTTACAAGATCTTGCGCTTCATGAATCACCATGGATAGCTCCGCTTCCACAAGATCAATCGCTTCAGCAAGAATATCATACTTGGGACCGTGTGAGCACGGCACATGGTAGATTGCTGCTTCTGTCACAGAGTGTACCCCGGCGTCAAAGCCAGCTCCAATATAGGCGAGGTCAGCATATTTATACAGGTCAGCCAATTGGCCAACGCTATCCCAGATAATCACAGACTCCCCTTTGAATTGTTCAAGCTCAGATTTACGTATGGATTTAACCTTAAGCCTGAAGAGTTCCGAATCCCAGGGTATCAGGTCTCTTTCCGAGGTTTCGTGAGTCACGATGATATGGGTAAAGGCCCTGTCAGTAGGGGCTTGAGCGATAGCGGAGGTAATGATCTTTAAGTCACTATTGCCTACAGACCCATAGACAACGACCCGGCGGTCAGCGATTAATTCCTCACTTATCAACATTTCTAGGTTTATTCGGGATCGTTCATCAACTTGATCGAACCGCGAGTCACCTACGATATCAATGGGTCCTGAATATATTTGTTCTAATAATGCTTTGAGAGAAGCCGAGCCTGTATACATATGATTAATTTGATTAAAAACGAGAGAATTAAGTTGCTTGATTCCCGGGAGCATTCGTTTTGAATTCTTATAAAGATTGGCATTGATCAAAATATTGCGTACCTGGTTTCGGTGAAGTGACAGTAACAGGTTTGGCCAAATATCATGCCTGGTATTGATTAAAAGATCAGGCTTAAGTTGTGTAACAAAACGATTCACCCGCGGATATATATCCCACGGTAAAAAGCACACGCCATCAAAAATCTTATTCTGGGAAGCTTTAAAATAGATGGTAGATGAAGTAAAGGTTTGAAATATGTAGACGTCCATTTCCGACAGTCTGGTCAGTACGGGTCGCATTTGCTCAAACTCACCTGCTGAGGCGGCATGCGTCCAAATAATTGGTTTTGGGTTATCCTTAACTTTATCGTTAAAACTTAAAACTCTTGAGAATATTTGCTTTTGTCCAGCGAAGCTTCCACCGAATTTATCGTTAAAATATGCAGCCAGCCATGCAAAGGGCAGGGCTAGATAAATAAGGATATTATAAAATAAATAAAAAAGAGTTTTCATTGCTGAGAGGCTATGATGAGATCAGCAAACTCACGAAAAGCGCCATCACCACCAGCGCGGGTCAACAAAATATCTGGTTTAAGAATATGAAAAGCCGGCGTGTTTGAAGGAGCCGCAGTGAGGCCAGCTACCTGCATAACCTCGTAGTCATTTATATCATCGCCGATATAGGCTGCCTCTGATGGGTGGAGTTGATATTTCACCAGGAGTGACTCAAAAACTTCCAGCTTATTACTAACCCCAAGAAAGACATCCTCGATCTTCAGCTTTTTGGCTCTTTGGGCGACGGGTTGTGAATTTTCGCCTGTTATGATTGCCGTTTTAATATTTGCTTCGGTCAGGAGATAGGTCGCCATGCCATCGTAATAGCTGAACGCTTTCATTAATTCACCGTCAGCAGTGTAGTAAATCTTCGCATCTGTCCAGACACCATCGATATCAGAAACTACTAATTTAATCTTCCGGGCTTTGGCCTGAAATTGTTCAGATATCATTTATGACTCCTGTTGTTGGTATCTCTCAATGTTAATTGAAAATCATTTTACCAGCGAATGTCTTCATCTTTGATTACGACATCAGCTGAAATATTGTTTTTCACGGTTTTACCAATAAGCTCATCCATCCGGGCCGGCGAAATACCCGTACCGGGACCTTTTGTAGTAAGCATATCCCGCGTCAGAACCGTACCTGCAGAAAGCTCAACAAGAGAGACAACACTTTTACCTAATTTCTTGAATATGGGGACTTCAGATTCTTGAACCTGCTTGATTGGACCACCCATGGCAGCTTCAATATGGCGAATATCACGCACCAGCTTTGAGAATCCCCCGGGCTCCAGGGAGGCAGCATGATCTCCACCTTTCATGGTTCGATCCAAAGTAAAGTGTCTTTCAACAATATTTGCTCCAAGTGCTACAGCGGCCTCGGTAATGGCGATACCTAATTCGTGACCGGAATAGCCAATAATGGCCTCTGGAAAGTTCTGTTTATAAGTATGAATCACCTGCAGATTAACCTCTTCAAACACCGAGGGATATGTTGAAGTGCACTGAAGAATGCAGAGAGCTACCTCATAGGGTTTGATCGCATTAACTGCAATTTCCACCATCTCCATGTTCGCCATACCTGTGGACAAGATCATGGGTTTGTTCTTTTTTGCTGTATGTATGAGCAGTGGAAGGTTGGTCAAATCTGCTGAAGCCATTTTAAAGAAAGGCACACCAAGCGCATCCAGAAAATCAATGCTCTCTTCATCCCAGCCAGACGCGATAAAATCAACCTGGTGCTCAGCAGCAAAACGCTGGAGTTCATGATAATCGCGCTCCGAGAGTTCCAAAGCCCGTTTATGCTCACCATAGGTTTTGCCAAATGAATTGCGATTATCGTAGGGCATTTCCAAGCCCTCATGAGTGAGGATGCGCTTAATGCTCCGTTTTTGAAATTTGACCGCGTTGGCTCCTGCGTCAGCAGCCTCTTTAATCAGCTTTTTGGCAATTTCAATATCACCCTGATGGTTAATTCCAATTTCTGCGATGATATAGGTTGGCTTGCTATCGCCTACAATTTGTGAACCCAGTTGTAAAGTTGGCAAAGCAACCTCCAATATTTTAATAAAACGAACTAACGGTTTAAGTTTTCTGCAATTTTTTCCAGTAAGGTGAAATCACTTGCTGTGTCTATCTCGGGGCTGAATTCTTCAGTGAAAATGGTATAACCAATCTTGCCGCCAAGGCGGTTTCCCGTGCGCTTAAAATGGTTTAAAGAGAATACATAAACGGAACCATTCTCAACATATCGGATATCAGCCTCAGTCATATCTTGACGTCTTGGTCGCTTGGCAAAATCATATTCAGCTCGTGCTTCATGACCATCTATCTTCCAGAAAAATCTGTGGGTAGGAGAGATGCTAAGCAAAGAGTCAAACCCACCAGTCAGAAACTTTTCCAGAGCAATATCCAGCGAGCCCTCTGGTCGCAGTGGACTGGTGGCCTGGAGTAAAACAATGATATCGGGTGTCAGAGCCTTATCCTGCCACCATTGAATGGCATGTGAAATGGCGGATTCTGTCGTCGCTGTATCACCTGAAATATCTGCAGGCCTGGGGATCACCACAGCTCCAGAGCTTCTCGATATTTCCGAAATCTGTTCATCGTCTGTAGAAACAAAGACACCACCAACCAATTTTGATTGCAGGGCATATTTAATGGAATGACTAATTAATGGCTCACCCAGGAAGGGCGCGATATTTTTGTGTGGAACGCCTTTCGAACCACCTCGAGCTGGAATTATGCAAAAAATTGACATGGTCCAATATATATGGTGAGGAGCCTATCACAGCCCACAATTTTAATCCTTGCCTGCTGATTCCTTGCAAATGATTGAACATCAAACAGCGCGTGTCCATGAGCCCCGCTCGGTTTATGTTCGACGCCATGAATAATCGTGTCTATATCATTCTTGTTTTTGGACTCCTGGGGGTCAGCTTTGGCGCTCCCCTGGCCCGCTTCCTTCCTGAACTTGCCGCCCTCACGATTGCTTTTTGGAGAATGGCTGGGGCAGCAACCCTCTTGTGGAGCCATGGCGGCTTTCAGAAACAGAACCCTCTGGATAAAAAACAATATGCAGCCATTATTGTAGCCGGGATATTCTTGGCATTGCATTTTGCGTTCTTCTATTCGGCGGTCAAGATCACCTCCATCGCAAATGCCACGCTGTTTGCAACCATGGCACCTCTTTTTACACTTATTTACGAGCGCTTCGTTTTAAAACAAAAGCTAGCCTTCGGTGCCATGATAGGATTGTGGATTGCCATTAGTGGGGCCGTCATTGTTCAAGGCGCAGGTTTTGAATGGGGAGCTGAGGAAACCACGGGTAATCTATATGCTCTGGCGAGTTCGGTATTTATGGCTGTTGTGCTGATTATTGCCCAGGGAGTACGTACAAATATCACCAATATATTATACACACGCTGGCTGTATTTAATTGCTGCTGCGACCCTGGCCATCATGACCATCAGTCTGGGGATTGACCTAAGATTTCAGATGGCTGACACGAAGTGGTTGTTGGGTTTGATTATTCTACCCACCCTCATCGGGCATAATAGCATGAGCTATGCAGTCAAGTATCTGCGGCCCACCATTGTGGGCTCCATGCCCTTTGGGGAACCCATTCTGGCTTCAATTCTTGCATGGTTGTTTTTTGGCGAAATAGTGGGTTGGAATGTGATCTTTGGAGGAGCCATCACGCTTTCGGGTCTGATTCTGCTGACGCTAAAGCGAGACAGGCGACGCGTTTAAAACTTTTATTTTGCCCTCTTGAATGAGGGTTTCCACAAATTCCTTCTCCTGATGCACATCATGCTTGGCGGCTTTTTTAATAAGCCCCTTTTCCTTAAGCCATCGCTTAATGGGGCTGTCAAAATAGTGGGCTGTGGAACCAACAAAAAAATCAAAGCCGTGAAGCGTCACATCCAGACCCAATAAATAAAAAAAGTAGATCGCAAAGAATCCGGTTGTCGGTCGCTCCAAACCACAACTTTTTTCCATCTCAGACATGATCTTCAGTGGCAGCAATGTGTAGTTCTTCGTGCCCAGCCGTTTTTCAATACGAGGGTGGATAGCATCCCCCTTGTGATTGAGGACGACAGGAGGTATCATTACCAAGATTTTTACGGGGACAGCTGTACGTTTCTTTAAACCCTGGTTTGCCCCATTTACCCAAATATCAGTGCGCGATCCAACTTTTGATTCAAGAGGATGCGTGACAAAGTTGTTGATTCGCACAATGCAGTCAAAAGTGTCGATCTTATGACCCAGCTCATGTTGGGCAGCACTAGGGCCATTCCCAACAATCAGGACAGATGCATTTTGGAGTGATTGAAATTGGGCCGGAAGATCATGTAAATTGAAGTTTGTCATGACTCAATCTTCTCTGTAAATGGATCCATCATCCAGGGCGACATTCCATTCCTTGACAGGTATCCGCCAATCTTCACCATACTTCACGGCAATAAATTTCTCTGGATTTGCAGGAACCGGAACCTCACTCCCGTAAAATTTTATCGTTTCGATGGTGTCAAAAAATTCTTTGCGGTGAAAAGCATTCCTATCCCAAACTACATATTTGTAAACTGGTTCGTCATGACCCGGGAGTGTGCCTTTGTAGTAAACAAAGAGATCGAGACACAAGGAGTCTTTAAAAAATAAATATTTCCTGGGATAAATTTTCAACACTCTATATTTACCTAAATGCCAGATTTTTGATACCCTGGGGAAAGATTTTACACTGACGTAAAAGTGACGACGTAATTTTCGAATCAAACCCTTCATCTGTGCTTCCGATTCGTATTTCATTCCAAAGTCCAGATCGTGATCCCAGGGAATCAACTTTTTGTCTCTCAGTGCTCCCAGAAGGGTTCCACCCTCAATCCAGAAATCGATGCCAGCTTCATTCATCACAGACACGTTTTCGTGCATGAATTTCACAGCTCTTTTTTCAGAATCTGAATCAAACTGTACCTCATGTTTCTGGTAAAAACCAGACATCAATTCAGCCTTGTATTTCTTCTCAAACTGAACACGCTTTTGAGGAACCTGGAGTGTGTGATCATCATATTCTACACCCAGTAAAGAAGTCTCGCCTAGATCCTCTGAGGCAAAAAATGTGTCATGACCACCCAAAAAGGCGATGAAGCCATTTTCGACCGATTTCAGCGGAATAATGGTTATGAAAGTAGCATCTTTTTTGAACAGACTTGGTTTATGACGAAGCTTGTAGAAAAGATGTCCCTGGCTATACTTGGGCTTAAAATAAATTCCGTATTTCAGAAGCCTAAGGGCTATGAATACCAAGCGGAAGGAAGGAACTGGAAAGAGGTAGAGACGGAGGTTATGAGTATACTTGAAAAGATCACCCTCTACGAGACCAACCAGTGATTCAGCCCCAATCGTATAGCTAATTTTTGATTGATGAAAGAGGCTTAGTACGGTAAAAAAGAAGTTGTTCACACCTCTCCTAATTCCTGATTCGCTTTTTCCAAATCCTCGGTGAAATCGACCTCAATACAGAGTACATCTGAAACGTCTACTGGATAAATTTTCAAGCCACTGCCAATGGCGAATTCAATTCCACGCTCAAAATAGTCATCATTTTCACAGCGTTCAAGCATCTCGATAAACAAGGGTACATCGCGGGCAATAATTTTGTTGATTCCCACAGACTCGCCCAGAGCATTGCTTACTGTCTTGGATACCTCCTTGATGGAACCATCAGCGGACACCGTATACTTGACTTCCTCTTCCGCTACGGATGCAGTGTTTACTGCCATGCAGGAAGTTTTTGCAGCCACCACCCGAGTGAGGACTTGTGCATCAAAAACCACATCTCCATTGAGCCAGATGACATCATCAGACCTGACTTTTTTCAGGGCTTTCAGTAAGCTTTTTGAGGTATTCGTGCGGTCATAGAGGTTATTAAAAACATAGGTAAGTTCGGAAAACTCTTCCATAATAAGATCTTTTTTGAAACCGACAACGACCAGAATATCATCCACAGAAACGACCTGTTTTAGGGCTTCCACCTGTCTGCCCATGATTAATTCCCCGGTGGAAAGTTGTGTCAGCGGTTTGGGACGGGGGTTCCCCAGTCGCGAACCAATGCCTGCTGCTAGAATTATTGCTCTCATTATTACACCTATGTTTTTTTAGAAACCCAAGTTTTTGGATTCAGTTTAATACGATTGTCGCGCCCGCACAATTTTGGACCTGGATATATAATTAAGCAAAGTATAAAGACAAGCTTTCACTGCGATTCAGTCCATCAATTGGGTGACTGAGCCATCATTCAAATATTGCTCAATCATATGGGCAATTCGCTTGCATGAGTGACCATCAGCCTTCCAACAGCTTTGTTGAGCCCAGTATGTACGCTCTTTGCTGAACCGTTGAGGATTCTCGATGGCATCATGAATGGCCTCCTCGAGTTCTGCTGGCCGGGCTGTGTGACCCATAATCCAGTCTTCATCTATATAGGGGATTTTGAAGGGTCGTACAGAACGGTCGGTCATCTGCTCTGCGGCCAGAATATCGTCTGAGACCCAGATTCCGGATTTCCTGCTTTCTGCTTCTGGGAAACAACCAGGGTAGGCTGGCAGGATGAGCTGAACAACCGGTTTATCCAAAATAGAAGCTTCTGCCAAAACGGAGGAAATATCACTGACTACCACATCTGCCAGGTGTAAAAACTGATTGATATTGCCATCGCCAGGGCGCACCGCAGCATATTTTTTGGCATAGGAGTAATCAGCAGAGTGTGGAACAATTAACAGATTCTCAAGTGACAAGAGATGCTTGGCATTGTGAATCCCCGCGTTCTTGTTCCTCTTGCCACCCCAGGAAGGAGCAAAGAGAATAACCGGCTTATCCGGGTTTAAACCATATTTTGAACACAATAAATTTCGATCAATTTTCAGATTTACCAATTCATCTACTTTGGGATACCCTCCCAGGAGACCACGTTCAAACTGCGGATTGATAGCTTCCATCTTACGTTTGAATACTTCGCCGGGATAAAAAAGCAGATCTGCTCTTTGAAAGAAATTGTATTTATAGGTATAGTATTTCATGGGACTGAGGCCATGCTCGATGTAAATAAACTTTCCCTTCCAGCCGCATTTTTCAAGCCGGACCAGAGGTTTGTCATAGGCGATGACAATATGGGGTGAGATCGTTTTTAACAGCTTACGGTTCCGGAAACAATTTCGATGAACTTTCTCCAGACGAACCTGCCAACCCTGGGTGCTCATATATTTGAAAAGGGGGGCTAAGCTGGCATATCCCTTGGTTGTTGAATAGACTAAATCGAGGGTGTGGCGCATCAAGAAGATTTCTGATTTATGCTTTTTCCTGGTTCCGAAGAAACATCTCAACGATGTCAAGATCAATCGATCTGGTCACCTTGATGGTTTCTGGGGCACCATCCACGAAACCCAGCCGGGCTTTTGGATTGGACTGCTTGACGAGACCCATTTCATCTGTATCAATTTTCCCTGAGTCATGGGCATCTCTCAGAATATTGAAGTGAAAGCATTGAGGTGTTTGAATTATTCTAAGCGAATCACGCTGAAGGTTCCTGAAGCTTGTTTCCCCGATTTCCACCATGGAATCAACAGGTCTTACTGCAGGAGCGACACCGTCCAAAGTTTGTAGACGAAAAAGACATTCATCAATAACCCGAGCTGGAATCAAGGGTCTGGCTGCGTCATGAACCAAAACGATGTCCGTGTTGGCTGAGCAAGCGCTCAAGCCATTGAACACCGAGTCTTGCCTGGTTTCGCCACCGGGGACAATTTGGCAGTTTGGATATTCTCTGGCTACATGCTCCAGATAGTGCTTGGAGGTGACGATGATCACCTCATTAATTTTTGGATGAGCCAGGAAAGCCTGCACAGAATAGGCTAAAATTTCCAGCCCCCTCAGTTTGAGAAATTGTTTGGGAATTTCACTTGTCAGTCGGCTGCCGCTCCCAGCAGCGACAACAATAGCAGTATTGAAGCTTCCAGTCATATCCTTCAACATAGCCAATAATTCCTCTAATTACAATTTTACGATTGCGCTTAATGCTCCATTATTAATTATTTATGGTTAGTAAATAAATCAAACAAACAACATTTAGTGCATATTGATATTATTGTATTTATAAAAAGATATTTTATAAAAAATGATTGGAAATCCCCTTTAAGTCTAGCATAATGAACCCATGATAAAAAAGAATAATTACAATCCGCCCACCCCAGTAGAAAATTACTTCCGCACCCGTTCCAAGCTGGATTTTTGCTATGATCCAGATGAAAAAATTCCCGTTGTTCAGGTTAGCAATTTTCCCAATCTGGGTCAGTTGACTGCCCTGAGATTTTTGGAATGGGTTCAAGATAATCCTGAGGGAGTTGTTTCCCTCCCAACAGGTAAAACACCTGAATATTTCATCCGCTATGCCGAACACTATCTGAAAAATTGGGAAGACAAACAAACCAGTGATTTTCTGGAAAAAGTGGGTCTCGATCGTTCACGCAAACCCAGCTTGCATCATCTGCAGTTTGTTCAAATTGACGAGTTTTTCCCCATATCCCCCACCCAGCATAACAGTTTCTATGACTATGTGATGAAGTATTATATCCATGGATTTGGTATCAGGGCGGATCGAGCCCAACTTATAGACGCCACCCAAATCGCCTTGCCCCAGGGGAAAACATACCACGAAATCTTCCCTGATGATGTGGTGGATCTCAGCTTGAGATATAGTCAGCCCAAAACTGGAAAAGGTCGCTTACAAAAAGAAGCTATCGAGCGCATTGATGAATACTGTAGCAATTATGAACGTCAGATTCGTGCCAAGGGTGGAATTGGTTTTTTCTTAGGGGGCATTGGTCCTGATGGCCATATTGCCTTTAATGTCCGGGGTTCTGATTATTTTTCAACGACCCGGCTTACCTCAACAAATTTTGAGACCCAGGCGGCGGCTGCTGGTGATTTGGGTGGGATCGGCGTAGCTCAGAAACGGCTGGTGATTACCATCGGTCTACAGACTATCACCCACAATCCTGAAGCAACCTGTTTGATTTTCGCAGCCGGTGAAGCCAAGGCAAAAATTGTTGCTGCATCCATTCAGGAAGCCGCCAATAACATCTACCCCGCGGGTGTTCTGCATGGGATGGCCAATGCCAGATTTTACATCACTGCTGGAGCTGCCGTATTTCTGGATAGAAGACAGGCCCATGAAATGGAGAGCGTTGCCGAAATATCTGAGGAGGTTGTAGATCAGCATTTGATCACACTTTCCATGCGTTCGCAAACTTCTATTCATAATATCACCGAAGCTCAGGTTGCAGAAAAGCTGGTTCCATCCATAGCTCTCAGGCGCAGTAAGTCAAGCCTTCCGGAAATCAAGGCAAGGATTTTCAATGATCTTCAGTTGAAAATCAAGCGTGGGTTGACTCGCCTGGAAAACGAAGTGTTCTTCCACACAGCGCCCCACCATGACGATATCATGCTGGGATATCTGGCCCATATCGTTCATCTGGTACGGACCCCTCTGAATGAGCATCATTTTGCATATATGACCAGTGGTTTTAATGCGGTAACCAACGAATTCGTTCGGGATCAGATTCTAAACGCCCTGGACCATATGGAAACCCAACAATTTTTGCGCCTCAAGCTTGAAGGCTACTATGATACTGACAATGAAATGGGTGCCCAGAGAGATATTTATACCTATCTGGATGGTGTTGCTCATCACAGTACAACACTACGAAATAATGGTTCATCCCGTCGACTCATCCGCAACCTGCTGATTCTGTACCCAGAGCATACCCTGGACACGCTCTCCATCAAAATGAAGGAACTCATTGATTATCTGGAGACACGCTATCCCGGTCAAAAAGACGACCCTGTCATGCAGAAACTCAAAGGGCGGATCAGGGAATGGGAAGCCGATCTGGTATGGGGACATTATGGAACCCCCATTAAAAATGTCCATCATTTACGCCTGGGCTTTTATAAAGGTGACATTTTTACCGAGGATCCCACCATGGATCGCGATGTCCAGCCCATTCTAGAGTATCTGGAGAAAATCCGACCGACCGTCGTAACCTTGGCTCTCGATCCTGAGGCCAGTGGTCCTGATACCCATTACAAGGTGATGCAAGCCATTGCTGAAGCCATTCGCCTGTATAAAGAGAAACATCCCGAAGCACCCCTGAGAGTCTGGGGCTATCGCAATGTCTGGTTCAAATTCCAGCCCACAGATGCCAACATATTCGTGCCAGTTTCATTAAATTCCATGGCCATCATGAAAGAAACATTCAAGTACTGTTTCCAATCACAGGTAGATGCCCCTTTTCCCAGCCACGAGTATAATGGTCCCTTTTCAGGCTTGGCTCAGGCTATCCAAGTTCAACAGCATCAGGATATGAAAAGAGTCATGGGGAGCGATTTCTGGTACGAGAACAGTCATCCCAGGATTCGGGCAGCCCATGGTCTGGTCTATCTGAAAGAAATGGAGCTGGAAGAATTTTATACGCGGGCACGAGAGTTACAGAAAGTAACGGAATCTCAAATCTAGCTTAAACGACTCCGCTTTTTAGCTGGTTCTTGTATATGTTGCGAATTTCTAGAAACACTTCATCATAGGTGTTCGATTTGAAATCAGGGAATGTGTTCTCAAAGGCATGAAATTGTCCGCTTTCAAAGAATAACGTAGGGTCCGCGTAAATACCCTGATCCAGATAAATTTTTTGTCCATTGTATTTGGCCGAGGCCAGGATCACTTTGTGGAAATCAAGATATCCCATATCCAGATTCACTTTCCGATTCCCCTCAATACTGAGCTGGTCTTCAATTCTGTTGCATAAAACCTTCAATTTGGCAAGATCACCTGGGCTTCTAAGTGTCTCAAAACTGAAAAAGCTCCTGAATATGGGGCCACCCATTTCTTCATCATAATAATGGGTTAATTCAAAAGGGAAATTTTCGCTGTGAAAGTCAATATTACCGATTTCAGCCTGGCATAATCCCAGCGCTTTTTCCAGCACATCAGCATTTGAAAACAAAGCCCCGATAAAATATTTTACTTTTTGTGGTTCAACGGTTTTCATAATTGTCTCTGTCGCAGAACATATCTGGCTTCCTCCAGTTTTTCCAGAGGTATCCTGAATCTTTCCTTGATCAGTGTTTCAGCCAGATTGCCCTCGCGAAATTTTTTGATGGTTTCCGGTGAAGTAATCTTGATAAAATCACCCTGAACAAAGATCATCTCCTGACCCTCAACACGGGTCAGGGTCAGATCATTCATACCTGGGAGATCAAAGGAAGCATCCCAGAAGCTCGAAAATTGCTCCCAGGAAACAGCTTTGTCAGCAAAGCGATAGCGACGGACAAATTGTCCCTTGCGAAAAGTATAAACGGCATATTCATCCGATTCAGGATCAAAGCGTAAAGAAAGCCCCGTCTCAGCAGAGAGCCTGGCTTCGACATTAGATTTTTTCAAAGGGAGGGGTCTGAAGATCATATAACCTGGATCCACCAGATAGCGGGCACCATTAAATTCTATGGCGATGGCCGAATGGTTGTTTTGTCCCCAATTTAAATGGCAGATGAGGGGTTGAGCCTGGTACCCCAGAATTGAATAAAGCCCACACAAAAAATAGCTTAATGAGAAGCAGGTGCCCCCCAGATGCCAGGCAAGATGGTCATGGGTGACCTCATCAGGCAATCTGAAGCGCTTCAGACCAGCAGCCTGATCACGTTTCAAAATTTTACTTATATTCTCATAAGGTAGTCGACTGAAAAACCTTGAAATTTCAGCAATATGCTCCAGAGATGGCTGGTGCCCACTAAAATGGAATGGTTCAAGAAAGGTGAGGGTCTCTTTTTCAAATGAGGCGGGATGGGATAGGTTCATGGGTTTCCATTTTAGGTGACTGTCATTGTATTAACTTAAAATAGCTCATGATTTTGTTGCAACAAACTTTTGTGTATATTGAATTCCAATCTAACCAGGAGAATGTGCTGTATGGATGGCGTTTTAAAAGCCTTAAACGGTAACCATTTTATTGATTTCACAGAAAGTGATACAAAGATCAATAGTGAAGGAGCTCTGAATGATATCCTTAGTCTGTGCTATTACCACAACTCAAATATTATTCTGCTGGATCAAAATAATCTCTCCTCGGATTTTTTCAATTTAAGAACCGGCCTGGCTGGTGCAGCCATGCAAAAATTTGCTAATTACCAGGCGAAAGTGGCCATTCTGCTGCCACCAAAGGCAGAAAAGTCAGAGCGTTTTAAAGAATTGATGTTTGAAATGAGTGGAAGTAACCATTTTAGATTTTATGATCATCGTGAAGCAGCTGAAACCTGGTTAACGACTTGAACTGAAGGATAATATTTATGATCTCAATTCCAGTTCTCATTGCTTTCTATTTGCTCATGCCGGCCGCCATTCTGTGGCTGTGCTACAAGTCCACCCTGGTGGATAAAATTGGATCCGTTATTCTAGCCTATCTGTTTGGAATTCTGATAGGGAATAGCGGTCTGTTACCCCAAGGTGCCGCTGGAGTGCAAGATGAAATGAGTGGAATCACTGTAGCCCTGGCTTTGCCACTCCTGCTCTTTTCAATGGATGTGCGCTCCTGGGTCCATTCCGCAGGAAAAGCCATACTTTCCATGCTCGGCGCCACCATACTGGTTGTCTTTGTTGCGGGTTTGGGAAGCTGGCTTATTCAGTCCCACATTGAAAACTCCTGGCAGTTTGGGGGGATGGCTATTGGTCTCTATACGGGAGGTACACCCAACCTGGCAGCCATCAAAACAGCCCTCAATGTTGATTCAACCCAGTATATCATGATGCACACCTACGATGCCGTCAATGGCATTATTTACCTGATCTTTGTCATGAGTATTGGGCAGCGGGTTTTCAATAAATTTTTACCAAAATTCAAAGCGGTCAGCCTGGCAACAACAGACATTGAAAGCAACGAAAACATCCATTCCTATGTGGGTATATTCAAACCGCGCATCGTGGCGGGCTTGCTGACAGGACTGGGCATTTCCATTGTCATTTTGGGGCTGAGTTTCGGGATTTCTCAGCTCATTCCAGAGGAATATTCAACAGCTGCCATCATGCTCACCATTACCAGCCTGGGTATTGCTTCTTCCTTCATTAGAAGAATTCGGGAGATTCCCATGACCTTCCAATTCGGGATGTATATCATACTGGTATTCAGCCTAATTGTGGGATCCATGGCAAACCTGGAACAATTGGTGAATATCAATTGGTCCATGATGTTTTTCGTCAATTTTACCGTGTTTGGGACCATGCTACTTCATGCCGTCTTTTGCAAGTTCCTCAATATTGATACAGATACTTTCCTGATCACCTCAGTTTCTGCGGTCTGTTCACCACCTTTTGTCCCTGTTGTGGCCAAGGCACTGAATAATAAAGAGATTATTTTGTCTGGCTTGACCACGGGAATCATCGGCTACGCCATCGGCAATTATCTGGGTGTTGGATTTGCATATATTTTCAGGGCATTCTTATAGTAGATAATAGAAAAACTCTAGAACCATATCCATTAAGGAAGCACCATGAAATCGATCATTATTGGGATTGGCGGTGGAACGGGGTCAGGCAAAACCACCATAGCAAAAAATATTGTCCGTGAGTATGGTCCCGGCGAAGTATTAAGACTGGATCTGGATTCTTACTATCGGGATTTGTCAAATCTCAGCGAGGAAGAGCGAGCATCAATCAATTTTGATCACCCATCTTCTCTGGAGATTGAACTTCTTGTTCAACACCTGGAAGATTTGTGCCAGGGGAAAAAGGTCCAAATTCCCATCTACAATTTTTCGACCCACACTCGATCGCAAGACACCCGCGAAGTGGAACCTCACAAGGTCATTATCATTGAAGGAATCCTGGCACTGTACTACCCCGAGCTGACTTCCAAAATGGATGTAAAACTTTATGTCGACACACCATCCGACATCCGCTTTATTCGTCGCCTGAAACGTGATATCAGGGAGCGGGGTCGCTCTGTTGATTCTGTCATCGATCAATACAACGCAACCGTGAGACCCATGCATGCACAATTTGTTGAACCTAATAAATATCTTGCTGATGTGATCATACCAGAAGGCGGGATGAACCGGGTTGCCGTTGACCTCATCCGAACAAAAATCGATGCGGTATTGAAAGAAAAGCATGAGAAGTGAACCCAGGATTGAATTGAGAGAACTGGACAAATCCAATTATGGTGACCTTCTCAAGCTAAAAGTTGCGGAGCAGCAGATGCGCTTTGTAGCCAGCAATGCCATTTCACTGGCTCAAGCTTTGTTTCATCCCCAGGCCTGGTATCGGGGGATTTATTGTGGGGATACTGTTGTGGGATTTGTTATGTTGGATATTGACAGGAAAAAGCCAGAGTACTATTTATGGCGTTTTATGATTGATGAAAAATTTCAGGGATTGGGCTATGGTTCCAGAGCCCTGGAGCTGGTCATTGATTATGTGAAAAGTCTCCCTGATAGCAGGGAGTTTCTTCTCAGCTATGTCCCGGATGAGGGCAATCCAAAAGGCTTTTATGAGAAGGCGGGATTTGTGGATACCGGGGAAATGGAAGCGGGTGAATGCATCATGAAACTAGAATTAAAACAGGCAAATTGAATCAAACCGATTGAGTTGAATTATCTCATGGAAATTTTGTTTTTCGGTGGACTCAGCCCGGTAGAAAACTATAATAAGTAATCATGAGATATCAATATTATAAAGATCGTTTAAAATCCAATCCCAGGGCAGGTAATTTTGTTAAATTATTTCTAATAACGTTGCTTTTGATTGTGGTGATTGTCTGGATTGTCATGTGGAACCGGGCCAACACCTATGAACCTGAACTTATGTCTGAGCAGGCATTTTATGAAGGATATTTCACACTGAACACACGCATGGATCAAACCCTGACCAGACGCTTCCCGAGCCTTGAATTTGTGGAGGGGCGCTTGAGTGATGATGGTCTTGGGACCAGGGTATTTGAGCTCTCTGATCAGAAAAAAGTCCGCCCTTCAGATATCAAAAAACTACTGGAAAGCACTCTGGGTGGTTTTGGATTCCAGGTTCATCAAACAGCAGATGCTGATGATTATTGGGAATTTCAAATCGGTAGCGATTCAACGGTCTGGTCGGTATATCGCTTTGAATATTCTGCCGAGAAAGCCTCTCCGACCTCCATTTTGCCGGCAGATATCGCCAAGGTAACCAAGCGACCCACGATAGCTATTATCATTGATGACTTTGGTTATTCAATGAATGAGACCATCAATGGCTTCATCTCAATCAAAGAGCCTTTTACCGCGGCCGTTATTCCCGGACGTGCCTATTCTACCCAGGTGGATGAGCGCTTAAATAATAGAAACATTCCAACGCTGATTCATATGCCCATGGTGACGGTGACCAACTCCACCAGTGAACCAGACTTTGCTTTATCTGAAGATTTGAGTGATGGGGAAATTGTCCGACGTCTGAAGAAAGCCCGCAAAGATGTGCCCAGGGCGGTTGGTATGAATAATCACCAGGGGAGTGGTGGATCACAGAGCAGAAAAGTCATGACTGCTGTTGCAGACTTTCTGGCCGAGGAGAAAATGTTCTTCATCGACAGCCGGACCATCGCTGCTTCAGTAGGCGAATCGGTTGCCAGAGAACGCAATGTACCAACCAATAGCCGCGATGTATTCCTGGATGATGTGGATGACCCAGAGGTCATCGCCGATGAGCTTTTTCGTCTGGCTCGCCTCGCCAAGGAACAAGGGGCGTCAATAGGTATTGGACATTGTAGACCAAATACATTAAAGACATTAAAAAAATATTTACCTGCACTGACAGAGGCGGGATTTGATCTGGTTCAAGTTTCAAAACTGACAAAGTGATCAATTAAAGAACTTACGATAAATCGAGGATACTATGGCTCAAATGGAACTTAATCTGGATGCATTTATCAGTACCCAGCAACAGCTTAAAGTTGACGGACTTACGCTTCCCGGCGTAGTAACTATTGCCGGACTATCTGGTGTTGATGGCTTTAGTCTTTCCTATGATGGGCGTTCACCCACCTTTACTGAAAAGAATCTGGAATTAACTATTGCAGCAGCCATGGGTACACGATTTGCCTTACGGATTACCCCGCGGGCAGAACTGCTCCAGCTTGCTCTCAGCCTGCCCATAACTCAGGTTACTTTTTCAGGGGACAATCTATTTGATGACTATGGTGCTGATCTTGAAACTTTTATTCCTCAGCTCAAGGATGCAGGAAAGCTGATCTCTTTCTGCCTTGAACCTGAATTGGCATTACTAAAGAAGGCCTATCGATTACAGGCCGATATGGTAGAGCTCAGTGTGAAGCATTACACGGAGAATAAAAGTATTGCCGGCCAGGCAGAAGCCCAGGAACAAATTGCGCTTATGGCTCGGACAGCTGAGAAAAATGGTCTTGGTGTTGCCGTTAATGGTGGCATATCATTTAAAAATGTTGTGCCTCTAGTGAGTATTGAAGCAGTGGAAAATATTGTTGTGGGTCGCGCCATTATCGGTCGTTCAATCTTTGTCGGACTGGAAACAGCCGTGCGGGATTTCAAAGCTCAGGTTCTATGAAATCATTGATTACTCAGGTAACCCGTTCGGGTTATGTCGAGAGTTATCATGTGGGTTATGGAGTTATTGTAGATGCCAAGGGTGGAATTGTCAAAGCCTACGGTGATTCGGAGTACCTGACCTACGTTCGGTCTTCTGCCAAACCCATGCAGGGCATGGCGGTTTTACGTTCAGGCGCCTATGATAATTTTAAGCTGACACCAGAAGAGTTGGCTGTCATCTGTTCTTCCCACAGTGGCCAGCCTATCCATATTAAAAAGGTATTACAAATATTTTCCAAAGCTGGGATTGGTCCAGAGCTGCTGGCTTGTGGAATCCATCCACCCATCCATAGAGAAAGTGCCCAGGCACTGGAAGCCGCAGGACTAGCTCCCCAGCAAATGCACAACAACTGCTCTGGAAAGCATGTGGGGATGTTGGCCACTTGTGTTCAACTGGGATTTGATCCTCGGGACTATCTGAATCCAGATCACCCCGTCCAACAATACATCTACGATATTGTCAAAGAATATACTTCTTCAGCAAGCATTCACCGGGGAGTGGATGGATGCTCCGCACCTGTATTTTATTTGCCGCTTCAGAAGGTGGCTCTGGCTTTTGCTCGAATAAGCCAGCAGGGAAACAGGGAATGTCGCCAGATTTTTCAGGCTATGAATGGATTCCCACATCTGGTTGGGGGTCAAGGCCGCTTTGACACGGCGCTCATGGAAAGTTATCCTGAAAGGATCATGTCCAAAGGTGGGGCGGAGGCCGTTTCAGCGGCGGGGTTCATGATGCCCAACGGGGAGGTCTACGGTCTGGCAGTGAAAGTCCTTGATGGGAATTATCGAGCCATCGGGCAAATGGTATTGAAAATGCTGGAAGATATTGGTTTTGTGAAGGAGCCTGTGGCAGAAAGACTGATGACATGGTGGAAGCCAGAGTTGAAGAATCATGCCAAACGCATTATTGGCACCACGAACACCATCATTGCTGAACAATCATAAAAAAGTTTGCAATGAATTTGAAGCAGAGGCCGTAAAAATATGAGGATGAGCAATCAATGGTAAATGATAGAACTTCCTGGGATAATTATTTCATGCAGATTGCCAGTGATGTTTCCACTCGCTCGACCTGCGATCGGAAATATGTAGGTGCAGTCATTGTCCGAGACAAGATGATTTTATCCACCGGTTACAATGGTTCCATCCGTGGTTTACCCCATTGTGATGAGGTGGGACACGAAATGGAAAATGGTCACTGCGTGCGGACCGTGCATGCTGAAGCGAATGCCATTGTTCAGGCTGCTAGAAATGGGGTGGGAATTGAAGGCGCGGATATCTATGTAACAGCAAGTCCCTGCTATAATTGTTTCAAGCTGATCGCGAATTCAGGGATCAAACGGATCTTCTACGGTGAGTTGTATCGAGATGAACGCATCAAGACACACGCTAAGGAAGCCGGGATTGACTTGATTCATTTACCTGATTGATCAAACAACTTTCCAAGCCAAGGATTTCTCCATCATGAGTCAGATTTTCTCTAAACATATTCCAGCGAGTATGCTTTTGATATTTATGCTGGCTGGTTGCGCAGGCACTCACCAGGACTTGTCACGTGATGTCGCTCAGATGGAGACGAGCCTCCAAGCTCTGGTTGACCCTTTCCATGGCGATGTTGGGATTTACGCGAAAAATCTCAAAAGCGGCCAGGAAATAGCCATCAATGCCGATGTCCTCTTTCCCACAGCCAGCATGATCAAGGTCCCCATCTTGCTGACGCTCTTCCAAAAAATCCAAAATGGGGATATCGATTACGATTCAACTTTCATTTGGTCGGCGGATCTGGTGAATTACTCTGATGATGGAATTTTGAGTTCCTTCAAAGACAGTTCCAGCATTTCATTGACCAAGATTATTTCATTGATGATCACCTACAGCGACAATCTGGCCAGTCTATGGTGTCAGCAACTTTCTGGAGGGGGTCTCGAGATCAATCGGTGGCTGGACGCCAATGGTTTTTCTCAAACCCGGATGAATTCCCGGACTCCAGATCGGCAAGATGACTGGGAAAGCTATGGCTGGGGACAGACCACACCACGCGAAATGGCCGGACTTCTCACACTGATTCATGAAAATAAAGCGGTTTCGCCCTGGGCCAGCGAAGAGATGTATCGTTATCTTACCCGAATCTATTGGGATGATGAGGCTTTGTCCGCCATTCCCAGAACCATTCAAGCCGCGTCAAAACAAGGTGCCGTGGATGCCTCCCGATCTGAGGTGGTGTTGGTAAATGCTCCCCGGGGTGATTATGTGTTTTGTGTGATCACCAAGAATCAGGAAGATGAATCCTGGGCAGAGGACAATGCAGGGTTTGTCCTCCTGCGTGAAGTGAGCCAGATCCTCTGGGAGTCCTGGGGGAGGGAAGCTCCAAAACATTGACAACCAGCTGTTGCGTCTCTGGCGTTGACACATCGAATGATAAACATAGGAATAAAAAACATGAATCTCAAGCAGGTAGCAAATACGATTAGAGGATTGTCCATGGATGGCATCCAGGCAGCCAATTCAGGTCATCCTGGACTGCCCCTGGGAATGGCTGATGTGGCCACTGTCCTGTGGACCCAATTTCTGAAATTTAACCCAGAGAATCCTGAATGGCCTGACCGGGATCGATTTGTGCTTTCCGCAGGACATGGTTCCATGCTCATCTACAGTCTCCTGCATCTGGCAGGTTATGATCTGCCCTTGGAGGAGCTTAAAAATTTCCGCCAATGGGACAGTAAAACACCGGGTCATCCAGAGTATGGACACACCGCTGGTGTGGAAGCTACCACGGGTCCCCTTGGCCAGGGTTGTGGAAATGCAGTTGGGATGGCACTGGCAGAAAAAATGCTGGCTACCCGCTTCAATACATCTGAGCATAAGCTGGTTGATCATTTTACCTATGTCATCGCTTCAGAGGGTGAATTTATGGAAGGGGTCTCCCATGAGGCCTTCTCGTTTGCTGGCAATCATAAACTGGAGAAACTCATCGTTTTTTACGATGAGAACTTTATCAGTATCGAGGGGGATACACACATTACCTACACCGATGATGTGGATAAACGTATGGCTGCATATGGCTGGCATGTGCAACGTATCAACGGGCATGACTATGACGAGATTGCTGCTGCCACCAAAATGGCTCAGGATGAGACCAGTAGACCCTCAGTCATCATTTGTAAAACAACCATTGCCTTCGGATCACCCAACAAGGCGGGTACTGCTGCTGCCCATGGAGCCCCTCTTGGGGAAGAAGAAATCACTCTGACTAAAGCCGCGCTCGGTATTTCAGCAAAAAAATTTTATGTGCCTGAAGAAGTTCGTGAACACTTCCGGCAAGTCGTGGCAGAGCATGTCAAAGTTGAAGCAAACTGGAACCGGATGTTTGCTGACTTCACCAGCGCTCAGCCAGAGAAAGCCGCTGAATGGAACCGTTGTATGCAGGGCAGTCTGCCTGCAGATCTGGCGGGTGTTATCGAGGACTTTGAACCCGCGGGTGCGATTGCAACGCGTTCAGCCTCTGGCAAGGTTTTACAGGACCTGGCCAAAGCCATCCCTTACCTCGTCGGTGGGTCGGCAGATCTAGCGCCTTCAAACAATACCCATCTCAAAGGCTATGAAGATATTCCCGCCGATGCCTATGGCGGTCGAAACCTCCACTTTGGTGTTCGCGAGTTGGGTATGGGCGCGATTATAAATGGGATGCAACTCCATGGTGGCTTCCGTGTT
>JAIPGJ010000115.1 GCA_021736185.1 Fidelibacterota bacterium | reverse complement strand
ATGAAACTCAGTGAAAGCGCTGCGCTCCTTGCTTCTCTTGGTTATGAACCCCTGGTGAGCCTGGATACTGTGGGAGCGCGGGAGCAATCCTCGGCTGAAAAAAAATTATACCTGAAGATTGGTCTGGCTGGTTTTGCCTTTGGTAATGTCATGATCCTCAGCTTCCCTGAATATCTTTCCCGATTCGGGGCGGTGGATCCCACTTTCAAGATGGTGTTCGGTTATCTCAGTCTGGTTCTGTCAATCCCCATACTGCTCTTTGCGTCTAGAGATTATTATATGTCTGCCTGGGCGGGAATAAAGAGTCGCACAGTGAATATTGATGTCCCCATTACTTTGGGAATCGGCATGCTTTTTTTCCGGTCAGCCTGGGAGATTCTCACTCAAACAGGGGTGGGCTATCTCGACTCGTTTACCGGTCTGGTCTTCTTTCTACTGGTGGGCCGGCTCTTTCAACAGAAGACCTATGAAGTCCTCTCTTTTGAGAGAGATTATCGATCATTTTTCCCCCTTTCAGTCACTCGTAAGATCAATAATGTGGAGGCTGTTGTTCCCGTCTCAAAGCTGAAACCAGGTGACCGTATTGTGGTCCGGAACCAGGAACTGATCCCTGCTGATTCGGTACTGCTCAAAACAGATGCCTATATTGACTATAGCTTTGTCAGCGGAGAGTCCGCACCAGTAACAAAAAAAGCCGGAGATTTTATTTATGCTGGTGGACGTCAGGCGGGAACCACCATTGAGCTGGAAGTCATCAAAGAACCCTCTCAGAGCTATCTGACCCAGCTCTGGAACAATGATGTGTTTAAAAAGCCCCGCTTTTCGCGCCTGAATGTCCTGGTGAATCAGGTGAGTCACTATTTTACCTTTGGCGTTTTGGCCATTGCCATTTTGGCATCGCTTTATTGGCTTCAATATGATACCGCCACAGCCATAAAAGTATTTACGGCTGTTTTGATTGTGGCCTGTCCCTGTGCGCTGGCTTTGTCCTCACCCTTTGCCCTGGGAACCGCCATGCGTGTTTTTGGTCGCCATGGATTTTATGTCAAAAACACTGAGACGGTTGAAGCCCTGTCCAAAATCAATACCATTGTCATGGACAAAACCGGTACGCTGACTGAATCGAGACAGGAAACCATAGAGTTTTCCGGGGAACGATTATCCTCAGAGGATCAGCGCATGGTGAAATCCCTGGTCCAGCATTCCACGCATCCCCTGAGTCAGAAAATATTCCAGGCACTGGATACTCAGGCGCTGTATCCGGTGGAAAATTTTGAAGAAGTAAGCGGAAAGGGGATTCAGGGAATAATTCAGGGGCATCAGATCAGGTTGGGTTCTGCCAGATGGCTGGAGCTTGAGGATGATGACCAGAAAACAGAAGATATGAAAACCCGGGTCTTCCTCAGTATAAAAGGTGAGCTCAAGGGGTCCTTTTTAATTGCCAATGCATTTCGAAAAGGATTGCGCCCACTGCTCTCAGGCTTGAAAAAGCAATTTAGCCTCTTTTTGCTCTCTGGTGATACAGAACGGGAAAAAGCCGCCCTGGTGAACCTCTTCGGAAGTGAGCAAAACCTGCTATTTCGACAAACACCGGAAAACAAACTGGAGTATGTCGCCCAACTCCAGGACGCTGGAGCTCATGTCCTCATGGTGGGTGACGGTCTGAATGATGCAGGGGCCTTGAGAGCCAGTGAAGTAGGTATCGCCATCACCGATGATGTCACGGCTTTTTCTCCAGCCAGCGATGGAATTCTCACGGGAAAGAACCTGCATTTGCTGGGATCATTTATAAAAATGTCCAAAGCGACCACCTCAGTCATTGTGGCCAGTTTTGTGATCTCAATTATTTATAATATCGTGGGTGTCAGTTTTGCTGTCGCAGGGAAATTGTCTCCGCTGGTCTCGGCTATTCTCATGCCTGCCAGCTCAATTTCCGTCGTGGCGTTTACCACCTTTACAACGAGCTTGCGAGCCCGGATGATGAAATTAACTTGATGAACAGTGGGTGTCTAAATTGTATGTAATGTTTGTCTTGATGGGCTTTAGTCTAGCGGCAGCGCTTATCTTTCTAGCTGCCTATATTTGGTCAGTCCGATCCGGACAGTATGATGACAAATATACCCCTTCAGTTAGAATGTTATTCGATGAAAAAAAAATATCAAAGAAAACGGAACCCGACCTAAAATCGGGAGAAAAAAGCGAGGAGAATAAATAATGGAGATGGAAAAATTTCAGTACGACAATAAAATCGTACGAATGTTTTTCTGGGCCACCGTTGTATGGGGTGTGACAGCCTTCCTGGTTGGACTCACTATTGCGCTTCAGATACCTGCGCCGGTTTTTAATTTCGGCACCCCCTGGTTAACCTTTGGTCGTCTGCGTCCCCTGCACACCAATGCAGCGATTTTTGCCTTCGTGGGCAACGGTATCTTTATGGGTTATTACTACTCAGCTCAAAGATTGTTAAAAGCCCGAAATTTTTCCGATGTACTCAGTAAAATCCATTTCTGGGGATGGCAGGGCATTATCGTTTCTGCCGCACTCACCTTACCTGCTGGCCTTACCACAGCCAAAGAATACGCAGAGCTGGAATGGCCCATAGATATTGCCATTGCTCTGATCTGGGTTGCCTGGGGTGTCAACATGATGGGAACCATCCTGAAACGCCGTGAAAAACACCTCTATGTTGCCATCTGGTTCTATATCGCCACCTTTGTCACGGTGGCCATGCTCCATATTGTCAATTCGCTTGAGGTGCCGGTCAGCTTTTTTAAAAGCTATTCAATTTACGCCGGGGTACAGGATGCTCTGGTTCAATGGTGGTACGGTCATAATGCAGTCGCCTTCTTCCTCACCACCCCATATCTGGGTTTGATGTACTATTTCATGCCCAAGGCTGCCCAGAGACCGGTTTATTCTTACCGATTATCCATCATTCACTTCTGGTCACTCATCTTTCTATATATCTGGGCAGGTCCTCACCATCTGCTTTACTCCTCAACACCGGATTGGGCCCAAACTTTGGGTACCGTTTTCTCAATTATGTTGATCGCTCCATCATGGGGTGGCATGCTCAATGGGCTCCTCACCTTACGGGGTGCCTGGGATCGGGTCCGCCAGGATCCCATCCTGAAATTCATGGTGGTGGCCGTTTCTGCCTATGGAATGTCCACCTTTGAAGGTCCTATGATGTCGCTTAAAAACTATAATGCAATTACCCATTTTACCGATTATACCATCGCCCACGTGCATGTCGGGGCTCTGGGCTGGAATGGGCTTTTGACCTTTGGTATCCTGTATTGGCTGGCACCACGCCTCTATAATGCCAAGTTGTATTCAGTCAAGCTGGCCAATGTTCACTTCTGGCTGGCCACACTGGGAATGATTTTTTATGTCATACCCATGTATTGGACGGGCATTACCCAGGCCTTGCTCTGGAAACAATTCAGCCCTGAGGGCCTGTTGGTCTATCCCAATTTTCTGGAAACCGTATTACAACTGATACCCATGTATTGGACCCGAGCCTTTGGTGGCACCCTGTATCTCACCGGTGCTCTGATCATGGTTTACAATCTGGTTAAAACGGCCCGTGCTGGCGCCCCCATTCCGGATCCGGAAATAGAAGCTGCGCCCCTCAAACCCATTGTGGCAGAAGCGGGTGAGCATAAACATCGCTGGTTAGAAGCCCGTCCCGTCCACTTCATGATTCTGGCTCTGGTTGCGGTTGCCATTGGCGGTATTGTAGAATTTGTGCCCATGTTTGTAGTAAAATCCAATATTCCTACTATCAGCACTGTCACACCTTACACACCGCTTGAGCTGGAGGGTCGTGACATCTATATCAAAGAGGGATGCTTTAATTGCCACTCGCAGATGATACGTCCTTTCAGGAGTGAGACTGAACGCTATGGAGAGTATTCCAAGGCGGGTGAATTCGTCTATGACCATCCCTTCCTCTGGGGCTCCAAACGAACTGGACCGGATTTGCATCGGGAAGGCGTTGGTAAGTTGAAAAAGCCGGATGCCTGGCATTATAATCACATGGAGAATCCACGCTCAATGAGTCCTGGTTCCATCATGCCGGTTTATCCCTGGTTATTGGAAAATGCCAATGATTATGCTACGCTGCCCAGGAAGATCAGCGTGATGAGAAAGCTCGGCGTCCCGTATCCAGAAGGATATGAAGATCAGGCGTTGTATGACCTGAAGCAACAGGCAGACGGTATTGTTGCCAATCTTAAGGAGTCGGGGATTGAAACATCCTGGGATAAAGAAATAATTGCCCTGATTGCCTATTTGCAAAAACTGGGAACCGGACTTTTTCCTAAATAAAGAAGGATCAGAACCATATGTTAAGTCGAATTTATCCAGGTGCAGAAGGCCTTCAGTTTTTTCAAGGGCTGTCCCTGCTTCTGTTTTTTCTCGTCTTTATGGGTGCGATTGTTATGATTGCCACCATGCGGAAGGGACATATTGATAAAATGAGCAATCTCCCCCTGGAAATCGAGGATGATCCAGGCAAAAATAATGGAGGCCACGTATAATGGGCAAAATCACAAACGAACTCATAGAGCACGACTATGATGGAATTCAGGAATATGACAACGACCTTCCAGGTTGGTGGAAAGCTCTATTCATCATTACCATTATCGTGGCCGCTATCTATGTACCCTACTATCACTTCTTTGGTGATTCGCAGGAAACTGAGTATCAAAAAGAAATGGGCACCTATGTTGAGGCCAACACGGGCCGGGGACCATTCACAGAATATGCATCTCCCTGGGTTGGCGATGGGGAAATCACACCGGCCTTACGGGCTGAGATGAATAAAATACTGGATGCTCCTTTTGATGAACAGTTGATGCGTACCATGGCCAAGGCAGATCCTGATCAACTGGCCAAACTCCAGACCGCTTTTCCCGAGGTGATTGCTGCCTATGGAGCTGGTGCCTCATCGTCACCAGAATCAGTGCTGGTTAAAAAAGAGGAAACCCCCGCCACAGCACCGGCAGCAGGGATGGTCGCTCTCACCGATGAAGCCAGTCTGGCAGCAGGTAAAAAAGTTTGGGAAACCCAATGCTTTACCTGTCATCTCAACGATGGGGGTGGCAGTATTGGTCCAAATATGACCGATAATTACTGGATCCATGGTGGTGATATGGCTTCCATTGTCCACATCATTAAGGTGGGCGTCCCAGCCAAAGGGATGATTCCCTGGGAAGCCACGCTGACTCCCGATCAGATCATGCAGGTGGCCAGCTATATTGAAGTGAAATTGGTTGGCTCAACCCCGGCCGTTCCCAAAGCACCCCAGGGAGACCTGTTTGAGGGCTAGCTCTGGAGAAGAATAGAATTTTGCAAAAGGAACTCACGCGATGCGTGAGTTCCTTTTGACATATTAATTCATAGTAAACAAATACTTGGAGATGGCAGATATATGGGTCAGCCGGACAGAAATCTCACCAACATAGATGCCCCATCAGCATACCGGGATAGAATTGCATCCATGGATGAAGAGGGTAAAAGAATATGGATATTTCCCCGTAAACCCTCCGGTCGCTTCTACAATGCCAGAACCTGGTTTTCCTATTTGTTGCTGGCCATCATGTTTAGTGGACCCTTTATCACCATCCATGGTCGACCCCTGCTGCTCCTTAATATTATGGAGCGTAAGTTTATCATTCTGGGGATGGCTTTCTGGCCCCAGGACAGCTATATCTTTGTCCTTGCCACCCTGACCTTTATTGTGGGGATCATTCTTTTTACTGTGGTTTTTGGCCGACTGTTTTGTGGCTGGGCCTGTCCTCAAACTATTTTTTTAGAGATGGTGTTTCGCAAAATTGAATACCGCATTGATGGGAATGCCAACCAACAACGCAAGCTGTCAGAGCAAGCCTGGAATGCCAGCAAGATTTTCAAGCGCATTCTGAAACACTCCATATTCTTTGCCCTTTCCTTTGTGATTGGTAACACTTTTTTAGCCTATATCATTGGCAAAGACGAGTTATTCAAAATTATAACTGAACCTGTTTCTGCCCATGCCACGGGCTTTTCCTTCATGCTGATCTTCTCTTTTCTCTTCTATTATGTCTTCGCTTTTTTTAGAGAGCAAGCCTGTACCCAGGTTTGTCCCTATGGACGTTTTCAATCCGTCCTTCTCGATGACCAATCCATTGTCGTCGCCTATGACTTCATCAGGGGCGAGCAGCGTGGCAATCCCAAAAAGAATCCGACGGAAGAACTGGGCGATTGTATCGATTGTAATCAATGCGTTGAGGTCTGTCCCACAGGAATTGACATTCGCAATGGTACCCAACTGGAGTGTGTCAACTGCACCGCCTGTATTGATGCCTGTGACACGGTGATGGACAAGGTAAAGAAACCCCGTGGTTTGGTTCGCTATGATTCCTTTGAGGGGATTGAAAAAGGGAAGAGGCTGGGTCTGAATTTCCGCAATGTTGGCTATTCTGCTATTTTGTTCGGGCTGATAGTCTTCTTTTTCCTACTGCTGATAAGCCGCTCTGATGTTGAATCCACCATTTTGCGTTCCTATGGAACCCTGTATCAGGAAGCGGGGAATAACCACTTCACGAATTTGTACACAGTGCGGGTATTGAATAAAACCTTTGACGAGTTACCCATTCGTCTTGATTTGCTGGAACCTGAAGGATCCTTGACCATGATAGGCAGTGATTTAAAGATAGCAGGTCAGGATAAAAGTGAGGGCGCCTTTTTTGTGGATTTATCAGGTGATTTACTAAAGGGCATGGAGACCAGATTAAAGATTGGTATTTATAGTGGGGATCGCTTACTCGAAACAGTAAAAACCTCATTCATGGGACCGAGGAAATAATGGCCGAAGCAGTCAAAACCGGAGCGCTGTGGATGTGGAGCCTGGTCGCCGCGATTGTGGTTTTTATCCTCTTTTTTGTGGGCTTTGCCATCTGGGCTTTTCAAGATGATGTGGAGCTGGTGTATAACAATTACTATGAAAAAGATGTGGTTTTCGACCAGCAGATTAAACGGGTGGCCAGAACCGAAGCGCTCCCCTTTAAGCCAAGCCTGAATTACAGCCAGGAAACTCAGGTTCTGAGTATGAAATTTCCCCTGGCACTGGGACACGCTCCCACGGAAGGGACCGTGCTGCTCTTTCGCCCTGCAGATCTTCATCGGGATCGCTTGTTTCCGCTGTCACTCCAGGGTGACAGCCTGCAGACCATTGGCCTTCCAGATATGGTTCCAGGGCTCTGGCGCATCAAGCTAAACTGGACCAGCGGGGGGGAAGAATATTATATGGAACAGTCCCTCATGGTGGATTGATAAATTTTAGCTGGCAAGAAGAGGTCTTGAAGCAAGTGAGGGTCAAGCCCGCCGGTGATTGTCTTCAACAAATAACCCTTGCTGAACATGTGACTCAAGTTAATTTTTTCCAATTGGTTTAGGAGAGATACTATGGGGCTGAAACGCGAGCTCATTCTTGCAATTCTTGGTATATTTATTCTGGCTGCATGCAGTGAGGATCCAGACCTGCTCTATTCAAAAGCCGAAACAGAGGCAGCCCTTGGCTCACGTCAAAAAGCCCTCAACTATCTCATGCAAATTCAACAATCCAATCCTGAATATACAGAGGCTTATTTATTTGCTGCTCGCCTGTTCTTTGAGGATAATAATCTTACCGACGCAGTAAATCAGTGTAAACGTGGTCTGGATGCCCAGGCTGATTCAGCCCAAATTCTCAGATACATTGGGGAAATTTATTATCTGAGTGGAAGCCTGGAGAACGCCTACCAATATTACCGCATGGCAGTCCAGGCGAATGACAAAAATGTTGAGGCCCAGATAAGCCTGGGATACATTCTCAATGATAAAGATTTATATGAAGCTGCCTTATCTCATTTTAATAAAGCCCTTGAACTGGATTCAGCCAACTACCAGGCAACCGTTGGTAAAGCCAAAACATTAAGAAATTCGGGAAAAACAGCAGCTTCGATTGAACTGCTGCAAGAAGTAGTCAAAAGCCATCCCATGGAGGGTGCTGCCTATGGTGCGCTGGCTATGGCACAGGAGCAAACGGCTCTTGAGGACAAAACGATTCTTGAAAATTATGCCCTGGCCGTCAAGCTCTCTCCCAAGGATAAATCTGTTTGGGATGCCTATGTGGATTTTATGATGAAGGAGCAGGATCAGAAAGCGGCTGTCAAGGTGTTGCAGAATTACCTCTATCATTTTCCTCAGATTGTTGAGGCGAGACATCGCCTGGCAGAACTCTACATTGATCTGGCTCGATCAGAAAGTCTCTCCTGGCTTGATGCAGCAAGACAGCAGTGCGACCAGGCTTTAATTTCTGACCAGAACGATCATTATAGTCATGCCCTGCTGGCCAAAATTTATCTCCTTCAGGAAAAACCAAGACTGGCCCTGCTTGAAGCACAATTGGCCTTTGAAATTAATCCAAATACTGAATATCGGGAATTGGTGGATCAGGCCAAGTTTTACACGAACTGATTTTGCTTCCATAAAAGCTTTCACCTGCTGGACCAATCATTTGGATTC
Organism: Fidelibacterota bacterium; assembly: GCA_021736185.1. Taxonomy (GTDB): domain Bacteria; phylum Fidelibacterota; class UBA8477; order UBA8477; family JABMPR01; genus JABMPR01. Next base: position 433 of record JAIPGJ010000115.1, on the reverse strand, counting down.
ACATTCCAAGGTCAGCTAATCGGACACAGGTTGGGACGGCTAATTAATTCCCCATCATGGCGTAAGCCGGGGTAAAAACACAGGAATTGGACATGCGAAAAAAAGTGGTGGTATTAGGTGCTGGAATGGTGGGAAGAGCCATGGCTATTGATTTGAGCAAGCAGCATGATGTGCTCTCTGTTGACCGGGATGTACAGGCCCTGAACCTGCTAGCCGAACACCCCAATTTGCTTACTACACCGGCCGATTTGGCCGATCCGTCTGTGGTAAAAAAAGTTGTTCGAGACGCAGACATTGTAGTGGGTGCTGTCCCAGGTTTTATGGGATTCAGAACCCTGAGAAGTGTGATTGAAGCTGGCAAGAATATTGTGGATATTTCCTTTTTTCCTGAAGACCCCTTTGAACTGGATGAATTAGCCAAATCTAATGATGT
>JAIPGJ010000114.1 GCA_021736185.1 Fidelibacterota bacterium | reverse complement strand
CCCGGAGCTAAACCAGGAATACTTTTTCCTTATTCCTGCATCCACAGGGGTTATTTTCTAGGCCATGAGTCTTTTTAATAACAAGGATAATCCCCGTACCCTGCCGCCCCTGGCCGAACGAATGCGACCGGGCACGCTGGCTGCATTTTTAGGACAACAGCACCTCGTGGCAGAAAATAGACTGCTGGCTAAAGCAATTTTGGCAGAGCGACTTTTCTCCATTATTCTCTGGGGACCCCCGGGTTGTGGAAAAACCACCCTGGCCAAGATTATTGCCAGTCAGGTTGAAGCTCATTTCTATGAACTCTCGGCCGTATCAGCTGGCGTGAAAGATGTCCGGGAGGCCATGGCCAAAGCCAGGGCCAATCGAGAAATGGGCCAGCCCAGTATCCTGTTTATTGATGAAATTCATCGCTTTAACAAAGCCCAGCAGGATGCCCTGCTCCAGGCCGTGGAAAATGGAATTATTACCCTCATTGGTGCCACCACCGAAAACCCCAGCTTTGAAGTGATATCGCCCCTTTTGAGCCGTTGTCAAGTTCTCAAACTGACCTCGCACACCAGGGAAGACCTGGATAAAATTCTTGAACACGCCCTGACGGACGATCTCTTTCTAAGCACCCAGAAAATTAAGTTTAATCCGGTGGGAAAAGATCTGCTCCTGGAGTCAGTTTCAGGGGATGCGAGGCGCTTGTTGAATGCGCTTGAGATAAGTGTCTCAGTAGCGACTCCTGACCGGGATAAAGACCAGGTCATTACTATTACAGAGGAACATATCAGGGAAGCCCTCCAGAACAAGCACCAGCTATACGACAAAACTGGCGACTACCACTATGATACAATTTCCGCTTTTATAAAAAGTGTCAGGGGTAGCGATCCCGATGCGGCTCTCTATTGGCTATCCGTCATGCTGGAAGGGGGAGAAGATCCTATCTTTATTGCCAGACGTTTGATTATTCTGGCTTCAGAAGATGTTGGCAACGCCGATCCTCAGGCCTTGACCCTGGCAACTTCAGGTTTACAGGCGGTCCATGCTATCGGCATGCCGGAAGGGGCCATCGTTCTATCTCAAGTCACCACCTATCTGGCATCCACGGCCAAAAGCAATGCCAGCTATATGGCCCTGCGGGCTGCCCAGGCTGCGGTACAGGAAGAAGGTGCCAAATCGGTTCCCCTCCATTTGCGTAATGCGCCAACCAGTTTGATGAAGGATCAAGGCTATGGGAAGAATTATCATTATCCCCATGATTATTCCGGTCATTTCAAGGATCAGAACTACTTTCCTGAAGATCTGAAAACACGACAATATTATCGACCCACCACGGAGGGCATAGAGAAGCGTATTTATGAACGCCTCGTGAACCTCTGGGCGGAGCGCTTTAAGGAACCATCAGGTTCATAGCCCATTCAATCGCCCATGCACTTCCTCATCCGTCCTCTTACCTTTCGCTTAACTCTAATCTGCCTGATATTGCCGCTGATGAACTCCTTTGCTCTGGCTGCCAGGGGTGAAAAACTTGAGCTTATTCGCGCAGATAAAATTGAGTCGTTCAATCGGGGAGGAATTACTTACCGACGTGTGGTTGGCAAGGTGGTCATGCGCCGAGGTGACACCCAGCTCCAATGCGATGTAGCAGAATTTCAAATGGAAAAGGATGAAGCCCTGCTCAGTGGCCATGTTACCATCACGACTCCAGAGTCCAAGCTCACCAGCAAGACCGCTCGCTATGCCGGAAGTGATGAATATATAGAGTTATTGGGAGACGCCCGCTTTGAAGACGATCCCTTTGTTGTCACGGCACAAAAACTGGGCTACTACATCGATCTCAAAAAAGTTTTAGCTACAGATCAACCGGCATTGGAGGACAGTGGCTCGACGCTGAAGGCAGATACTATTTACTACTATGAGAAAAGCCAACTCGGGGATGCCCGGGGAAGCGCCTCCATGGTGAATACCACGGATAGCCTCAGCGTTTCTGGGAACCATCTGCTCTATTATTCAGGAAAAGACTCCCTACTCAGCTATGGCAATGCCCAATTCAGGAAATGGTCTCCCGATGACACCACCCTCCGGATTGACTCTGACAGTCTTAGTTTGGAAGAGGGTTACTTCTTTGCATGGAACAATGTGAAGCTGCGCAATGGGGATGCTCTGGGTACTTGCGGACAGGCCGTTTATATGCAGGAAGACGATGTGGCTGTCATGCGTGATAAACCAGTGCTTCAACAGGATGAATATGTGTTAACCGGGGATGTTTTTAATCTCCACCTAGAAGATGGTGACTTAAAATCTGTTTATGTCCCGGAGAAGCCACACTTCACCCAGAAGAAGGCTGCTGAGGACACCACGTTTACCGATTGGTTGGATGGAAAAGTAATGGCCGTTGAGTTCAGCGCGGGGAAACCCCAAACAGTAACACTCATTGAAATGGCCACCTCATTTTTTAATGTCATTGAGGAGGAGCGCTTCAAGGGGTCAAACAAGGTCAGCGGGGACACGCTGTTTATTCTCCTCTCTGATTCCAGCATCTCAGACATCACCGTTACCGGAGGCGCAGAGGGAGAATTTAGACCGACATCCGGCAGTACAGATATTGATTTTCCCATTAAATACTGGGCGAACAGTATTGCCTACAGTATGCAACACGAAACCACTCAGCTTAAAACCAAGGCCATCATTGAATATGGTGATATGAAATTGAAAGCTGGCCATGTAGGCGTGTACTGGCGCCAGAACCTGCTCCGGGCCCGGAGTCTCGTCGATACTCTGGGTGCCGGTGATTATCCCGTGCTTTCCCAAAAAGGACAGGAGGATTTCAAGGGGCAGAGTATGGTGTATGACCTGCAAACCCAGCGCGGAAAAGTAGCTGCAGGGCGGACAAAAATGGATGAGGGAAATTATTACGGTGAAGAACTGACCCGCATCAATCAAGATATTTACCTCATGGAAGACGGCTACTATACCACCTGTGACCTTGAGGACCATCCCCATTTTTACTTTTATAGCAAACAGATGAAGCTTTTAACAGATAAAATCATCATCGCTAAACCGGTAGTGCTCTATATTGCAGATATTCCACTGGTTGCCCTGCCTTTTGCTGTCTTCCCCCAGAAAAAAGGGCGCTCCTCTGGATTTATCATGCCTTCCTACGATTATCGTCCAACCAATGGAGGTCGGGCCTTGAAGGGTTTTGGCTACTATTGGGCCATCAATGACTATTCCGACTTTAAAACGACCGGTACCTTTTGGGATCAGTACGAGGAATTCAACCTGAGAAGCGTTTTGAACTACAAAAAACGCTATAAAATTAGTGGAAAAATCGATGCCTCCATGGTTTCAGATCGCAACGCTCTGGATGATCCAATGAACTGGAAATGGAGACTTCGATTCAATCATTCCCAGACTATTGATCCCAGTTTTACTATCCGAGCTGATGGAGAACTCTCTGGCGATGCCAGTTTTGATAGAAAATATAGCCAGGATCAGGATGAACGACTGAATACCAGGCTGCATTCTGGAATATCCATTAACAAGAAATTTGAATCCATCAACAGCACGACCTCTTTGAGCGGCACCTATGATGAAAACCTTCAGGTTACGCGTCGTGTAGAGGCTGCACCGAAATCAGCCGGAATTAGTCTGTCGGGACCCACACTGGCATTACCCTCATTCCGCTTCAGCCGTGCTTCGTTCCCAATTATTCAAGCAAAGGGTAATCAGGAACGGTGGTACAACAACTTTCGCTGGAGCTACAACAACGCCTTCAGCAATAGCCGCCAGTGGAGCTATCTCTCTTATGACAATCCAGATACCCTGGATACCGATACGCTATTGTGGCAGGAAAACATTGTGGATACGCGAACCTGGAACCACAACATGAGCCTTTCCGGTGATACCCAGGTTTTGAAGGTCTTGAAGCTCGTCGGGTCTGTTTCATATAAAGACGCCTGGGGCTTTAAGTATCTTAATCCTATCGAAGATGAGGCCGGTCTGGCCTTTGTGGATACCGGCACAGGAAATATAGTTACCGAAGAGATTGAAGGTTTTATCCGCAGAGGAACCTTTAGTACCAGTGTCAGTCTGAACACGAAAATGTATGGCATCGTCCCCGTCCATATTGGTCCATTGCAGGCCATCAGGCATACCCTGACCCCGTCCATATCCCTGACCCACACTCCTGATTTTTCAACTGATTTTTGGGGATATGTGGAAACCTTGTCAAACACCACGGGAGCGGAGCATCGCTTTGATCGCTTTGCCGGGAGTGATTTAGGTGCTACACCCAACAAAGAAGCACTCCGAATGAGCTACAGCTTGAATAATGTATTTGATTACAAGCTTTTCAGAAACGAGGAGGTGAGCAAATCTCAGTTCCTGACCTGGGGGATGAGTGGCTCATACAACTTTAAGGCCGATTCATTAAAGGCTTCTGACATTTCCAGCAACCTGAAAGTAAATCTTGGCAAGTCTTTCAAGCTGAGTCCCAGTATGACCTATGAAATTTATGAAAGAGACTCAACAGGAGCTCATAAAATCAACCAGTATAGAGCTCCACGCATGACCAGAGCCAGTTTTAGTTTTGGCTTTAAATTGCAGGGGAATGGTCCTGGTGGCTTGCGATCCACTCCCCAGGAATACAATTCTGAGGATAGTCTGAGTGCTGATTCAGCCGAAGGTTTTAATATGGGAGATATCGTAGGTGCCAGCCCTCGTCGCAGCAGTACCGCTTGGACCGCCAATTTCAATTTCAGCTACTCCTATTCCCACCAGAATCCCCTTGAGGAAGCCATACAAACTTTCAATCTTAATACCAATTTAAAGTTTAATCCCTCAGAAAACTGGGAGCTAACCTATAATCCCAGATTCAATCTAATGGAAAAACGATTAATGGGTGGTTCCGTTGGGGTTACTCGAAATCTGCATTGCTGGAAGATGACTTTATCCTGGACTCCCACAGGTACATGGAGAGGCATCAGCCTCACGATCCGCCCCAAGGCATCCCAGCTCCAGGATTTAAAAGTGGAACACACCTCACATAGAAAATATTGAAACATCGACAACAAGTTGACTTTTACTGCTTTAAACACAATCACATCCGGACTTAGAAAACATAATCAGACGCTTGCAGAATAGACGTAGATTTTTTTTTATCCGGGATTACTTTTAGAACAAGCATTTAAAAACTAATATTCGGAGTGTCTGTTGTCCCAAGTTATTGAGTTGAAATCTCATCCGCTCGTCTCACACAATTTAGCTATTCTGAGAAGTAAAGATACTGACACCCAGGGGTTTAGAGAAGCAGCTCAGCGCTTGAGTACTATGGTGCTGGTGGCTGCAACTGAGTCATTAAAAACGGTTCAACAAGATGTTGAAACCCCTCTACAGACGACTTCCGAAAGGGTGCTGGCTGAAGAGATCTGGTTTATCCCTGTTCTGCGGGCAGGTCTGGCCATGGTGGATATGGGTCTTCGTCTTTTACCCGGTGCTCATGTTGGTTTTGTGGGACTCTATCGGGACGAAGATAGTCTGGAGCCTCAGCATTATTATAAAAATCTGCCAGATTTTTCCCAATCTACCCAGAGCTGTTTTCTCATGGATCCCATGCTGGCAACCGGTGGGAGTGCTTGTGCTGCTATTGATTTGTTAAAAGCCCAGGGTGCTGCTGATATCAAACTATTAACGATTATCTGCGCACCGGAAGGCATAAAAGAAGTCTTTACAAAGTATCCCGATGTATCCATTTTTACAGCTTCAGTAGATGAACGATTAAATGATGTTGGGTATATCATCCCCGGTCTTGGGGATGCAGGTGATCGATATTTTGGGACTTGAGCCTTAGGTTCAGCCCAAAAACGGCGGAAGGGAGGACAGTCCGGGCGGACTGCCTCCCCTCCTATCTCGCTAGTGCAGGACAGCGGAGATATCTTAGTCAGCAGCTATTCGATAAAGTCGGCCTCGGCGAACTCTTCGATACTGAAATCATTTGTAGGATCAGCGTCCATTTGTAGGATGTATTCCACAACCTTTTTCTGGGCTCCCTCTACCTGCTTGCGAGAAACGGGTCCTTCTTTGGGTTCATACATAGCCTGCTTCTTCTGAGGCAGATTTTCCAGAACCCTATCACTTAATTCTTTATCCTGCCCTTTTAGCGCGAGAGCAACATCATCTAAATCAAGACTGTTAAAGATATCTCTGAGGATATTATCCGGGAGCATGGGCACATTTTCGAAAGTGAAGTGATGCTTTTTCACTTCTTTGGCCAGCTCAGGATCTTCCTGGGAAAGATAATCAAGAAATTGTCGTTGTTCTTTGGCGTCCATAGTGCCTAAAAGACCTGCCATGGCTTTACTACCACCTTCTGAATATTCAGCTTGAGAGGGAATCTGTTTGGCTTTTTCACGGTATTCAGAGGCCACTTCCAACACGGCTTCCAGGGGAACATCTTTAATCTTTGCCAGATCGATCATCGCTTCGGTACGAACCTCAGTGGGAAGTCTTTGCAGGAGGCGCCCTTGCATTTCCGTGGGTAGCTGGGCCAGTAATATGGAAATGGAGCGGGTGGGTTCAGATCGAATCAGGTAGGCCAGATGAACTTCAGACATTCCCTCGAGAAAGGCAAATGGTTGAGACGTTGATTCTTTGGATTCTGCAGCAAATTTCTTGGACATAAATGAGAAATAAAATTCCTCAAGGACCAATTTCTTGGATTCGAAGGTTACGTTTTTGACCTGAGGCACCCTTTGACGAACCGCTATGATTTCCTGATCGCTTAAATTGGGGAACAACTGTCCGGCAAGACGTGCCCCCAATATATCAAAAAGAATTGCGGCTTTATCAATACCGGCTAATTTTTTTGGAGTAGCCATTATTTTTGCCCCTTCTTTTTCTTTTTACCATTCGATGTTTCTTCAACTTCCACAGTATCTTCTTCTTCTTCTTCGGTTTCGCCTGTATCCTGTAGCCAGTCCTTCACAATGTTGGATGCTGACCCCGGCTTGCTGACAGCCAGAGAGACCACTGATTTCTTAATACTATCAACTTCATCGACCAATTCTGGATCGACTTCCACTTCGTGAACGATTTCTTCTTCAGGCTTCACCTTCGCTTCAGGTTTTGCTTCAGGTTTTGATTCAGGTTCTGGCTTTTCCTGAGCCATGTCATGTGGAAGAGGTGGTTCTGGTGTTTGACGACGGCCACCCATGAGGGCACCGACGATCACGGCTAATCCGACCAACACGGCAGCACCAATAATAAGGACCCAGAGGAAATTATCTTCATCTTCCGGCATCATGGTTGCCTGGAGTCTCTGGTTCTCAAGATCATTCATTTGCTGCTTGAGCTTGTCCTCACGCTCTTTGATGGCCGATTTTTCTGCTTCTCTGCGTTTTTGCTCCAGCTCCAGCTTCAGGCGCTGTTCTTCTTCCAAATCTACAGCCGATAATTGTTTCTTGAGATCATTGAGTTGTTCCGTAAGCAGGGCTAATCTCAAGGAGTCCTGACGTAAGCGATCCTGGGCTTGGGCCTGTTGAGCTTCAAAGATTTGTCGACGCTCTTCAGCAAGGCGATTTTCTTCCTGCTCGCGTAAATCTCTTAATTCATTCTCACGCTGAGTAATCCGCTGTTCTTCTTGCTGACGAAGCCGTGCCAGCTCAGCTTCATGCTCTTTCTGTTTCTGAGCTTCTTCCATGCGGATACGTGCCAGCTCAGCATCACGGGCCTCTTTGTTGGCCTGTTCAAGTCTCATTTTTTCCTGCTGGACTTCTAATTCTTTGACGCGTTTGTTCTCGGCATCTTCTTTTTGACGCGCCTCAATGGCAGTCATTTTTTCAGCGATGGACCTCAGGAGCAGTTGTTCTGTATCGGGCTTGTCCTTATTGGCGCCCTGAAAATCAGCGGTCATGACCTGCAGCTTATCACCACGCTCACGATTGAAATGAGAAGCAACCATGGTCACCGTGCGGATATTTTCTATAATCTGTGGAGAAATGGGGTCTTCCAGAATAACCGTAAGCTCCATTTTTTTCACAGTCAGATTGGGTCCGCTGGTGCTGGCGACGGTATGGCGAGAGAGTTGGGGGTTTTTACTCTCAGAAAAGTTCACCAATTTTTCATCTTCCATTTTCTTTTCTGAGACACTTTGCAGTTCTTCTTCCAGAATAACTTCATTTTCATCCAGAGACAGGCTGGCTTCTGCGGCAACCTCGCTTTTCGTAGTGTCTGGGATATCAGCTATCTGATCCAGATCTGCAGCCGCTGCGTAGATCACATCTTCATTGGTATTGTCTTCTACGGGAACTTCTTCTTCGTATAATTCAAAGCCGGGAGACTGGATTCCAGGAAAACCAGGTATGTCAGATGGAATGTCCGTTTTAATGGGGCGTTTCTTGAGAACGGTACGGGTCTTTTTTACCCCGGCGTCTTCATTGGTCACGCTGAGCGGTTTGCTCATCCCAGGCGTTTTACTCAGTGATTGGCTAAAGGTCTCTTGCTCGGGGCTGGTCTTAGCCTTTTTTGATCCGGGAGATTCATAAACAGTTGTATATTTTTGAGTGGGCGTTGCCTCCATGACGACATTTACATTGACAATAAAATTCTCATGACGAAGAATACGGTAAACAGCATCACTCACTCTTTGATGGATGGTGTTTTCCAGCAGGATCTTTTGAGAGAGCACCTCTTTATTGGTGTCTGGTCGTGCGAACACCTGAGAGAACAAAAGCAGTGAGGTAATAATACCGCCTGTTATGATGTGTTTTAATGCTGGATACTTCATAAGCTTCTCCTCGTTTCTAGCGTCGGCCCTAATTAACCGATCGTTAGAAATGTTATATCAACGCGTCTGTTCTTCGCTTTATTCGCGGGAGTGTCGTTTGCGACCAAGGGTACCGTATCGCCAAAACCGATGGCCCGGAATTTATCAGCAGCAATTCCCTGACTGGTTAAATACCGAATTACTGCACTGGCTCTAGCAGCAGATAACTCCCAGTTGGAAGGAAACTGACTTGACCGGATGGGATCATTGTCTGTGTGTCCTTCAACTGCAATGGCATAAGTCGCCTTTTCCATGGTGCTTACTAACTTCACAAGAAATGCTTTGATGGGTCCTGAAAGGGTGGCAGTTCCTGAGCCAAAAGCTAGATCGCTGGCAAT
>JAIPGJ010000113.1 GCA_021736185.1 Fidelibacterota bacterium | reverse complement strand
CTATCATCGATGGCGTGCATGTCCCCCTGGCTGTGCGCTCTTCCAGCATACTTGAGGATGCTCTGGAATCGCCATTTGCCGGGATTTATGCCACCAAAATGATTCCCAACTCAGAAAGTGATCCTGATCTTCGCTTCAGAAAACTGACCGAGGCCATTAAATTTGTTTATGCCTCAACCTTTTTTAAAGCGGCAAAAGACTATCGCAAAGCGATTGGCAAAGGATTGCTGGATGAAAAGATGGCAGTCATCATTCAGGAGGTGGTTGGTCAAAGCCATGATGATCGTTATTACCCTGATATTTCAGGTGTGGCGCGCTCATTTAATTATTACCCGCCAGACCGGGCAAAACCAGAAGATGGCATCGTTAATCTGGCTCTGGGTTTAGGGAAAACCATCGTGGATGGTGATCCCTCCTGGTGGTATGTCCCAAAATTCCCCAAAGCCAACCCGCCCTTCGGCAATGTGCGTGAGTGGCTGGATCAAACCCAGACCAAATTCTGGGCGGTCAATATGGGTCCACCTCCCAGCTATGACCCCATCAACGAATCTGAATATCTGATCAAATGCGGCTTGAAAGAGGCCGAGTATGATAATGTCCTGAAATCGATTGTCTCAACCTACGATGGCCCTAATGACAGGATCACCGTCGGCTTGGGTGAAACGGGACCCCGGATCATCACTTTTGCCCCCATCCTGGTTTATAACCACATCCCCCTGAATACCTTCATCAGGAATATGCTCAAGCTGTGTGAAGATTTTATGCATGCTCCAGTGGAAATTGAATTTGCACTCATGCTGGAACCCACCCGCATTGGATTACTGCAGGTGCGACCGCTCCGTACCAGCGTGGGCGAAATAAATATCAGTGATGCTAATCTTGATAAATCACATGCTTTGCTGGTTTCGGAGCGTGTCCTGGGGAATGGTGAAATAAATACTTTGAGGGATATCGTCTTTGTAAAACCCCAAGGCTTCTTAGCGAAAAACACCCCGCGCATTGCCGCAGAAATTGAAACCATGAATGCCGGCTTTATTGATCAAAATGCTCAGTATGTATTAATCGGCTTTGGCCGGTGGGGCAGCTCCGATCCCTGGTTGGGTACGCCCGTGTCCTGGGGTCAAATATCTCAGGCCAAAGTTATTGTGGAGTCCACCCTGCCGGATATGGATAAGGAGTTCAGTCAGGGTTCACACTTTTTTCACAATATCACCAGTTTTGGAGTAAGTTATTTCTCCATCAGGTTTTCCGACGAGCACAGTATTGATTGGGAATGGATGGATCAACAAGCCTGTGTTGCAGAGACAGATTATGTGAAGCATATCAAACTGGAAAAACCTTTAATCATAAAGGTTGATGGCCGCCGAGGTCTGGGAGTAATCATAAAATGAATCCAAAGGAAAAGTCGCGCTCCGACGCATTACTCCAGGAATTACGAGAGCGGGAAAAAGAGTTACACTGCATCTATCGTATTGATGAGATATTAAGCCAGCAGGAATTATCCATCGAGAATCTTTTAATCGAGATCGTACGTGTCATACCCCTGGGCTGGCAATACGCTGATATCTGTCATGCTAAAATCACTCTTGACGGGGAAGAATATTGCAGCGCGGAATGCATTGAGACTCCCTGGGTTTTGAAAGCAGATATCAATATCCACGGTGAAAAAGTGGGCAAAGTATATGTGAATTATATAGAAGAGCGCCCCCATCAGGATCAGGGACCCTTCCTGAAGGAAGAGTTGGGCCTGATAAAATCCATTGCCGATCACCTGGCCAGGGCCATCCAACATCGACGGCTCAAAGAATTATTCGACAGTAACAAACTACACCAAAAACATGAAGACGAGTGGTTTGCCATTCTTGAATTGCTGCGCAATACGGATACCCCTCTGCTGGCACGACTTTCCAGAAAAATGACCAATTTTCTATTTTTGGGAGGCAGCGAGGAAGCCAAGGAGCTGCTGGAGCATTTCAGCCCCAGCTACAAGGAGGACGACCCCGGCTTTGTAGATAATCTGAATCAACCCAGGAAACGCATTCCAGTCCACGATCTGCTGCCCATCAGCGAAAGAGTCTTCCAGATTGCAGTGGAGACCCTGGGAAAAAACTATGCTCTGAAGGCCATCCAGAAATGGATCAGAGAGGAAAAATCAGCCTTTCTGGTGAATGTTCTGGGAGATACCAAGAGCAGTTTAAACGACATCTCGGATGCCATCGGTCGCTATCATCATCTGGATCCCAGCGGGACTGAGTTATCCGTCCCCCGACAAAAGGGATTCAGGGTATCCCTGGTGAGAAGAATTTTATCCGACCAAACCCATTTTATCAATGCAGCCAAAAATTATTTCAAAGTAAACGACTTTTATGATCTGCTCAACCGCGTGATTACGCCTACCAAGGGCAGCGGCAAGCTGGGCGGGAAAAGTGCTGGAGTCGCCCTGGCTGAAAAAATATTGCAGGCTAATATTCAGTACAAAAAATTGCTGGAGAACATTAAAACACCGAAAACCTGGTACATCACCTCGGACGGCAGTCGCAGCTTTCTGGTCTACAACAATCTGGAGGATGTGTTTGATCAAAAATATAAGGACATCATCCAGGTTCAGTTTGAATACCCCCACGTCATCCAGGTGTTTAAAAATTCTCAACTACCCCCGGAAATCGTCCGGGGCCTGGCCCTGGCGCTTGATGATTTCGGGAAAAAGCCACTGATTGTCAGAAGTTCCAGCCTGTTGGAAGATGGCCTGGGTGCAGCCTTTGCCGGTAAATACCGGAGTGTTTTTATTGCCAATCAGGGGAGCAAACAGGAACGCCTGATCGCCCTCATTGATGCCATTGCTGAGGTCTATGCCTCCATGTTTGGACCCGATCCCATTAAATATAGAGCGGAGCGAAACCTGCTGGATTTTCATGAAGAAATGGGCATCATGATTCAAGAAGTGGTGGGTAGAAAAGTGGGTCATTACTTTTTTCCAGCCTATGCCGGCGTGGCCCTGAGCAAAAATGATTATCTATGGTCTCCACGGATCAAACCCGAAGATGGTCTTATTCGCCTGGTCCCGGGTCTGGGTACCAGTGCAGTCGATCGGGTAGGGGATGATTACCCTGCCTTGATTGCCCCGGGTCAGCCACTGCTTTCAGTGAACGCAACCATTGATGAGCAGGTGCAGTATTCGCCCAAGGCCATTGATGTGATTAATCTGAAAACAAAATCCTTTGAGACCGTGGAACTAAGAAAATTTATGCGGGAGATTGGCTCGGAATACCCGAGCATCACCCAGGTAATGTCCATTTTGGATAATGATCGTTTCAGGAAGATCATGCCCATGTTTGACAATCTCGACGAAGCCAACCTGGTGGTCACCTTTGAGGCATTGAAAAAGGAAACCACCTTCATCTCCCAGATTCATGCCATCATTACTGTTTTGCAGGATGTGCTGGGGGTTCCTGTAGATGTTGAATTTGCCTCTGATGGGGACGATCTCTATCTGCTCCAGTGTCGTCCACAGAGCTATGGCGATGAGTATGAACCGGTTGATATCCCCGCGGTTGTATCACCTGAGAGAATGCTGTTTTCAACCAATAAATACGTTTCCAACGGATTATTGAAGGGCATCAGTCACATTGTCTATGTAGATCCCGATGAGTACGGAAAATTAGGCTCTCGAGAAGAATTACTGAATGTGGGCCGCGCCGTGGGCAAGCTCAATCAAATGCTGCCGAAGCGCTGTTTTATTCTCATGGGGCCAGGTCGCTGGGGGAGTCGCGGCGATATCAAACTGGGTGTCAATGTTACCTATTCAGACATAAGCAACACAGCCATGCTGATTGAGATTGCCAAGAAGCAGGGTAATTATGTTCCTGACCTTTCATTCGGCACTCATTTTTTCCAGGATCTGGTTGAAGCATCCATTCGCTACCTGCCCCTTTATCCTGATGAATACGGGAATGTATTTAACGAAGAATTTTTCCTTCATTCGCCCAATTTCCTCGATCAATTATTGCCGGAATATGCCTCGCTGGCTTCAGCGATCAAGGTCATAGATGTTGGTAAATCCTATAATGGCTTAGAATTATCTGTGTTTATGAACTCTGCCCTGAAACGAGCGGAAGCCCATTTAACCGAACCCAGGACGGGTGAAAAAGACGTCCTTCGTCGCAAACGATCCGATACGATCGTTGATCAAGGTTTCAGCCACTGGAAATGGCGGATGGAGCTGGTTGAGAAAATTGCCGGCTATCTGGATCCTCAAGTTTTTGGCGTCAAGAACTTTTATGTCTTTGGCAGTGTGAAAAACGCCACATCAGGTCCAGAAAGCAATATTGACATTCTGATCCATTTTCAGGGCACTCCCAAGCAACAAACCGAGCTTCTTTTGTGGTTGGACGCCTGGAACCTGGGCGTATCTGAAATGAATTATCTGTATACCGGCATCCGCATCGACCGCTTGCTTGACATCCACCTGGTAACTGACGAGGACATTCAAAAGCGCACGATTTTTGCCTCGAAAATAAATGCGGTCACCAATGCTGCCCGTCTGCTTGAGATGGGAATTCTCATCAAAGATCAAAAAGAGCCTGAACAGCTAGATTAAAGCCTCTCTGGGGGCTCTTGAGGTGGGATGAGTTCTCTTCTGCGCCATGCCGGCTGGTACCCGGGGATCCCTCTCAGGCCTGAGAGCAGGATCACCACTCATGACCTGGCATGCAACTTCGACCTTCTATCTGCCACATGGATACCCTATCTTTAACGCTAATAAAAACATTAATGGCCACGAAGGAATTCAACAATCAATTCTCTACATGCAAAGCCAAATTCGCTCCTCACCGAGGGTGAGGAGAATTACCACCGGGTGATAGATCTGGCCCGTGAAGGTATTGCCATCCATGTGGACGAAGCGATTGTCTTCGTCAATCGTAAACTCATCGAAATGCTTGGCTTCGGCCACCCAGTAGAACTTATCGGCAGGTCAATCAGGGATCTGGTTGAGCCCACGCGCAGGGAAATTTCAAAACAACTGGAAGCAGTGATGATCGCCGATAGCGACGAACTTTTTTCCATGGAAGATGTTTATGAGTGTAAAAATGGCCAGCTGCTGCCTGTGGAGGTCTCGGCCATCCCCATTCGTTATCAGGGTGCCCCGGCCATTCAAATTACAGCAAGGGATATTTCTGAGCGCAAAAAAGTGGAAGCTGAGATCTGGGAATATCAGGACATGCTGAAGAACCTCTCTTCTGACCTTATTCTTGCCGAAGAAGCACAACGACGACACCTGGCTATCGCCCTGCATGATCACCTTGGTCAAATTTTGGCTATGGCCAGGATAAAAATGTCTGGTTTGCTCAACTCGGACCTGGATGAAGGGGTCAGAACAAAACTCAAGGCTATTGAAACGGACATTACCAATGCAGTGAAGCAAACTCGCTCCCTGACCTATGAGCTCAGTCCACCTGTTTTGCATGAGCTGGGTCTCCTGGAAGCCTTGGAATGGCGCCTGGAGAAAATCCGTCTGGAAACGGATATTGAAACGTCCTATGTACATAATCTTGAGAACATCAAGTTACGCAACGAGCAGGAAGTCATGCTTTTTAGATCGGTAGATGAAATTTTAAAAAATATCATCAAACACGCCTCTGCATCCAAGGTTACCGTCACTGCTCAAGCAACCCGCTACTCCTTTTCTCTTAGCGTGGCAGATAATGGCAAAGGCTTTGATACATCCATTCTCACACCTAAGCACCGACGATCGGATAGTTTTGGTTTATTTAGTATAAAGGAGAGAATTGAATATCTTGGAGGTGTCATGGATATTCAATCAGCACCAGGAAAAGGAACCACAGCAATTTTAAATATTCCCATATCAGTGGAGGGCGAATAATGGCTGTAAACATAATTTTAGCAGATGATCATAAACTGTTCAGGCAAGGATTGCTATCTATCCTTAATGACGAACTGGGTTTCATTGTGGTTGCCGAGGCAGATAATGGTCGTGAGGTTGTTAAATTGGCTCGCAAACTGGAGGCTGATGTCATCGTCATGGATATTGCCATGCCCGAGTTGAATGGGATTGAAGCGACTCGCCAGATTATCCATGAGAGTCCCCGGACCAAAATTATTGCACTTTCCATGCATTCCGATAGACACTTTGTGACTGGGATGTTAAAAGCTGGAGCGAAAGGTTATTTGCTTAAGGACTGTGCCGGTGATGAACTCATTCTTGCTGTAAATGAAGTCCTGCTGGATCGTTACTACATCAGTAAAGATATTTCCACGAGCGTATTTGATGATTATGTGGTCAAGTTGGTGGGGGAAGAAAACGAGAGTGATGAGCTTACAGGACGAGAAAAGGAAGTCCTGCAGCTCATTGCTGAGGGAAAATCAACCCAGGAAATTGGCGACATACTATTTATAAGCGTAAAAACCGTTGAAGCCCATCGCGTAAAAATAAAAACCAAGCTGAACCTAAATTCAATTCCAGAGCTGACCAAATATGCCATTCGGGAGGGCCTGACCTCTTTAGAATAAATGCTGGATTCTGTTTCTAATAATAATCACCCCTTTTTTGGCCTTCGCAGCGGCTTGCTTTTAATTTTCTAACAAGAAAATCAGGACTCCCCCGCAAACTTTTGACTGCTAATTGAATCGACCTGGTGAAAGCCATTTGTAATTCTTGCTTAGCCATGTAGATTTCCGTGCTATGGGAATTCTAACCATCAAAAACCTCGTCTTTTATGGCTACCACGGAGTCCAGGATTTCGAGAAAGAGCTGGGGGGTCGTTTCGAAGTGGATATAAAAATCCGCTATCCTTTCAGTCGCTGCTCATCAGATGACACACTCCATAAAGCGGTTGATTATCAACAAGTCTATGCTGTAGTTAAGGAATTGGTAACCGGCAGGAAATTTCATTTGATTGAAACTCTGGCTGATCATATTGCCGATGCTCTGGTCAAACAGTTTGATGTGGATGAGATAACGGTTATTGTCCGCAAAAAGAAAGTTCCTATTGATGCAGTTCTGGATTATGTCGAAGTGGAAGTAACACGCATGGGTAAGCATAAATGACACAGGCTCTCCTCAGTATTGGCTCCAACATGAATCATCCACAGCTTCAGATTGAAACCGCTTTCGCCAGGTTGAAGGAGCATTTTGATCATGTGCTTATGAGCTCCCTCTATCTCACAGAACCCGTCGGCGGTATCCCACAGGATGACTATATCAATGCTGCGATTCAGATTGAGACTCAACAAAGTGCCCAGGAATTACTGCTTATCCTCATGACGCTGGAAGAACAGGCCCACAGAAACAGAGCCAATCAAACACCCAATGGACCCCGAAACCTTGACCTTGATATCATCCTTTTTGGAGATGAAATAGTATCTGGTTCTGACCTCACCATCCCTCATCCCCGGTATAGAGAAAGGCGCTTTGTTCTGGAACCTCTGTGCGAGATAGCGCCAGAAGCTATCGATCCCCAGACCCAGCAGAGTATCTCCCGGCTTTTGGAGTTATGTACCGATGAAAACTGGGTCCAGATTCTGGACGAGAAAGTTCCAAGCCTATGAGAAACCTCTATCATATTGCCATAGAAGGAGTCATCGGTGTTGGCAAAACCAGTCTGGCAAAACGTCTCTCCACCCATCTTGATGCGCGCATCGTCCTGGAAGAGTTTGAGGAAAACCCATTCCTATCTTCCTTCTATGGTGACCGTAGACGCTATGCTTTTCAAACCCAATTATTTTTCCTATTGAGCAGGTACCGCCAATTCCAGGATTTGCGACAAACCGAGTTATTTTCAAAGCTCCTCATTACTGATTATATGTTCCAAAAGGATCGTCTCTTTGCATACCTCAATCTTGATGAAAATGAAATGAGTCTCTATGATAGGATCGCCAGCATGATGGAAGAAACCATTACCCATCCTGATCTGGTTATCTACCTGCAGGCTGACACCGATCGCCTGTTGTATAACATCCGCAAGCGGGGTAGGGATTTTGAGTCAAACATCAATAGTGATTACATCGCAGCCTTGAATCAGGTCTATAATGAATACTTCTTTCGCTACAAGGCTTCACCACTGCTGATCATCAATGCCACGGATATTGACTTTGTAAACGATGAAGATGATTTAACTGATCTCCTGGAAACCATTCGCCAACCCATCGAGGGAACCAAATTTTACAATCCAATCAAAAGGTGAATCCATGCGCTATCTGATTCTGTTTGCCCTCGCATATTTTTTAATAAAAACGGTCAGGAACCTGTTGAGTAAGGTAAAAATTGTGCCGCGGGACAGTGTGAATCCTGAAACAGACCTGAGTGAACCTCCCTCACGCATTAAAGTTGATGAGTCCAATATTGAGGATGCGGACTTTAAAGAAGTCGAATAATCCTTTTTTCTTACGCTAAAATCCAAGCCACTCCTATTTGTTATTTATGGTGAACATACTTGTCGACAGGGTCAATTTATCTTATTATTCGCCCGTGAGCAGTATAAGTAAAAAGCAAGTTTTCGATCATTTCCTGGCTATCCCCTCAGATCTTGGTCAAATTGAAAGAGTTCAAGATTTTGCCCGTAATGTTTTAAGCATGACTGACTATCCCAACGAGACTCGGCACGACATCATTTTAGCCCTTCAAGAGGGTGTAAATAACGCAATTAAACATGGAAATGGTAGCGATTCAGATCATGATGTTTCCATCAAAATGACCCTGTATGATTCTCACCTTGAATTGCGCATCCGGGATAAGGGGATGGGTTTTGACAGAGACTGTCTGGACGATCCCACCACACCGGAACAGAGAATGCGCTGCAATGGCCGCGGGCTCCTCTTTATGGAAAATTATATGGATGAAATATGCTTTGTCAGGACTCCCGGTTATCATGAGCTCAAGATGATCCGCTATCGATGAAAAATCGCTGGTTCTTCCTGATACTTTGGGTGTTAAGTGCTGGTTTAATCTGGGCTCAACCTGGAGAACCCATACACTACAAAACCATGGGTGTGGATATGGAATTGCTCAGCTATGGGGGTAGTCTGGGCGGTTTTTATACGTATCACCCCAATGAAGCCCTCAGTCTTGACCTGGAGGTGGATTGGTGTCTGGTGCAGAATAATGACTCCTATACCTACTATAATTATTATGGTCAACCCATCTCAATCAACAACCGCAATCTCAGCCTTGTCAAAATAATGCCCGGAGTCACTTGGCTCCCTTTCATTGAAACCATGCATCCCTCCTTTCAAGTCGGTGGTTTTTTGTCAGCCGGACCGGTCTGGGCCCTTAACACAGCGGATGATGAAGGATTCATCGATCGTTGGGGAAAGG
>JAIPGJ010000112.1 GCA_021736185.1 Fidelibacterota bacterium | reverse complement strand
GAAGAGCAGGCCAGTCGGCAAATTTCTTCCCAGCAGAAGAGGAAAGCGTCACAGCTCAGCTCCCTGAAGCGGGATCGTAAGAACCTGCAGCAAGAGGTGAAGACCAAGCAAGCTGCAGCCCAGAAAATTCAGGGCATGATTGAAGATCTTGAAAAGAAGAAACAAGAACGCCTCAAAGAACTGGCGCGACGGCGCGGTATGACCATGGATCAGGCCAAGGGTGAATTTGCCAAATACAAAGGCACGCTTAGCTGGCCCGTCCAGGGCAGTCTTGTTGGCCGCTTTGGTCCCCAAAAGAATGAAAAGTTGGGTACGATAACCAACAATCCCGGCATCGATATCGCGGCTCCCAAAGGCAAAGGGGTCCGTGCTGTTCTGGATGGTATCGTTGTCGCCATTACCTGGATACCGGGTTATGGTAATACCATGATTGTTGACCATGGTGATAGTTATTATACGGTGTATGCTCATATCGATAATATTCAGGTTAATATGGACGGATATGTTCTTCGGGACCAGATTATTGCCCAGGTCAGTGATACAGGGAGTCTTGATGGAGCACGTTTGCATTTCGAAGTCTGGCGCGGAAAGGATAAAGTAGATCCCTTACAATGGCTAAAACGCTAAACCCATTCAATCTTATTGGACAGGATCAGACTCGCCAATACTGGGAGTCACTCCTGCAATCCGGACGCTTTGGGCATGCTCATATTCTCAGTGGCCATTCTGGTGTGGGAAAAGATGCCCTGGCTTTTACTATTGCATCCATTCTCAACTGCAAATCAACCGGTGTCAAACCCTGTGGTGAATGTTCAGCCTGTCGTCAAATTCGAAATCTCGAACATTCCTCCCTTCATCTCATCTTTGCCCTGCCCCGTCGATCTGCCAGTCAAACCGACCCCTTTGGCGGTATGAAGGATGTCGAGATGGATCTGATTAATGCAGAGATAAGCAAAAAGATCAAATGGCCTTATTACCATCTCCAGATTGATGGCGCCAATGATATCAGAATCTCAGCTATTCGTAAGTTGAGGAAAGATATTTATCTGGCCCACGATACGGGAAGCGTGCGTATCGTCATTATTCTACGTGCCCACAGAATGAATGTGGAAGCAGCCAATGCACTGTTAAAAATCCTTGAGGAACCACCTGAAGGAACCATGTTTCTCCTGACAACTGAATTCCCTGATCGCTTGCCTGACACCATTCGTTCGCGTTGTGCCATACACCACATGCCTGACCTGAGTTGGATGCTTATCAGGGATGATCTGGTGGCAAAAAAGGGAGTTGATGCCATTCAAGCAGAAATCAGCGCTCGAATGGCCATGGGTGACCTGGCTGCCGCACATACTTATGCAGAACAGGATAATACCTTTTGGTTGGATCGTATTCGGGCCACGTTAAACACTTTGGCCAGAGAAGATTTTGTTTCGGTTCACAAGCAAACCCTGCTGCTCAACGACAAAGAGCTGGAAAATGATGAATCAAGACAACAATTTTTATCACTTCTGATTCTCTTTTTTAGGGATGTCGCCTTGAACATCAAGCCTGGTGATACCGCCCTTTGGGTGACTCAGGTACAACAAATGCAAAAGCTCTTTCCTGCTTGCGATAGCCATGCTGCCATTCAGGCGATTGAGCGCACCAAGGATGCATTGTCTCGCAAAGTTCATTTGCAGCTTGCACTTACTGCTTTATTTTTCGAACTTCGAAAACACCTGCGAGGACAATCTTCGTAGGGTATAAACTTTAAAGAATAGAACCAACGGTCCTCGGTCCAATGGTCAGGATATATAGACATGACTCAGTACACACAGCACAGCCATATACCCTCTGAAAACAGAGAGCCAAAACCCCCGGGATTGATGAAAATTAGTTTTAAAGGCAATCGCCGCGAGACTTTTATCAATTCAGAAAATCTTATTCTGCATTCTGGCGACTATGTCGTTGTCGAAACCGAGCTTGGAGAAGACATTGGTGTTGTAACTCCTGTTTGCAACAAGGTAGAGGGTTGTAACCGCTGCCCCAGTGAAGAGCCGGAGTTCAACAATCGCAAAAATGGCGAACCCATTCATAATCTCCTCCGCAAAGCCAATGACACTGAAATTACTGCCCATCACAATAATCGCCGGGATGAGCCAGAAGCCTTTAGTCGGGGTCTGGAACTCATTAATAAAAACGGCTTGAAAATGAAGCTGGTTGATGTTGAATATCAATTGGACCGACGCAAGATGACCTTCTTCTATACGGCAGAAGAACGGGTTGATTTTAGACAACTTGTGAAAGATCTGGCCTATGAATTCAGAACACGTATCGAGATGAGACAAATTGGTGTCCGCGATTACGCCCGACGTCTGGATGGCCAGGGTCCCTGTGGTCAGCAGATTTGCTGTTCCCGTTTTATGGATGGATTTGAACCCGTGACCACCCAATATGCCAAGGATCAAAACCTGCCCATTAATCCCAGCAAGCTCAGCGGTGCCTGTGGCAAGCTAAAATGCTGTTTACGCTTTGAATGGGATTTTTACCATGAGGCCATGAAGGAATTTCCTTCTATTGGCCTGCCACTGGAAACGGCAGAAGGGCTTGGAACCATTATCTCCAATGATGTTCTCAATGGACGATGCACGGTTTCTTATGAGCAGGGTGGTATTGAAGTTCATGATCTGACCTTTATTAAAAAAGCGCTCCAGCATATGGATGCGGAATATAAAGAAAGAAAGAATTAAAACCCCATGTCGCGATTTTACGTTACAACCCCTATTTATTATGTCAATGATGAGCCTCATATTGGTCACGCCTACACCACCATCCTGGCAGACGTGGTAGCCCGTTTTCACCGAGCCCTCGGGGACGAAACGTATTTTTTGACGGGAACCGACGAACATGGTCAGAAGGTCCAACAGGCCGCCGAAAAAAGAGGGGTCACCCCACAGCAGCATGTGGACGAATATGTCGTTCGCTTTCAGGAGAAGTGGGACGCCCTGAACATCAAATATGATCAGTTCATTCGCACCACTGACGATAAACACAAAGCGGTGGTAAGCTATTTACTACAGCAACTATGGGACAAGGGTCTGATCTACAAGGACTCCTATGAAGGCTGGTATTCTGTGGCGGAAGAGCGCTTTCTCACAGACAAAGAATATGAAGAAGGGGAATGGCGTGATGTAAAACGTCTTTCTGAATCCAATTATTGGTTCAAGATGTCTGCATACCAGGAAGACTTGATCAATTATATCCATGACAATCCTGAGTTTATTCAACCTGACTTCCGTAAAAATGAAGTTCTGGGATTTCTGCGTCAGGAATTGGGTGACCTCTGTATTTCCCGCCCCAAAGCCAGGCTCAACTGGGGTATCGAATTGCCCTTTGACGATGAGTATGTCACCTATGTCTGGTTTGATGCCTTAACCAATTATATTTCGGCGATAGGATATCCCACTGAAGAAGCAACTTTCCAGAAGTGGTGGCCCGTCGATTTCCACCTCATTGGCAAAGATATTTTAACCACCCATGCGGTGTATTGGCCAACCATGCTCATGGCGGCGGGTCTCCCCCTTCCCAAAACCATTTTTGCTCATGGCTGGTGGCTCATGGGTGATGCTAAAATGTCCAAATCTTTAGGAAACGTTGTTCGTCCTCTGGATCTGGCTAATAAGTATGGCGTGGATGCCCTGAGATATTTTCTCATGCGGGAGATGACACCGGGCCAGGATGCCAGTTTCACCATAGAAGGCTTTATCAGTCGCTATAATTCTGATCTAGCCAATGACCTGGGAAACATGGTCAACCGCATTACCAAGTTGCTGGGACGTCATTTTGATCTGGTGCTTCCAGACCCCGGTGAAACCATGCCCGAGGATTCAGATTTGGTCCAGCATGTGTCTGGGCTTACCGAGAAGGTCCGGTCTGAACTGGCTCAAATGAAGGTCAACTATGCCATCACCCATGTTTTTGATGTCCTGCGCGAAATCAACCGATACCTGGAAGAGATGGCCCCCTGGAAATTGATAAAAACAGATAGAGATCGAGCCGGAGCAGTCCTCTACAATGCCGCCGAGGCCTTGCGTCTCAGTGCGGTTCATCTTTATCCGGTCATGCCTGAAAAAATAGCACAATTGCTGGTGGTCATGGGTACTTCAGCCCAGGCGCGTCTAAATGAAGTGGGGTGGTTTGAATGGGGACACCTTAAACCCGGAACCAAACTGGGGAAAACAGATGGATTATTCCCCCGTATTGAGGTGCAGGAAGCTCTCGAAGAAAAGGCTGAAAAACTGGACCTCAAAGACGAGATCAGCTTTGATGACTTTATGAAAATGGATATTCGAGTGGGGAAAATTATTAAGGCAGAAAAACATCCAAATGCTGACAAGCTTCTAAAGCTGCAAGTTGATCTGGGGACAGAACAACGTCAGGTGATTGCCGGCATTGCCGAGCACTATTCTCCTGATGATCTGGTGGGCAAGTTTATCTCAATTATAGCCAATTTAAAGCCTGCCACAATTCGGGGAGAGCTTTCTCAGGGGATGATACTGGCAGCAGATGATGGCAAGACCGTATCGCCGCTGATTCCCTTAAAGAAGGTTGATCCAGGTTCCAAAGTCAGATAGTTTTTCCACAACGGATTTGACGAAAAACACGAAATAAATCTAAATGGATTTATCAAAATTTATCATTCGTCTGTTTCGTGAACTTCGCTGTTAGCAGTATTAAAAACATGAAATTTATAGACACCCATTGCCATTTGAACATTGAGCCTCTTTTGGATAGAACCAACGAGATCCTTGATGCGGCGGCGGAAAAGGGAATCCATAAAATGGTTGTGGTGGGTATTGACCTCGTCACTTCAGAAATAGCCATTCGCCTGGCCGAAGATCACCCCCAGATTTTTGCTGCTGTCGGAATTCATCCCAACGATTGTTCTAAAGCACCTAAAAACTGGGAAAAAGAGATTGTTGATATGCTATCCCATCCAAAGGTGGTGGCTGTTGGAGAAACCGGTCTGGATTATTATTGGGATGATTCCCCTGCCGAATTACAAAAAATATTCTTTCGTGACCATCTTGATCTCGCTCTGGCCACTGGCAAACCTGTGATTATCCACAATCGTGAAGCAGATCAGGATATTGTTCAGCAGATCCTTGAGCACGGAAATACCCGGGGTGTCTTCCATTGCTGGCCAGCCCCCTGGGAGATAGCCAAACCACTACTGGACAAGGGCTATCATATATCATTTACTGGGACCGTGACTTTTAAAAAAAATGAAGCGGTGCAGGATGTGGCGACACGTATGCCCCTTGACCATTTGATGCTGGAAACCGACAGTCCCTTCCTCACTCCGGTTCCCCATCGGGGAAAACGTCCCAATGAACCCAAATACATCCCCCACATTGCTGAAAAAATCGCAGCATTACGAGGAATGACCGTTGACGAAATCGCCAAAACAACCACAAATAATGCAGAAATTTTCTTTGGTTGGAATGATTTATCATAAACCCATTTTTTATCATGTTTTTGTAAGGGCGCAACGCGTTGCGCCCCTCACCATCCGACCCAATAAGAAAATATCATAATGGGACTAAGACCAGATCTTCGATCCTTTAAAAAATGGGGTCAAAACTTTATCACTGACCCAGCCCTGCTCAACAAGCTTGTGAGAACGGTGGATCCCAAGCCCCATGATGTCATGGTAGAAATCGGTCCCGGTTCGGGAGCGCTTACCCGTCTATTTGCTCCCAGGGTCAAACAGCTCCACGCCATAGAAATTGACCCGCGAATGGATGAATACCTGGAACCCATTCGAAGTGAAATACCTTCCTTCACCTATGAGTATAAAGACTTTTTAAAATGGATACCGCCGCCAGACTTGGGAAAATTTCGACTCATGGGTAACATTCCCTACTACATCACTTCTCAGTTGATACTCCAGGCCTTTGAGCACCATGAACGAATTGAAGATGTCCATTTTCTCATGCAAAAAGAAGTCGGGAAACGATTGGTCGCTCCCCATGGGTCCAAACAATATGGAATCCTCTCGGTTTATGCTGCCCTGTTTGCTAAAACCGAATATCTATTCGATATCAGTCGTCATGTTTTTCACCCCGTACCTGATGTGGATTCCTGTTTTGTACGCTTTTCCTTTGATATGAATCTTCCTGTTACTACTGAGATTGAACCCCATCTCAGACTGGTGGTGAGAACGGCTTTCAATCAACGGCGAAAAACGCTGCGCAACAGCCTGAAAGCAGTTCTAAAAGAGAAAACGAGTATTGAGAATCAGTTTGATTTAAATTTGCGCCCCGAGCAGCTCAGCCCCTCAGAGTTTCTCACATTAACTGGATTGATTTTTAACCACAAATAGCGACTTGCGTGAGGTGCAGCTTTTCAGAAAAAGCGCAGGAGCAATAGTCAAAGTCGTGTGATACCCAGAACCAAGACCAGGGTGGCAATAAGAATAAACAGTTGAACGCCGTACTGTTTATTGTTTTCCATTTTCATATCCTCCATTTTTTGCCCCGTCGGAGGTAAATATGAGCGGCGATAGCGCTCCACGTTGTGCTGGGGGTCACTTCGTGGAAAGGGCTGTGTCCTGGATCAATTTTTATTGAAGAGTGATTTCCCGAACCAGATCGAGGTTCCCTCCCCGGTGGCGGTGGAAAGGTCGTGTATTTTGGCGGCAACCGTGCTGGCCTGTATGGGTTTGTATTTCCATGGGATGAGGAAGGAAAGGGGTTGCATGATGAGTTTCCCAATAAATTCACCCCGACGTTTTTCCTGTCTGTCGCCAAGCAGCATACTGGGTCTCAGGATGTCCAATCGGGGGAATCCCAACTTCTTCAGCGCATCCTCCAGTTGACCTTTGACACGGCTGTAAAAGATCTTTGACTGGGCATTTGCTCCCATGGAGGACACCAGAATGAAAGTATGGCAGCCCTCTTCCCTGGCTATTTTGGCCAGAGTGAGAGGAATATCATGATCAACCTCAAAAAAGCGCTTCTGTGATCCGGCAGTTTTAATGGTGGTGCCCAGTGCACAGACCAAGACATCTGTCTTTAGCTCAGATCGCATGCTTTCAAGATCACTAAAATCGTGTATTGCCTGCCTGATAAATGGCCGGCCGAAAAGGCTGGGAATTTCCCGACGCGTAATAGCTGTAACTTCCTGGTAATCCCCTCCAGCAAGGCTTTTGAGAAATTCTAAGCCAATAAGTCCCGTGGATCCGATAACGGCAATCTTCGGTGGCATAAAAACTCCTTAGGGTTTTCGAACATACATAAAATCATATTCCACTGACCAACTCTTGCCCTTGTCTGAGCTCAATTGGGAGAATTGTCGTACGCTGTCGGGTGAAACATTAAAAAAGGTCAGGCGTCTCAGCAGCTGTTTTGAATCTGGTTCAACCTGTTCAAAGAGAACCATGGCATTCTGCTCCGGGTCAAAATTTCCTTCAAAATAAATTCTTTCTGAGTTTTGATCCACCCAGTACTGAATCCACCGACCTGAGTCAATATGATAGTGATTAAAACTCTTGCCAGTCATCCCGCTACTGCCGGTCCAGTTTTCGAAGATAACATTTCCCCTGAGAATTTTTTGAATACTACTTTCTCCTACCTGGGTATCATTCTGACCATAAACATTCCACTCACCTACCCAGAAATCAAACTTTGTGGCCTCAGGATAGTTCTCAATGGATTTCACGGATTGGGCAATTGTTTTAAATTCCTCCCGGTCTCTAATACTGGCCAGGTCAGGATCTGTCTGCATGAGACCGAGCTGATTAAAACCTTTCTCCACAGCTGTTTTGAGAGCCTCCAAAGCTTCCTTTTCTTTCCCATACATGGCATAGGAACAGGCCAGGTTGTAAAAGACAATTGGGTTCCCATTGGTGACCAGTTGCTCGAAATATTTTATTGCTTTTTTATAGTTTTTTGAGTTGTGAGCCATGACACCAAGCTTATAGCTGAGGGCATTATTCTGTGGATCATCTTTGAGAATCTTCTCATACAATTTGAAGGCCTCCTCAAAATTTTTCTCTGCCTCAAGCTGTTGGGCCTGCTCCATACGGGAATCTGCTTGTGATTGACTAAAGGCAACATTAACCAACAATATTCCAATGAACAACTTTACAATAATACGCTTCATGACAATCTCCTGACGGTGCCCCCGATAGTACGAAATTAATAGGCGATGGAAACCCCGGATCTGAAACCGATTCCCGGACAACTCAAGCATGGGCAAGCCTGGTTTTTGGGGGTGGGATCAGGCTAAATATTTGGGACCATCTTCAATTGCCTCTTGCTGCTCCCATTCATCCAGCATTTTCTTTCCCCGGCGACGTTTGAGGTACCAGGCCAGAATTACGATCATGGGTGAAACAGCCCAAAGCACACCGGGGATCTGGGATATTTTGAAAAACCAGAATCGCTGCTCCAGGTCCTCGCGCCAGTCAATTTCAAAGTTGATCAAATCTTCACCGGTCTCAGCTTTAAATCGCTCCTTGAAGCTCAGTTCATCGGCGCGGAGTAAATAGGGCAGGATGGATTCTCCCTGGTGTTTGATGAGAAATCGGGTGGCATCCAGGGCTTGGGCATAGGCCAGGCTGGCCCGCTTGTGGTTGAAACTCAAAATTACATCGAGATCCACCAGGGGGATGAGCTGTCCCCTTGCAGTGGCTGTCCCCAGTTCCATAAAACCACCCCAGTCCATTTGACCAGCGTGCCACTGGGCCAGGCCTTCATTAAGCCACACTGGTATATTCACTTCGTTTTGCCCCAGGAGGGCATGGAAAAGTTCATGTTTCAAGGTCGCCAGCCACTGATTCCGATTTTTACCATAAATCATTATTTCTGAGCCCGCTCTGGCTATGCCAGCACTCCAATATGGAACGGCATGTAAGGGTGAATCCGCCTGCTTAGGGTTATAATAAAAACGTATTTCCAGTTCTTTATCCAGACGTAAACCAAATAGCGCTTCGTAGTACTGTTGCTCATCACGGATTAATTGATTCGCTTTTAATAAGAGTGTGGTATCGCCACGATCTGAGAACAGGGTAATCTTGCCAGATTTGTACATGATGGGTTCGGCAAAAATGAAGCTTATGATAATAAGCTGAAAAATAATCAGTCGAAAAATGTTCCTATTCCACATCTTCGCCCCACTTCTCGGGATTGTTTTTAATATATCGACGAATTCGGTCCAAATCCTCGTCACCACGAATTATCTGGTCATGAAAATCACGTTGCCAAATTTTGCGGCCTGGTGTTTTTTGCAATAGATTGATCTGTTTTGTAGAGACGGTTTTAAATGCACCAATGAGGCGGCCCAGAGATTT
>JAIPGJ010000111.1 GCA_021736185.1 Fidelibacterota bacterium | reverse complement strand
GGAGCAGACTCGTTTGATGTGATGGGTGTCCTCAGCTTCACCTTTGATGAGTTGCTGGATCCCAGCACGGTCAATGAGACCAGCGTGACCTTATGGAAGGGGACTGAACAGATTGAAATCGACCCGGTTCATTCCGCCAATGAATTCAGATCCAATATTGATGTCCGTGCTGAGGAGCCTTTGGTAGGCGGGGAGAGCTACTCGCTGCATCTTGCACCAGCTATCACTGACACAGCCGGCAATGCCTTAAGTGAGGAAGTGGTGGTCAACTTTGTTACCCAACTGAATCACTATGCAGAATCCATTCTGATCGATGACCTGCGTGGATCCATGGGAACCTGGGCCGCTCCAGGCTTCAGTGGGTCCACTCACGGTATCCTGGTTTCAGAATCAGATTTTGCTTATACCAGTGCCGTCTATTTACCAGCTTCATATGAGTATTCCACACGCAAGAAGTCTGCCTTTCTAAAATATGCCTGGGATCTAGAGTATGATGGCAACGCAGGACCCTATTTGATTCGTGAATACTTATCAGGTGGTGCAGCCAGGGAGATAAGCTTTGATAACAGCTATACACTCCAGTGTTTTGTATTTGGTGATGGCAGTTTGAATAGTCTTAGATTTGCCCTGGATGAGGCCATGGGTGATGCTTGGCCCAATCATGAGGTTTCCACCTGGGTCAAGGTTGATTGGGAAGGCTGGAGATTGTTGGAATGGGACTTGAGTGACCCTGAACAGGTCGGGTCTTGGATCGGGAATGGCCTTCTGGACGGAACTGCCTATCGTATTGACAGCTTCCAATTTGGCTTTGATGAGGAGGCAGGAGATGCTGCCGGCCAAGTCTATTTTGATGAACTCCGCGTTGTTAAAAAGATGGGCGGGGTTTCCATTGATCGCTCGCTGGAAACTCAATTACCAGCGGAAGTAAGTCTGTATCAGAATTATCCCAATCCCTTTAACCCGGAAACGGTGATCACTTTTGATCTACCGTCCCAGATGCTGGCTCAGGTCTCTGTCTTCGATATCCGCGGCCGGGAAGTGGAAGTATTGGTAAATACTCATCTTCCAGCTGGCAGACACACGACTCGCTTTAATGGCAGTGATTACGCAGCCGGTGTCTATATGTTGGTCCTTGAAACTGAAATGGGTACCACTGCGAAACGCATGTTGCTTTTGAAATAAAAGAAAATTATACATGAAATGAAAAAGAGGCTGTCCCAAAAGGGCGGCCTTTTTTTATGTCGAGGGTGTGAGAGTTTAACGGGTATAAGGGGTATAGAGGGTATAGAGGGTATAGAGGGTATAGAGGGTATAGAGGGTATAGAGGGTATAGAGTGAACTGTGTCCCAGGTTGAGGTGGTGACAGCTCGGCAGGCACCATCCAAAACGCACCTGCCTGGGTCACCATTGTCTGTTCCTATTGGTGAAAATCTGTGTACATCCGTGGCTAAAAACAAAAAAAGGGGACCATCTCATGATCTGAGGCAGCCCCTGCTTTGTATGTGCGAGATTTACTCGAGGAAAAATCTAGAAGAGCAGCAAATAAATCAAAATAAAAATCAACCCGCCTGACAGGGAACCGGCCACATTGACCCAATCATTATCAAGCCAGAGGAACCCTGATATATGGGTGGTTTCCTCATGACAGTGACTGAGTCTCTCGGTGGCCTTGCCGCACACCTCACACTTGAACTTGGCCTGAATGCTGGCACCGAGAATGCTGTCCACAATACTTCCCATAAATCCGGCGAAAATAATCAAGACAACGAGCTCCATTTCCCATTGAATAAATCCCATTATGCCAGCCATAAAGGCGATCATGGCAGCACCTAAAAGCCCACCAAATGTTCCTAAAAATGAAATCCCTCCTGAAAAGCCCTTGGGAACGCTTTTCCAGGTAAGAATGTTTATTGGCAGGGGCTTGCTGAAACTCCCGATCTCCGACTCCCAGGTATCCGCTGTCGCACTGGCCAGGGAGGCCAAAAAGGCCCAGTAAAGCCAATCGATTGAGTAATTGCTAAGATACCATGCAATGGTAAAAATCAGCGGTATACCACCATTTGCATAGACTTGAACAATATCCCTCTGGGAACCTTTAGATGAGATAATATCCTTTTTCGATTGTCGATCGGCCATTTTGGATAAAATGCTGGAAAGCACAAAAAATCCAATCAGGGGGAGCATGGTATGCCAACCACCCATACCAAACATAAAAACACCCAGCAGAAAAGCACCAAAACCACCACTAATACTTAATGATTTGAGTTTGAAGGCACCGTATCCGAGTATCATGGATACGGCAAACCATGCGCCCATATAGGCTAGGGTGCCTGATTGCATTGATGATAGATATAAATCCATACCCAGTGCTGCGGTCAGTGTCAGTGTCAAATTATCACTACCCCGTTTGGAAACCGCTTCGCCCACAGTAGCCACAAAGGCAGTGAATAATGCCATGGTGGCCAGATGATAAATGGGGAGGACTGGATTGTTCATTAATCCGGAATAAATGGGGTAGGCTCCCATCACCACGATAAGGGTCATGAGAAAAAAGGCAATGCTGCCCGGCCAGCTTTTTTTATCATACCATAAAATGAATTTATGTTTTGAATTAACCTTTTCTCCGATCACGGTTGCCGCTGTATCAGAAAATGCCAGAATGAGCATGGCTACCACAAAAATGACAATATTCCGCTCCCAGAACATGATCACCAAAAGGGTGAAGGCGATGGGAAAGTAAACCGTCCCGAAAGACACGCGTTCGGTTGTGTGCATGCCCTTGAAGCCATCCTGCTTTAAGGCGATGTAATTGAGAATGGTAAACAGGATACCCAGCAGGATAACCGGTGTGCTGGACTGGAGGAAGAAAGGTGCCAGTGACACAAGGATCCCTACCATCACGTGGACAAATTTGCGAGTGAGTTCTGGCGACAATTTCAGACTTTTGCGGGCAATTTCAGAAATGCCGATGAAGAACATGATGATTCCAAAAAATATTAGAAATGAAATCCATTCGTTGGGTAGATCGAAAAATAGAGGCAAAATAGGTTCCTATCATTATTACGATATTGCTTCTATACTAATTCCCGGGACTTTATGCTCAAAGCTGAAATATATGACTGTGATAAATTATTTAAGCATTATCTCACAGAGTCAAATATTGGAGTAAAATATTGTAACGTGTATTCCTTTCTCCGCAGAAATCATTTGGCGTTTAATCCAGAGTTCTGACGGTTCCAAGATTGTTTGTAAAAAAATGTTATTATCTAAAAGTTTAGCAACTATATTCGACTGACAGAAAAAAACATCCAGGGGGCAATAAAGCGGAACCCAATCCATTTGGTATATGTTTTATGTGTAAGCACAACAGAGTTTGGAGACTTGATCAATGCTGTTTAAAATTACCGATTCAGAGAATGCACCCCGGGTCGGAAATCAGCAAGCTATCCATAAGATTTAATGGTTATAATTTCCCCCTTGAAAGAGTCCAATAACTGTGCTGCCAATAAGAGTCTGAATTTATGAGGTTTTTCATGCAGAGAAATATGCGCATCATTCTGAGCCTGTTGGGATTGATAGCCCTGTTACAAGCTGGAACCAGCGGAAAACTTACCGGGATAATTACGGACGAGAACAATACACCTCTTATTGGTGTGAATGTATTTATCGAGAACTCCAGCATGGGGGGCTCGACCGATGAGAATGGCTTTTACGCCATATTGAATGTTCCGCCAGGAACCTATACTATTGTTGCGTCCTATATTGGCTATAAAACCGTGCGCGTATCAGAAATAGGGGTTTCTATCGATTTGACCCGCTATGTAGATATCCAAATGGACCCTGAAATCATAAGTAGTGGGGAGGAAGTCCTGGTAGTGGCTCAAAGATCTCTGCTCAATCAAGATGAATTTTCCTCCAAACATATTGTCTCTTCAGAGGAGATGGAGGTCCAGCCAATTGAAAGCATCATCAGTATCGCCCAAAATCAGGCAGGTACGGTAGGAAGTAATTTTCGTGGCGGTCGTAGCGGTGAAGTGCTTGTGGTGATTGATGGTATACCGATCCGTGATCCCTCAGCAGGATATACGGGAGATTTTGGGGGTTTTACACTCAACGTACCCAAGGATGCTGTCCAGGAGATGGAAGTATCTCTAGGTGGTTTCTCAGCTGAATATGGGAATGTGCAATCGGGTGTTCTGAATTTGGCCATGAAAGAGGGAAGTGAACGTTTTTCAGGCTCATTGTATTCCACGACCACTAATTTTGGTTCACTCAATGAATCACTCATGGCGAAAGATCCCTGGCGCCTGGATGCAAAATATCAGCAAAAACTTGAAAATAATTATCGCTTTTCACTCAGTGGCCCCATTGTGTCTGGGCTCACCTTTGCCATTTCAGGCGATATTCTCGACCGGCAGCAAGGCTACTATCTCAATCAGGACGCATATAATCAGAGCTATCAAGGGAAAGTATCCTACAAAATTTCAAACAATGCTCATATAGCCGTTGGCGGAAATATCACACGGCAAAAATGGAATAGCTTCTATTTCCAGGCTGGTAAATATGGTCCTGGCGATAATTATCAATCCGATATCTATGAATTTATTGAGGATCTCACGGCTACCAACGACACCCTGACACGTTACCTGTACGTTGAAAACGCACTGGACACCACCCAATTCCAATCAGGACTTATTGACAGTCTGCTTTCACCCTATTTCATTCAGTTGAACGACTCTGATTCCGTGGCGGTGCACTATCACAAGAATATCTATCTGGATGCGCCGATGAATCACCTCACATCGCGGGTGAAGGAGAGCAACCAGCTTTATGGTGTCTTTACCTATACATTTTCCTCAAAGACATTTCTTGAATTAAGTGCACAAATGCTGAGTTCAAGTTATCAAAACGGGATGAAAGACTATGCGGATCGGGATGGTGATGGGGACACGGAAGAACTCCTTCAATGGGATCGAGCGGTTGAAGGTCCCAGACCCGAGCGTCGCGTACGGGAATACGAATTCTGGTGGCTCAGTGGTGATGACTCAGAATACAGGGATCAGGAAGTGAACTCTTACCTGGTAAAAGGTGACCTCACATCGCAGCTCGATCAGTATCACATGCTGAAAACGGGTTGGCAGTTCAACTGGAATAATACCAAAGTTACTGATATCACCTGGTCCTCCGTCGTTGAAGATGCAGATTATGCCCTGAACACGCTCCGCAAGGATATTTGGGAAAAGAACGACATGGACCTGGGTGTGTATGTCCAGGATAAAATGGAATTCAAGGATGCTCTGGTGACCCTGGTGGGCCTGCGATACGATTATTTTGATCCCAATGGAACTGGGGATCCAATCCTTTATCCAGGCAATATGTCCAATCCGGTTCTAGGATATGATTCACTGGGATATGCCATCTTTAATGATCCCCAGGAAGCAAAGCCAAGTCATCAGCTAAGCCCCCGAATCGGTATCTCCCACCCGATTTCTGATCGAGATATCCTCTTCTTTACCTATGGCCATTATTTTCAACGTCCTGACGGACGCTATCTGTTCAGGAATTATCAATATCAAAGCCTGACAAAAGTGGGCAATTGGGTCGGTAATCCTGCTTTGAAACCTGAGAAGACCGTAGCCTATGATATCTCATTTGAGCACCTCTTCACTCCCAATTTAAAGATGTCCATAACGGGCTATTTTAAAGATGTTTCGGATTTGGTGAATAATGAGAAATTTGTGTTTCCTGACGGGACTGAAGTCAACCAGTACGTGAATGGCGATTATGCAAATGTCAAAGGTGCCGAATTGGCAGTCAAACGCCAAAAACAGGGATTTTGGAGCTTACAGGGAAATATTTCATATTCAATTGCTACGGGAAGAAATTCATCCTCTGGTGGTGTCAAACTCTACCCCTTTGATAAAAAGATGTATCCTTTGGATTTTGACCGCAGAATCAGTTCAAACGTAAACCTTGGTCTGTACTCGAATAAGGGTCTACCCGTTATGCAAGCCCTCACCCGGGATTGGGTAGCCAATTTCCAGTATGAATATGGTACTGGAAAACCGTATACAAGCTATGGTGTCCTTGGCGCGAGCAACGATCAACGCTTGCCATCGTTTCATAATCTGGATATTCGACTTAGTCGGAGTATTGAGCTGAATATGGTCAGTTTGCAATTGAACCTGGATATTTACAATGCGCTCAACAATGATGTCATACAGGGGATTTATACCAGCTATTTGAATCAGAATGAAGAAATTGGTGAGGATAACCCTCCAGATATCATCTATCAAGAAGCGCTGTCAGGTCTGATAATCAGAACCCCTTCAATTTACCCTTCCGAGCGTCAATTTAAACTCGGCCTTTCGCTAAAGTTTTAATCGAGCCACCTTTTAGGAGACATTATGAATAAGAAGTTAGCTCTCTTCCTGGCCCTGATATTGACAAGCCTCCTGGTGTATGCGGCTGGTGAACCTTTGCAATATGAGAAGAAGCATGTCGGGCTCTTTAAACGCAGTGAATTGGTCCAGCACGATTTTGCCTACCATAAGAATGGTACGCTCTGGATGCGTGTGACAAATTTTTCAATGATCGGGGATGATGCCTACCGGGAACGTACGCCCTCAGGAGATTGGCCTGGAGGTTCAGGAAATTCTTATCTCTATCGCGGATCGCTCTGGCTCACCGGAACCCGAAATGAGGTTCGCTCGACGAGTACAACTGAGGACAAAGAATATACACCCCTGGCATTGGTACAGATGGAAACACTCCAGGACGGGCTGGTTGAGCATTCCTGGACAAAATTCACCGATGGCATCAAAGTGAATGATACACATATCCCCATCGGACTTGAGATTACCCAACATGCCTATAGCTATGGACTCAGCTTTGCTGACGATTTTATCCTGTTTCGCTATTATCTAAAGAATGTTGGTGTGGATACGACAGGGGATGGCGTTGCAGACGATTTGTCTACCTTACATGATGTTCATTTTACCTTCAGAATGGATGGGGATGTCAGCAAATTGACAACCTGGGAAGCGGAAGCCGATTTCGTCAACCGCGACGACCTGGCCATGTGTTTGACAGGGGGCTGGGATGAATTAGAGCTCTTTCCCTACATGGAGTACCAGTTGGATCAGGACTCGACCGCCTGGCCCTATATCAATCAGTTTGTAGGCGATTCTACCTTGACGATCATGTTTGATGGGGACAATCGTGGATATGACTCTGAAGTGGATACGAGCCTGGTGGATCAATCAACCTTATCCGGTGCCTACCAATATGCAAATCCAAAGGACGATTTTGCCAACCCGAATCCCCGTGGTGTATTTCAAACACCAGGTGTGTTGGCCATGCAGATGATTCATACAGATCCTTATATGTCGCCAAAATCATATACTACCTCATTTATCGGACAGGATTTTTCAGGAGATGCTGCCCAGTGGTCCAATGCCATCGGCAAAACGACCTTTGATAAATTATTCAAATTGCCACCCTTTCTTGGAGGGGGAGTCAATGAAGGCGATTATCGCGCCATCACTACCTTTGGACCTGTGGACTCACTCGCTTATGGTGATTCAATTGAAGTTGTCTTTGCCATAGGTGTCGGCGCTGATCCAGATCGAGCAGGAATTTACAGTTTTATTCGTCTCCTCGAGGACATGGAAGTCGCCAAAACTCTGGTAGCCGAGAATTATGAAGTCGACCAAACCGAGATACCTGCCTTGGCACAACTCAATATCGGTGCAGTGCTGGATGCAAATAATGTATTTCAGGGCGTAAATATTAACTGGGATCCCAGTGCATCCATGAGCCATCCAAATTTCACAGGCTATATCCTGGCCAAATTCAAGGAACGGACGGTGGCAGGCTTACCGATTTACGATACGCTCAGTGTTCTTTCCAAGTCAGAGGTGGAAGCCGAACTGGCTAGCACCGGTGACTCTTATATCACTGTATTTGATGAAGATGTGCAATTTGGCTACGATTATACCTATTCGCTCATTGTAACGGGTTATTCTGACAAATATTTCAATATGGAACTGGCCACCAGTGATTATATCACTGCCACGGGAAAAAGTCTGGTCAACACCCTGGATGAGATCCTGGTTGTACCGAACCCGTATCGGGCTTCAGCTCCATGGAATAATGCAACACCGTCTTCTTCATCCCAGTGGAAGGATCGTCTATTTTTTATCAATTTACCTGAAGATGCGGTGATTCGTATTTTTACCCTGGATGGTGATTTTGTTAAAAAAATTCAACCAAGTGATTTTAGAGGTCTGGAGAATCTTCCTGAGACCAATAATGCCACAGCAGAATGGGATCTGGTAAGTCGTTCCAACCGCGAGGTGGCCCCCGGTGTCTATCTTTACCATGTAAGCTCCTCCCTGGGTGACAAAACTGGCAAATTCATTATCTTAAAGTAGTAAGAGGGCAACATGTATAGATCACTCATATTATTATTGTTCCTGGTCAATGGACTTTGGGCTTCCTCATCCATTGGTTCAGTTGCTGGACAATTTCTTGAAGTCAACATGCATGTACGCAATATGGGGATGGGGAATGCCGCAACTTCCCTTGTGGGCGGTTCCTCTGCTTTTTTAGTAAATCCAGCAGGGCTGGGTGATTTTCGTTCGGAATCAAAAATTGAATCCTATGTCAGCTATGTAAACTGGCCGGCAGGGATCAGTTTCGGAGCAGTGGGAATTGCCTATGATGCCGGAAATATCGGGACTTTTGGTATTAATACAGTCTATGTGAATTATGGAGACGAATTACGGACGACACCGGATATGCCTTTTGGTGATGGCAATTTCTCCATTGGAGGAATGAGCCTCGGCTTGAGTTACTCCCGTCATCTCACCGATAAGTTCTCCTTTGGGATCAGCCTGAAAAACGTCAACGAGAATTATGATGAATCTGGATATTCACAGGCTGCTCTGGACATCGGAACCCTGTACCGGGCTGACTTTCACAACATTCGGATCGGGATGAGTATCTTGCATTTTTCAAAAGAAGCCCAGTTTGACGGAACCTTTCTGGATTTTAGTGATCCCGTCAAATATGCCCTTAATGACAGCAGCTCATATGCCTCATGGCCGCTCCCCATGACTTTTCGCACGGGAGTATCCATGGATGCACTGGAGACAGATCTCTATACTGTCAGTGTGGCAATGGATATGATTCATTCCAACAACAACAGTGAATTGTACGGACTGGGATCTGAGATCAGGTATCTTGATAAATACTTTGGGCGCATTGGTTATCAGGCAGGAACTGATATCCAGGGCCTCAGCTTTGGGGGGGGCGTCCAGATAATGAATAATG
>JAIPGJ010000110.1 GCA_021736185.1 Fidelibacterota bacterium | reverse complement strand
CGGAAGCCAATCGACCTTTGATTCAAACTTTCAGGCTTCAGACCAAAACAATATAAGAAAAAGTTCGTGCTTTTCGTTTAATTCGTTGTAAAAAAAACAGTCCCCTAAAGTAATTCAACCCAGGCGGATCGGATCATCTCAATGGCCAGGGCGACCAGCAGGAGTCCCATGACACGACTCATGATTTCCAGCCCCTGTTCACCCAATCCCTTTTTTATATAGCGGGCATAATACATGGCAACCCAAAAAATGAAAAGGTTCACCAGCATGGCCAGCAGGGGAATCCAATATCCATACTTAGAAACCAATATGATAATAGCGGTTATCGCTCCCGGACCGGCAATCAAAGGAGTCGCCATGGGAATAACAATATCCTTGCTATAATCCTTATCATCGCTCAAAGTAATGTCCAGAACATACAACAACCCCAGCAACAGCAGGATAAGCCCACCACCAACCTGAAATGAGAACATTGAAATTCCGAAAAATTCCAGAATGCCTTCTCCCACAAAGACAAAGATCGTGAGCAAAATAAAGGACACACGAGTTGCCCGATGAGCACTCCGCTTGGCGCGCTCTTCCGAATAATCTTTAGTGAGTGTCATAAATACGGGGAGTCCCCCGAAGGGGTCCATGATGACCAGCAGGGTTACAAAGGCATGCATGAAAGCAGTATAATCGAAGGTCATTGCTTGTTCTCCCAGGCACCCTTGATGGCATCAACGGCCAATTTAATCATGAGGGTTGGAACTCCGGTCTGTATGTAAGCTTCACCCAGGTGATGGAGCAGAACAAAGTTCAATTGTGAGTTGGCGACTTTTTTATCCAGACGGGTAGCCTGTTCGATGGCATCTGGATTTAAAGCCTGCAGAGAAAACTTCAAAGGAATCCTCAACAACATGCCTGAAAATTGCTCCCAATCTTCTTTCGCAAGATCACCGACCTGATTGGAAAGCCATCCTGCAGCATACATGCCCAGAATAACAGCCTCTCCATGGCGAACAACTCCATATCCAAGGGTAGATTCGATGGCATGACCCAGCGTATGTCCAAAATTCAGAATCCGGCGTAAATCAGCTTCCTTTTCATCGGCTTCAACCACCTCGGCCTTCAATTCACAACTGCGGGCGATGGCCTTGATAAGCACTTGAGGTGAATGGGTCTGCAGAAGTTCATCCATATTTTCCACCAGGAAATCCAAATAAGACTTATCCCGAATGGCCCCCATTTTAAACATTTCGGCATATCCAGAAATTCGATCACGACCCTGCAGGGTCTCCAGGGTGTTCACATCCATAATGACCAGATCGGGTTGATAAAAACTGCCAATCAGATTCTTACCTCGACTGTGATTAACTCCTGTTTTGCCACCCACGGCAGCATCAACCATGGATAATAAGGTTGTGGGAATATGAACCAGTTTGACACCCCGATAGAGAATACTGGCAACAAAACCGCCCAGGTCGGTGACAACTCCACCACCCAGGGTAACAATGGTCCCAGAACGTTCCATGCCCTGGGCAATCAGGGCCGAGATGACCTGTTCTGCCGAGGCCAGGGTTTTGAATTCCTCCCCTTCAGGGATCAAAATGGTTCGAGTCACAAATCCCGCCTGGTTCAGGTTCTGCCGGATCGCTGACCCATACAGATCATTGACGGTTGCATTGCTCACGATACCCACAGGTCCTGAGGCCGTAATACTGGATAACATCTCAGTAATGGAATGCAGCAGCCCCTGACCAACATGAATCTTATAGGAACCAACTTGATGGTTAATTTTAAGGATAGCAGTTTCAAGCATGGTATTTTTCTAATTTCTCCAGAATTTCCCTGGCAATAATATCCGGAGCTCGTTGACCGGTGTTGATGTGGATGCAGGCTGCCCGGGCATAAGCTGCCTGACGGGCATCCAAAATTTCCTTCAGCTTTTTAATCGTATCCTGACACCCGTTTAACAGGGGTCGATCATCTAAATGTTCAAGCCGGGCGGCGGCTTCTTCTGGAGATACATCCAGCCAGACCGTAACATGGTCCTGCAGATATTCAACATTTTGAGGTCTGGTGACGATGCCTCCTCCGCAAGGTATTATAGCATGGTGCACTTCAGCTGTCTTGAACAAAACCTGAGATTCATAATCACGAAACCCAGCCTCACCCTGTGCTTCAAAAATTGAGGGGATGTCACTGTCAGCAACTTTTTCAATTTCATGGTCAATATCCAACAAGGGCCATTTGAGAGCATCTGCCAGAATTTTGCCCACCGTACTTTTTCCGGCCCCCATGAGACCAATAAGGAAAACTTTGCCAGCTTCCTGAGGCATTGACATTAACGGACGCCTGTGGCCGCTATGTGGGCCTTTACTTGAGAGAGGGAATCTCCGCCAAACTTTTCCAGAATCGCATCTGCCAAAACCAACGCCATCATGGCTTCTCCAATGACTGAGGCAGCAGGTACGGCACATGCATCGGTTCTTTCTTTATGAGCCATCCCCGCTTCCCGGCTTTTGATATCTACTGATCGCAAGGGCTTTGCAAGCGTGGGAATCGGTTTCATGCTGACTTGCACCCGAATGAGTTCTCCATTCGACATGCCTCCTTCAATACCACCGGCATGATTTGTCGCTCGACGAATTTTGTCATCGACCAAAATAATCTCGTCATGGACCTGGGAACCCGAGGTTTCAGCCACATCCAATCCATCGCCAATGCTCACGGATTTCATGGCATTGATGGACATCATGGCAGCAGCCAGACGCGCATCCAACTTGCGATCCCAATGGGTATAAGAACCCAGGCCAGGCGGTAATCCTGATGCCAGGACTTCAAACACGCCCCCGATGGAGTCGCCCTTTTTACGGGTTTCATCAATATGTTTAATCATGGATCGGGCAGCAGCTTCATCCAGACATCTCACTGGGGAAGCATCGGCAACCGCATTGATGTCACTAGCCAAATGATCCCCTGGCTGTCTGGTCTTAATTGGACCAATCTGGATGACATGGCTGAATATCTGGATGCCTAATTCTTGTAGAAAGGCACGGCAAATGGCCCCCAAGGCTACTCGCATGGCTGTTTCGCGGGCAGATGAGCGTTCCAACACATTACGAATATCTGAAAAGCCAAATTTTTGCGTGCCTGCGAGATCGGCATGACCAGGACGGGGCAGGGTGACTTCAGGGACAGGTTTCAGAGGTGGCTCATGGGACATTTTATCCTGTTTCCAGTTTTCCCAATCCCGATTCTGAATCCAGAGAGCAATGGGCGATCCCAGTGTGGTGCCATGACGTAAACCGCTCAGGATTTCGGCATGATCCTTTTCGATGGTCATACGGCCACCGCGACCATGACCCATTTGTCTACGAGCCAGATCTTTGGCTATAAAATACTCCGAGAGGGGTACACCAGCTGGAAATCCTTCCAGAATACCAGACAAACCTTTGCCATGGGATTCCCCGGCGGTTAAAAATTTAAGGTGTTGCAGCATTTTTTTAATTCAACTCCATTAATTGGCAGTCAAAATTTAGTCTTCGCGAGCGCAGCGCAGCGATCCCTTTCTGCCCCTTGCCCAAGAGGTCGGAGATTGCCACGGTCGTTACTCTCCCTCGCAAAGACGATATAGGGACATATTCTTGGGAAATCTAATCATCATTCGAATTTTCGTTTAAAACCAGTAATCTTGTTATGGACCGCTTCCCGCATCTCATTCATTTTAATCTGACTCCAATCCTGGGGACCAAACCAGACATCAACTGAGGCCATGGCCTGATAAAGATACATGTCCAATCCAGATACTGTCAGACAGTCTGAAAAAATGGCCTCTGAAAGCAGGCGTGTATTCAATGGATTAAAAATGGTATCCACAACGACATCAATAGATTCAAGAAGATCGCCATCCAAGGGACTTTCATTTTGTTTCGGTTTCATCCCAATGGGAGTGCAATTCACGAGACAATAAGCATCCTCAATGGGATCCACAGCACTCTCATCCCAGGCACATCCGGACAATTTCATTCCTTCAGTTGCGGCGCCCATATCCTTAATAAGTTTTTTTGCTCTGCTGGGATCGCGAGCGATGACAGTGGTTTTTTTCGCGCCGATCCGAGCCAATCCAAAGGTTATGGCTCGTGCTGCACCACCACTCCCTAGCACCACTACTTTTTTCCCGGCCAGATCCACGCCGGCTGCTTCAAGGGATTTCACAAAGCCATACCAATCGGTGTTATAACCAGTCAGCTTGTCATTGTGTCGACGGACACAATTCACGGCGCCGATGGGGGCCGTGCGATCATTAACGCTATCCAGAAAGGGTATAATGTCCGATTTGTGGGGTATGGTTACGTTAAAGCCATCCAGTTTTTTTGCACTTGGCAGATT
Organism: Fidelibacterota bacterium; assembly: GCA_021736185.1. Taxonomy (GTDB): domain Bacteria; phylum Fidelibacterota; class UBA8477; order UBA8477; family JABMPR01; genus JABMPR01. Next base: position 5,072 of record JAIPGJ010000110.1, on the reverse strand, counting down.
TACCCAGCGCTCCAAATCTCCCTGAGCAACTTTGATTTTTTTATACTCAGCTTCCAGCCCCAGCTTTTCATATATCCAGTCATGCATATAATCGCTGACACTTTGTCTGAGAGGATCACCTATCACCGCTAATTTCACGTGTTTCTCCTGATTCGTGGGCTCATTAATCTTCTTCTAAAATATTAGTTTAACAGTCCCCTGAGTTCATCAAAGAAACCAGGGTATGAAATATCTACACAAGCCGGATTATCCAGAACAGCTGGTAATTTGCTAATTAATCCGGCAATACCTAGGGTCATGGCAATGCGATGGTCGTCATAGGTTTTAACCACACCACCGAGTAGGGGTGTCGGACCTTCCACGTGGAAGCCATCGGGTCGCTCAAATATTTTTGCACCCCAGGCACTCAGGTTGGTCACAATGGCTTCGATCCGATCAGATTCCTTGACCCGCAATTCTTCAGCCCCCACAACTACGGTTTCACCTTCCGCCTGGGTGGCCAACAAGGCAATGAGGGGGAGTTCATCAATGAGATTGGCAACCTGTTCAGGGTAAATTTGAATTCCCTTCAGACGGGATGTTCGAATTCGCAGATCCGCAACTGCTTCCCCATGGTGCTTTGCTTTATTGGCAATGGTTATTTTCCCGCCCATTTCCTGAACCGCCTTAAGAAAGCCGATCCGTGTTGGATTGATGCCAACGCCTCGCAGGATCAAATCTGAATCCGGGACCAGTAGAGCAGCCGCGATAAAAAAGGCAGCTGCAGAAAAGTCACCCGGTATCACAAAATCAATGGGTTTGAGTGGTTTGGTCAGTTTATGAACAGTGACCTCTCGCCCCTTGACCTTAATGCGGGCTCCCATGGCCTTGAGCATTTGCTCAGTATGGTCACGACTAAATGCAGGGGATTTTACCGTGGTTTCCCCTTTGGCGTGTAGACCCGCCAAAAGAATGGCTGATTTGACCTGGGCACTGGCGTAGGGGAGCTGGTAATCCAAAGCCCACAGATCACGACCACTGAGCATGACAGGGAGATATTTTCTCTCATGGGCGAATATGTTGGCTCCCATTTGCTGAAGCGGTCTAAAAACCCGGTCCATGGGACGTTTACTGAGGGAGTGATCACCGGTAAATTGAACATGTACTGGATGTGCCGCCAATAAGCCCATCATCAGGCGCGAGGTAGTACCTGAATTCCCGCATTCAATGGCATGCACCGGTTGTTTAAAGGGTCGCAAACCACCGCCCTGGACATAAACCACCCCATGTTTTTCTTCGATAGGAATTCCACAATTTATCAGGGCCAGCTGTGTGGTTGCCACATCAGCTCCTGGGTTCAGATTCTCAAGGCGACTGAGACCATCACTCAGGGCTGTAAACATGAGTGCTCTATGGCTTATTGATTTGTCACCGGGTAAGCTGATTTCTCCAAGTAAAGCCATAGGTGATTCCTTTTATGAATCAGGCCAATTCTCTTCCAACGGCTTGAGCCACCAGTCGGATTCGATCAACCAGATCTTTGAAATCTGCCGGGACCAATTGCTGGGGACCATCACTGAGAGCCATCTCTGGATTAGGATGCACTTCAACCATAACTCCCTGTGCTCCTGCAGCCACGCCAGCCAATGATAAGGGTAGGACCTTGGATCGTTTTCCAGCAGCATGACTGGGGTCAATCACCACGGGCAGGTGTGTTAAACGCTGAAAGGCTGGAATAGCACTCACATCAAGGGTATTTCTGGTGTGATCAACAAAGGTGCGAATCCCTCTTTCACAAAGAACCAGCTGTTCATTGCCCTCATTCAGAATGTATTCGGCAGCCAGGATGGTTTCCTTCACTGTAGCGGACATTCCACGCTTCAAGAAAATAGGTAAGCCTGTGCGGGCAGCTGCTTTTAGCAGCGTGAAGTTTTGCATGTTCCGAGTACCAATCTGAAGCATATCCGTATGTTGTGCAGTAATCTCCAAAACTTCAGTATCTGTCACTTCGGTCACGGTGGGTAAACCAACTTCTTGTCCCACCTGCTTTAAAATTTTGAGTCCTTCAACTCCCATCCCCTGAAATGAATAGGGCGACGTTCTTGGCTTGAAAGCCCCGCCACGCAGAAAATGACCTCCAGCTGCCTTAACCGCCTCACCCACGATTTTGGTTTGCTCATACGATTCGATGGAGCAGGGACCAGCAATAATGGATACTGTGGACCCGCCAATACGCGTGCCACCAACATTTACAATCGTATCCTGTGGCTGCCATTCACGGGAGGCTAACTTATAGGGTGTGCTTATTTCAATGACATCTGAGACTTCTGGTAATGACTCGAGATGTTGTTTCCCGTGGAGTGGTTTGGGTCCCATGACCCCAACGATGGTGCGGGATTCACCAGGAGCGGGTCTGGGGGTATATCCCAGTTTTTCAATTTCCGCCTGAACTCTATCGATAGCTTCCTGGGAAGCGTTTACATTCATTATGACAATCATGGTATACTATCCTTTTATCATGCTTATAAGGTTTTGCTTGAGTGTTGCAATTGCAACCTAAATCGGTGTTCCTGTTCGTTCTACAACCAGAAATAAGGTCTGGTTGTCTTTTAAATCCTGAATCCCGATTTTACATAAAGTCAACTCATAGATTTCGGCAGCCCGGGCAGGTGCAATGACGCCTGTCGTATGAGAATATTCTCCGAGATGCAGTTTTCTGGCCGCTTCAGCCGTATCCTCTGCTTCAATGTGAGGAATATGCGAATAATTTTTTTTCAAAAATTGCGAACATTGTTTGAGCGCCTGTGGGTGAGATCGTACTTCCGTTATTTCTTTCGGATCCAGCCCTGCTTTGGTGATCAAACACTGGTTCACCTGGATGTGAAACATAGAGCGTACCTTGCATCGGGCTTGCGCCAATGCATGAATACTCTCATGAACCACTCCTCCTCTCGCGTTTTCCATGGCAATAATACCACGGTCAATTTCATATCTGGACAGACTCTCCATAACACCGCGGCTACTGAGACATGGCTTGGTTTCTATGTTTCCCAGATTTTCATTAAGGATGTAGTTTCGTGCAGCTTCCTCGGAAAAACTCCCTGGAATACCTTGGTACCCAATGACCTCAGGGGGAGAATCCGGACGATATACCCGTGCTTTTACCGCATGAACAGATCGCGAAAAATCCGTGAGCATCTCCGCCGTGTAGGGATTGTAAAATTGTAAATCATGGAAGAGTTCTTCCGTGTCCTGGCAGGTTTCTTCAACCACATGATGGACCTGTCTGAATCCATGGGTATCTACAGCAGTGGGTTGAATATTCATCCCCTTCATCACCCGGCCCACAAAGTGGGTAATACCCTGGGAACGAGCAGCTAATCTGTCATGTTCTTCTACTTCGAGATCGATGAGTCGGCAACCCCAGGATTCAAAAACACCACGCCAAAGCTTTTCAGTCTCTGGATCAATGCGAGTAGGGCAAACAACCATCCGCAGGTCACGATCTCTTTTGTAGGAATCAGGTCCAAACATGGGGTGGGTATTTAATATTTTTGCCGATGATGGCAGTTCTTGGATCATCCAGTCACGGATACTGGTTTTCACTGAGGCCACATCAATGAGAACCTGTCCGGGTCGACTCAGAGCAGATATATCTCTCAGCAGATTTTGCATGCGACTGATGGGGACGACCAGAAAAACGGTATCCTGCTGCATTACGGTGGCAAGATCAGCCCAGGGAAACCCAGCAGCCTGAACCTGCTCAGACAAATCACGTTCATCGCTGATGACAGGTTGATAATCCTTGCTCAATAACTTTGCCAGAAGGGCGCCAAAGCGTCCAAATCCAATGAGACCAACCTTCTTTTTACTTTCAACCACTGACTTCAATCCCCATCTCTTTCAAAATTTTCATCTGCACTCCGATTATTATCAAGCTATGCTTGAAATGATCTCGTGCTTTGTCAAAGGCCAACCCGGCTTCGCTTTCAGCTTCGCCGCGGTACTATCAAGCTGCGCTTGATAGTAAAAAAAAACCCCCGCCAATTGACGAGGGTGAAATTGTTCAAATATACAGATTTAAACCATCACCCTGATTGCTTAAAAAAATAATATGATACTTGCCATTTCATTTCGGAGTGAATATAGACCTGAGTTATAAGCATGCAAAGATTTTGAATTTTTATTTAGAACCCTTCATCCCACTTAACGAACAAGGGAAATTTTTCGTGTTTGTTGCGCTTCCCTGCCAGTGAGAACAATTATGTATACACCTGAATCCATTTGCTCTCCATGCTGATTTGCACCGTGCCAGACCAGCTGGTGAACTCCAGCCGAAAGCTTGGAATCCAAGAGTGTTTTTACAGATTGACCCATTATATCGAAGATCTCAATTCTGATATGACCGCTTTGTTTAAGCTCGAATGGGATGGTAGTCTCAGGATTAAATGGATTCGGCATATTGGCGTACAGAAAGTATGAATGGGGGGCATTTTGAAGAGATTCCTTCAGACCACTTGTTCCTGAATTTTGAATTGCCCGAACCGAGTACTTCATGGATTTGTACCAATTGTATGGCGAACTCGCAGCATTATCAAAGGCCAGATAGCGCTCTGTGGCTTTGTCGGTACTTACTTCGGTGGATGTCCAAAATACTGCATATTCATGCAAAAGTTGAAATATATGCGGGCTATAGTGTCCATCATACTCCCCACCCGGCAAAGCTGAAAAACCACTCGAGTTATCTGCTCCCATATTTGGACTAGACCAGTATAGTGTGCCTGTGGCTTTGAGTTTTCCTCCAGCCACACTAGCTCCACCCAAATAATCCTCCAGGATCCCCCATTCGGCATTACTGGGGACATGCCAGCCATCGGGACAGATTCCCTGGACGTTCTCGCCAGTTTCATTTCGCATCGTTGCATCCCAGGTGTAGAGTCTACCATAAATTCTTGAATTACGCTCCACCTCTCCATAGGCCACTACACCAGGAATCTCAGTGCCATCGCTATAATGGAGTGATTCAATATTTTCCTGTAGCCATACCTGATCTCCTATGGCGATGCTATGATATTCATTACCATCGTAGTCGA
>JAIPGJ010000109.1 GCA_021736185.1 Fidelibacterota bacterium | reverse complement strand
AAAGTATCCCTGAGAGAATTCAATCTGAAAGCTGAACCAAAATGAACTTTTCCATGGAGTTTCAATAACTATAATATGGCGATGATTAATAGAACAAAAAAGGTCGCATTTCATACACTCGGCTGTAAGCTGAATTATGCTGAGACCTCAACCATTGGTCGTCAGTTCGAAGCAGCTGGATATGAAAAAATCGACTTCGACCAGGTCGCCGATCTCTATGTCATCAATACCTGTTCAGTTACAGAGAATGCTGATCGTGAGTTTCGAAAAATAGTCAACCGAGCGAAACGTCAAGCTCCCGATTCAAAAATTGCTGTTATCGGGTGCTATGCACAACTGAGACCTGAAAATATAGTAGCAAGCTCCCAGGTTGACCTTGTTTTGGGAGCCAAAGAAAAATTTAATCTGCTGCAGCATCTCAATTTTGAATCTAAAGCAAAGCTACCCCTCGTTATTCAGGATGCTGCCATAGACGAATTGCATAGCTGCACTCCATCGTATTCATTTGGTGACCGCACCCGTTCATTTTTAAAAATTCAGGATGGCTGCGACTATCTCTGTACCTATTGTACGATTCCGCTGGCCAGGGGCAAGAGTCGTAGCATCAATCCAGATATTCTGGTCGCCCAGGCATCTGAGATAGCCGCTAAAGGAGTCAAGGAAATCGTTCTAACTGGTGTGAATGTGGGGGATTATCGCTTTGATTCGGACACAACACTTATTGACCTCTTAAAAAAACTCGACCAGGTGGCAGGGATTGATCGAATTCGCATTTCATCAATTGAGCCCAACCTTCTCACAAATGAGATCATCGATTTTGTTTCAAAATCAAAAAGTATCCTCCCACACTTTCATATTCCCTTGCAGGCTGGCTCGGATAAAGTTCTGGCCCTCATGAAACGGAGATATGGTGTTGACCTTTACAAAGACCGTATCCAAGCCGTTAGGTCAGTGATGCCGGATGCGGGGATAGGAGTGGATATCATCGTTGGCTTCCCTGGAGAGGGAGAGGCTGAATTCCAGGAGACCTACGATCTCATCGAATCATTGGATGTTTCTTATCTTCATGTTTTTTCCTATTCAGAGCGGCCTCATACGGAGGCCATCAAATTACCTTTCAGGGTTGGGATGAAGGATCGAAAAGCCAGAAACAAACTTCTCACTGAACTATCAGAACGAAAAAATCAAGCCTTTGCACTGAGGCAGTTGAATCAAACCAGGTACGTTTTGCTTGAGAGTTCCAGCGATGGGGTTTTGACTGGAATGACAGAAAATTACTTGAAAGTTCACATCATAGATCAACCAGAAGCAAAACTTAATAGCATTATCCCTGTTGAGCTAACAGGAATTCAGAATTCCAAAATATTGGCTGCCATAACTGCTTGAAATACTGAATACCTAAATAGTTTATAAATAAAAAGAGGCCGCCCTTTTGGGACAGCCTCTTTTTATTTGAATCAGGATTTCTGTTAAGCTGCTTTTACTGCAGGTTTTATCTGAGACATGATGATGGCAGCGATGATGCAGAGCACACCACAAATGGTGAATGCTAAGGGGAAATTACCCATATCTCCGAGCCAACCACCCATGATTGGGCCTAATATTCCGCCAAACCCATAGGCCAGAAAAACCCATCCATAATTTTGGCCAATGAATTTACTGCCAAATGTGTCGGCCGTCACTGTTGGAAAGAGTGAAAAATTTCCGCCAAAATTGAAGCCGATGAGAGTTGCACCCAAATACAGGAGAGCAGGTGTTCCAGCCATCCACTGGAAAAGGATCACAACAACACCTTGAGTTGCCATCATGATGACGATAGACCGTTTGCGTCCAAGCTTGTCACTAATGGCACCCCATGCGATACGTCCCAAACCATTGGCCAGGGAGAAAAAGACAGCCATGGCTGTTCCGGCTATGGCACTGGCAGCCACAGCATCAATTCCGTTATTGGTCAAAGCGAGCATGGGCCACAATTTCATCAAACCAATACTCATCAGACCTGCACTGGCCCCGAAGGCAAATGTCATTGAAATGAAATGGAATTGAGGCGTCTTGAGCATTTCTGTGCTGTTAAAATCATTTTTATCCCCAACTGCTGAGCCATCAGCAGCGACGGGCAGGCTATATCCAGCAGGTAACCATCCCTCAGGTGGGTATACCATCCAGATGCCACCTAATAAAATCATTAACATAAAAATTGCACCCAAGGCTGTAAAAGTTGTGCTCAAGCCATACAGGCCAATTAAGTCTCCCCATGAACCGGCAAGCTTGACCCACAGGGTCGCACCGAATCCAAATCCAGCTACTGCCAGCCCCGTAATGAGTCCTTTTTTATCTGGAAACCATTTCATGCCAACAGCAATGGGAACCACATAGGCGAGTCCGATTCCTGCACCGCCGATCATTCCAATAAAAATCAGTAAAGAAATAAAACTGGTCCCACCAAAAAGGCCTGCCAGAAGATATCCAGATCCCAGCACAAAACCGCCTGATATGGCAAGCTTACGAGGCCCCAGTTTGGGCATGATACGCCCGGCAATAACCATAACAATGGCAAAAAAGAACAGTCCCGTTGAAAAGACCCCCTGAGTCTGAGCTTTTGACCATCCAGCCTCAACCAATTTCGGCGTAAATACTGACCAGGCGTAGATTGCTCCTAATGCCAACTGAATAAGCACTGCCCCCAAAACCACAAACCATCGATTTTTAACTTTCATTGTCCCTCCGCTATTTTAATCGTAATCTGAGTAATGATTAAAAAATCTCTAACCATGGAAATATTATTTGCATGAATAGTGCCAAGCTTGCATCATTTTTGCATAATTATGTTATTATGAATTTTCAATATTAGCAAAGGGTTCAATTAGACATATTGTGTCCCTTAATAATTATTAATAGCCTTCCAAAAAGGGGAATACCATGGGTATCGTAAAAAAGCGTCGCTATCAGCTGGATAGCAAAGATGAACCGCTCGAAGTCATTGTTAGAGGTGCGGATGTTTTGAATGAGCCTTTATTAAACAAGGGAACCGCATTTTCAGAGGAAGAACGAGATGCGCTGGGACTGCGTGGATTGGTCCCCCCAAAAGTTGTTGATATTGAGGAACAGGTCCTCAGGGTGCTGGAGAACTACCAACGAAAAACAGATCCTCTGGAAAAATTTATCTTTCTCACCAGTCTGCATGATCGGAATGAAACCCTTTATTATAAAGTGCTTACGGAAAATCTCATGGAGATGACCCCCATTGTATATACACCTGTGGTTGGTGCAGCCTGTCAGCAATTTGGTCATATCTATCGTAAAAACCGGGGGATGTATATCAGCTCCAAGGACAAGGGTCATATTAGAGAAATCTTTGACAACTGGAATCAGGATGAAATTGATATCATTGTGATCTCAGATGGATCCAGGATTCTGGGATTAGGTGATCTTGGAGCCAACGGTATGGGTATTCCCATCGGTAAACTGGCCCTATATGTTGCTGGTGGCGGTATTTTCCCTTGCAAGACGTTGCCTATTTTACTGGATACAGGGACCAACAATACAGAACTCCTGGAAGACCCGCTTTATCTGGGTCTCAATCAGCGTCGTATTGAAGATGATGAGTATTACGAGATCGTCGATGAGTTCGTCAATGCGGTGCAGGATAGATGGCCCAAGGCATTGATTCAGTGGGAGGATTTTACCAACAATCACGCCTTCCCGATTTTGAACAAATATCGTGAAGATGTATTGTGTTTTAATGACGATATACAGGGCACGGGAGCTGTGGCTCTCTCCGGACTCCTTGGCGCTATGCGCATGAAGAAGGAAAAACTGTCTGAACAACGTCTTATTTTTTACGGTGCAGGTTCTGCAGCTGTTGGTATTGCTGATATGATTGTTGCTGGCATCGTTGAGGACAGCGGGATGCCTGCTGAAGAGGCCAGAAAATTGTTCTGGTTTATTGATAGCCAGGGTTTGGTCGTCAAAAATGGACCGCGTCCCCTTCAGGATCACAAAGTGGCCTATGCCAGAGATGAACCCCTTATCGATAACCTGCTTGATGTCATAAAAGCGGTTAAACCAACGATTCTCGTGGGCGTCAGCGGTCAGGGGCAAGCCTTTACCGAAGAGGTAATTAAAGAGATGATGAAATATTCCGAGCAGCCCATCATTTTTGCATTGTCCAATCCAACCACGAAATCCGAATGTACGGCACAACAGGCTTATAGATGGACCAAGGGCAAGGTTATTTTCGCCAGTGGTAGTCCTTTTGATCCTGTGAGAATGGGTGGCAAGATCTTCGTTCCGGGGCAGGGGAACAATATGTTCATCTTTCCTGGAGTTGGTTTGGGCGCTTCATTATGCCAGGCTAAAAAGGTAACCGATGCCATGTTCTACATGGCTGCCAAAACTCTGGCTGAAATGGTGACTGAAGAAGAGCTAACCTTAAGAACGGTTTACCCAGATCTGAGAAAAATTCGCCAGATTTCTCTCACGATTGCCACTGCTATTTGTGAAATGGCATTTGATGCTGGGCTAGCCCGGATTGAAAGACCAAAGGATATCCGAGCTTTTGTAAAAGAGAATATGTTTATTCCCGAATATCCCCGCTACATCGCCGGATAAACACAAGACCTGATATTAAATAAGGTTGAAGTCCCCATCAGTTATCTGATGGGGACTTTTTTTTCAAGCAACAGATTCAGATGCGGAATAATACCTCTCATTAATTAACATGCTCTGATGAAAAGATCAGAACATACATTCCTATATATCGTCATGATTGTCGCCATGGCACTCTGGGGTCTGTCATGGACTAATGGTAAAATCCTGGGAACCTATACCAGCATTCCCATCTTGATGTTCTGGCGTTTCCTGATTGCTGCCTTGTCCATGGGTATCGTTTTACTCCTGAGACGAACTGAGTGGAAGATCACTTTAACTGGAATTCCTTCCATTGCGGCAAGCGCCATTTTTCTGGTTCTGTATAATCATTTTTATTTCACTGGAACCAGACTGGGTGCTGCAGGTGCAGGAGGGGTGCTGGTGACAACCTTAAATCCATTGTTTACCTTCCTGCTCATCTCCATTGTCCGGGGATATTTACCCCACGGGCGTTCGTTGGCCGGGCTGCTTTTAGGGATTCTCGGAGGAAGCATACTGATCAATGTGTGGCAGGAGGGATGGTCTGCCGTATTCAATAGTGGCAATCAGTATTTTGTATTGTGCGCTACTACCTGGGCTTTCCTCACCTTCATCTCTTCCAGAATTAATCGCCATATGGGAACACTTACCTATAGTTTTTGGCTCTATTTGATGAGCTCAGTGATTGCTCTGTTCTTTACAGAACCAAGTCAGTTACTTTCAGTATTCAAGCTGGATTTGATTTTTTGGCTCAATCTCATTTCTGTGTCTGTGGGTGCCATGGCTTTCGCGACGACTGCTTATTTCATCGCTGCCTCCAGACTTGGATCTGAAAAAGCGTCCGCATTCATTTTTACCGTTCCTTTGAGTGCGCTCATTTTCAGCATGCTCATCCTCAAGGAACCCTTGCAATGGAATATTGTTATTGGTGGCACCCTATCTGTTTTTGCTGTGATTCTGATTAACTCAGTCAAGAAAATCAAATAAACAAACAAACATTTTTCGATTTTGCCCATAATCATACTATATTGCAAATAATGATGTATCGAATCTTTACCCATATTTTCATTTTAGCGCTTTTTATTGGATGCAACAAGTCAGGAAATCCTCCTCATTACCCAGAACTTGGGCTGGAATGGACTGCTATTGATTCCATAAATAAAGATTTACCTGAAGGAATTACTGTATACCAGTCAATCCATGTGGGTGCAAACCTCCGTGCCTGGTATGTAAGAGTTAAAGAATCACTTCCACAAATCGAAACTCGAGTCGTACTCTCTGTCGATGATGACCGCCGGGAGACAGTTTCTGATTTTGCCCAGCGATTGGGGGCTCCCGTTGTAATTAATGGTGGTTACTTCAGGATGGATCTGAATCCGGCTAAACATGTGGGACTATTAAAGGTGGATGGAGAATTGATTCACGCAGCAACTGCCTCGGTCCTGCGAGGTGAGGAAAGATTTTATCTTCATCGGTCTGCCATTGGGTTCAATGAAAATGATAGCATTGGGATCAACTGGGTTTCCTCTTCCGGCGATTCTGTTTTCAGTTGGGAACAGACCATAGAGAATGCTCCTGGGATGCCAGGTTTAAAGGCAGATACCAGTTATAGTAAATTTTGGTCATTTAGAGATATTCTTGGAGCGGGTCCAATCCTTATCCGTCATGGTGAGGAGTTCATCCCGGTCAATGAAGAAGTCTTTTTTGGGACCAGTATACCAGAAGTTCATCCCCGTACTGCTGCAGGTGTGACCTCTGATGGTGATCTCATTCTACTATTGGTGGATGGCAGGCAATTGATCAGTCGGGGAGTGGACTTGCCGGAATTGGCTCATATTTTATTAGAACTGGGTTGTGAAGACGCGATCAACCTGGATGGGGGAGGCTCTTCTGCATTAGTGGTTAATGGCAATTTACTGAATCGTCCTGCAGGAACCACGACTGAGCGTGAGGTGATGTCGGCTATCGCAGTCTTTAGCAAATAAAAAGCGGCTGGCACAGAACCTGAGAAGATTTTTTTTAGCCACGGATGTACACCGATTTACACGGATAGGAAAAGCAATGGATAACCAAGCAGATGTGTTTTGAATTGTGTCTAGCGAGGTATCCGCATCGGATCATAGACCCGGTTCACTTTATACCTTGATGCCCTCGATATGAATAGAAGAGGCCGCCCTTTGTGGGACGGCCTCTTTAATATTTCCACTATTCAAAATCTAATCTTCACCCTCATCTTCCATAATTCTTTTCTTGATAATCTTGACTTTATGATCCCCGGGGCCTTTCATTTTTTTGATAAAAACATCTCCCTCGGCCGCTTCCATATCCTCAAGATCTATGGTTTTTCCATTGATAATAATTTTTACGGTTGTGTCACCATCTTCCAGTTCCATCACTTCTACGTCAAAATCCATGTCTTTCATATCATCATCGCCATGGTTGAACCACATCATTTTCTCTCCATGTGGGCCCGAACAGTCCTTCGACATCATTCTCGGAGGCCGGTTCTTACCCATTTGTACCAGTCCAAAGACGATGACAACAAGGAGCAGGTACTTCCATAATAGTTCCAGTTTTTCTTTGAGTGTCATTTGCTTCTCCTTCTAGTAATAAAGATTATTTCCATACGATCCTTGGAAACAGTGGTGTCATTAATTTAACAGAAAATGATAGAGATGTTTCATCATATTGACAGCAGTGGCCTCACCTTCCCGCCATCCCACCCTATGTGAAGGGATCCAGACGCGCAACCGCTTAAAGGTACCGGAGGTTGAGGTTATCAAAACCTCCAATCCTGACACGCCCTCGGATACTTCGAGGACCTTAGTTTCCAGCTGACTTGATAGAAGTGAAAAACCCCACCAAAGGCAGGGTTTTATCGGAGTCGGAACGGGGAGATTTGAACTCCCGACCTCTTGACCCCCAGTCAAGCGCGCTAACCGGGCTGCGCTACGTTCCGGGTTGATGTGCTCCAAAATGATCTGATGTCACACCTCATTTATAAAGCGGCCTAATTAAAGAATTGAAACACTCCGAATCAAGGAGCATTAAGACACTGAACCAAGTTATTAATCGATAAGTTCAATCAGCTGTTTAAGTTCAGATTTCAGGTTTATTAAAAACTTTTTGTAGTTTTCAGGACTCATGGCCTCCTGGGAGGCGGAAGCCGGTCTGGGACTTGCAACGCGTTGTGGCACTTCCACTTCATCAACAGGGGGTGTGGGTTTAGGATCTTCCAGACTTACAATACTCAATGCCAATCCGTGATCCTGCAACTCCTTGAGCTTCTGTCGTGCACCTTCAATGGTATACTTTTTTTCATAGAGCAAGGTCTTAATAAAATTAACCAACTCTATATCTTTTTCACGATAGGTTCGGTTACCTGCACGGTTTTTTGCTGGAGATAATTGGGGAAACTCAGATTCCCAGTAGCGCAGAACGTATTGCTTTAAGTCGGTCGCTTCACTAACCTCACCAATGGAATAATACAGTTTTTTGATGGCTTCCCTGGGCATATTGCACTCACTCTAGAATAAAACGACGTTAAACACTTGAACCATTACTTTAATTATAATCCCTTATTATACGATGGTCAAGGCTTTAATAGTGTCTGGTTTAGCTTTTTTATTAGAATACAATTTCTAAATAGGGTGGCAGAATCACTCGATGTTGGCTTAAAAATATAAATAATTTAGCGTTTTCACCCTGAAATATGTATAATTATTTCAATTAAAGCTCTGCTTTAAGTTGATCTTGATAAAAAGCAGGGTTGTTATCAGGTGCAGGAAGAATAAATTTTCGGCATGAACGAGGATAAACACATCAAACTGGTTATACGTAATAAACGCGCCTATTACGAATATGAAATAGTGGAAAAATTTGAAGCCGGGATATCCCTGCAAGGGACCGAAGTCAAGTCCATTCGTGCTGGCAAAGTGAACATGGGTGATGCCTATGCAAGACCGAGAAATGGCAGTATATCCTTGCTGAATCTACACATATCTCCCTGGGAATCGGCCAATGATTACGATCAGCATGATCCCACACGCCCTCGTTTACTCTTACTTCATAAAAAAGAAATCAGAAAAGTAAGCCATGAAATAGAAGCCAAGGGCTACACCTTATTGCCACTATCCTTGTATTTCAAGGCAGGCAGATTGAAAGTTGAGCTGGGGCTGGCCAAGGGTAAAAACGTGCGCGATAAACGTCAGACCTCCCTAAAGCGTGATGCAACTCGAGAAATGGACCGAGCCAGAAAGCTCACTCATTAAATATTTCGGAGAATGATCGTGAAATTTCCCCCCGTTAAAGAACAGCTGGACCTCCTCTCCCGTGGTGTCGAAAACTTCGTATCACCTGAGGAACTGGAGCAAAAACTTGAAAAATCGCTTCAATCAGGGCAAGCCCTCAAGATCAAGTTAGGGGCCGATCCCAGCCGTCCCGATCTTCATATTGGTCACGCCGTTGTCCTTAGAAAATTAAGACAATTTCAGGATTTAGGTCACCGGGCCATCCTCATTATCGGTGATTTTACGGCTTCTATTGGAGATCCCACTGGTAGAAATAAAACCAGACCCAGCATCAGTCTGGACGAAGCACGCGACTTTGGAAAATCATACCTGGAGCAAGCTTCGATTATCCTGGACACCGACAGGCTGGATGTGGTTCATAATTCTGAATGGCTCGATTCAATGAACTTTTCTGAAGTGATCAAACTGGCTGCCCAGGTGACAGTGGCTCAGATGTTGGAGCGCGACGATTTCTCTCAACGATACAAGGGTGGTACTCCCATCTCCGTCCATGAATTTCTATATCCTCTGGCACAAGCCCAGGACTCGGTCCACCTCCATTCTGATGTTGAATTAGGGGGTACTGATCAGCTGTTTAATCTCCTCATGGGTCGCGAACTCCAGAAAAAATCGAACCAGGCACAGCAG
>JAIPGJ010000108.1 GCA_021736185.1 Fidelibacterota bacterium | reverse complement strand
GTCAAAGCGAGTCACATTTTGTGGACCAGTACGTTTATACGGAACAATGGACCAACCAGGGAGAGATTCTGTTCTCATTCAAAGAGAAGGACCAAAATGGTAACAGAATTTATGCCCTCTACAATCCAGAGACTAAAGCAACTCGAGAAATTTACCGCAGTAAATCGAGACAGGGTTCCCTATCAAACCAATCCAGATTCCTGGCCACAATTCGCCCCGTTCCTCAGGGGAGCGCTGACTTTGACATCTTTATAACTGATCTGGTATCGCAGCAAGAAATCAATCTGACTCAGACCCCGAAACAAAGCGAAAGTCTCATCGGCTGGATTAGATAATCTGAGGCAGATTAAAAATTTGTCGGCAACTTCCATATAAATATGGTATTATCGGCTTGGATATACCCTCTGGACAGAAGCCTTCAGAACTCCCGAAAAACGGCTATAAAGTTCAATTTTAACCCTCCTTCTGAGAGCATATGCCTTGAGTAGTGCGCGCCCTAAATTATATTGCATGGCTGTATTGAACCTGCATCTCAAAAGATAGGAAACGCATACTGATGGCTGTGAATATCGGAATCATCTCTGAGCACAAACCAGGCGAAGGTCGGATACCTTTAACCCCGGTGCAAATCAAGCAATTACTAAAGGACTATCCCCAGCTTTCTATCACCGTTCAGCCCTCACTGCAAAGGGTTTTCAAGGATGACGAATTTCTCGCTCAGAATATTCCCATGTCCCCTGATTTGACAGATGCCAATCTGGTCATGGCCGTCAAGGAAATTGATGTCAAGGATATCCATCCACATCAAGCCTATATCTATTTCTCACATACGATCAAAGGGCAAGGCTACAATATGCCCATGCTTCAACACATTCTTGATACAGGTGCAACTCTGTTGGATTATGAACTTATTCGAGATGAAAATGATCGACGGTTGGTATTTTTTGGACGTCATGCCGGATTGGCTGGCATGGTGAATACCTTGTGGGCCTATGGCCAACGTCTCAGGGTCCTGGGTGTGGAAAGTCCCTTTCTTCAAATAAAACAGGCTCAGGATTATGCCAATCTGGAAGAAATCAATCTCTCGCTACAAATTTTAGGCTCTGAAATCAGTCGCTGGATGGCTGATAAACCGGCCATTGTTATTGGAATTACGGGATATGGCAATGTCTCCGGGGGTGTCCAGGAAATATTAGCCAATTTACCCATTTATGAAATGAGTGCCCAGGAACTCCTCCATGCAGATATGGGGACATATAGCGGACAACTTATCCAGGTTGTTTTTAAAGAGGAGGATATGTTTGAGCCAATCGATACACAGGCTCAATTCGAATTACAAGACTATTTCGATCATCCTGAAAAATATCGCTCCAAATTTCAGCCCTATCTTAAAAAAATGAATATGCTGGTGAATTGCATTTACTGGGATACACCCTATCCCCGGCTGATTACCCTTGAGGAGATCAGAGCCCACTACCTCTCAGATAAAACCTTGATGATTGTGGGGGATATTACCTGTGATATTGATGGAGCGGTTCAATTCAATACGGGTTCAACTTTGAGTCCTGATCCTGTTTATATCCACGATATCAACACAGGGGATAGGTTGATGGGTTTTAAAGGGGATGGACCCGTGGTCATGGCTGTTGACAATCTGCCCACAGAGCTGCCCAGGGAAGCCTCCAGGGCCTTTGGTGAAGCTCTGATACCCTTTGTCTATGCCATGGGGGTCTGCGACTATTCTGCGACATATGAAAACCTAGACCTTCCCGCAGAAGTAAAAAAGGCTGTTATTGCCCACGCCGGGGAGTTGACACCCGATTATGAATATTTAAAAGATTATCTGAAAGTCTAAGTGATCTACATGAGCAAACACGTACTTATACTAGGGGCTGGTCTGGTTTCTCAGCCCATTATTGATTATCTGTTTAAGAATACAAATTACATACTTACGGTGGCCGACATCATTGAGGAGAATGCCATCAAGGCCATCGCTGATCATCCCCGGGGGAAATCGGCGGCTCTGGATGTCAAAAATGCCGATCTGCTTGGTCAATTAGTGGCTGAAGCGGATCTGGTTGTTTCACTTTTACCTTATGCACTCCATGGCACCGTGGCCAAACATTGTCTCCAAGCTGAAAAGCACATGGTCAATGCCTCCTATGTTTCAGATGAGATGAAATCCTTTGACGCGGAAGCACAGGAGAAGAACTTACTGTTCCTTTGTGAAATTGGACTTGACCCTGGGATTGACCATATGTCAGCCATGAAAATCATCCATGATGTGCAGCAGCGAGGAGGGCATATCGACGAGTTCATCTCCGTCTGTGGTGGGCTGCCAGCACCTGAAGCCAATACAAATCCCTTTGGCTATAAATTCTCCTGGAGCCCCAAGGGTGTGCTCCTGGCTGGTAATAATTCAGCAAGCTATATTGCCGGGGGCAGCATAAAGAAAATCAGTGCCAAGGACTTGTTTTCTGCAACTGAACCCATGAAAATCGATGGACAGAATTTTGAGGCATATCCCAACCGCGATTCCACTGCTTATAAGCAGATATATGGACTGGAAGGTATCCAGTTCCTCATGCGCGGCACTTTACGCTATGCTGGTTGGCATAAGCTCATGCTGGCCCTCAAAGCATTAAATCTCTTAACTGAGACCGCGATTCCCGCCGGAAAAACCAGTTATGCAGGAATTCTGGCGAACTTAAATGGTTTTGACCAAGCCGAGACACGTTCAGAAACGGCAGCAAAATTAAAGATTTCAGAAAACGATGAAGTCATAAAAGCACTGGAGTGGTTGGGGTTGTTTGATGTCAACATCCTTGAGATGATGTCTACAACAGCCCTTGATTTCCTGGCTGAGCTCATGAAAACTAAAATGGCTTATGCTTCAGGTGAAAGAGATATGGTTGCTCTGCAACACAGGTTTAAGGCAAGTTTCTCTGATCATAAAGAGGAGATTACTTCAACCTTATTTGATTATGGAATACCGCATGGGAATACTTCCATGGCGCGCACTGTATCATTACCCCTGGCAATCGCAGTTAAACTTATTCTGGATGGGAAAATAAAGCTCACCGGCGTCCAAATCCCTGTGGATCGCGTCATTTATGAGCCCGTGCTGGCTGAGTTGAAAACACTGGGAATCGAATTTTCAGAAGCGGTTAAAAAATTATAACTGGTATGAATAGCAAAACACGAAACTTCACAGAATTGATGAATAATTAAAGAGGTAACTATGGAATTTTTAAAAGAACTAGGAATTGAAGAATTTAACCCAGGTGCCTGTATCGGAGCAGGAGAATGGCTGGCAACCGGTGGCGATGATATCCTCAAGTCCCGTAACCCGGCAACGGGTGAAGTTATCGCCAGTGTATATCAATGTTCAGAAGCAGCCTATGAGAAAGTGGTGGCTGAAGCGGATGAGGCATTCAAAGAGTGGCGACAGGTACCAGCTCCCATACGTGGTGAGCTCGTGCGCAAAATGGGCGTCGCTCTACGAGAGAAAAAAGATGCGCTTGGCAGCCTGGTTGCCCTGGAGATGGGGAAAATCAAACAGGAAGGGGATGGCGAGGTGCAGGAAATGATCGACATTGCCGATTTTGCAGTGGGTCAATCACGTATGCTATATGGCAGCACCATGCACTCCGAACGGTTTCAACACAGAATGTACGATCAATATCACCCACTGGGTGTGGTTGGTGTGATTTCAGCTTTCAACTTCCCCGTTGCCGTGTGGGCCTGGAACTCATTTCTGGCAGCCATCGCCGGTGACACAACCATCTGGAAACCATCTTCAACGGCTCCACTATGTGGCATTGCCGTTCAGAAAATCTGTAACCAGGTTTTAACCGACAATGGCTACAAAGGCATCTTTAACCTGGTCATTGGTCGAGGGTCGGTCATTGGCGAGCGCTTGATCAATGATAAACGGATTCCCCTCGTCTCCTTTACCGGATCAACCCCCATGGGTCGCCACGTTGGTGAAGTGGTTGCCAAACGATTCGGCAGCACTATTCTTGAATTAGGCGGTAACAATGCCATCATTATCGATGACACAGCCAATCTGGACATGGCCATTATGGCCACGGTTTTTGGCGCTGTGGGAACTGCTGGACAGCGTTGTACCTCTACCCGCCGCATCATTATCCAGAAAGAGATCATGGATTCCTTCGTGGAAAGACTGGTCAAGGCCTACAAACAGGTTCGTATTGGCGATCCCCTTGAAAAGGGAACCCTCATGGGACCCCTGGTTGATGCCGGAGCCGTAGAGGAATACGAGCAGGCTATCCGCGAGATTAAAGCCGTTGGTGGGAAAATAGTGGCTGGCGGAAATGCTCTGAAGGATCGGGCAGGTTATTTTGTAGAGCCCACCATTGTGCTGGGTGAGAACCACTGGGATATTATTCAGAAAGAGACCTTCGCACCCATTCTGTACATCATCCCCTTTACAACCATTGATGAGGCTATCGAATTGCACAATGCAGTGCCCCAGGGACTTTCTTCAGCCATGTTTACCATGAATATGCAGCACGCTGAAAGATTCTTATCCCATATTGGATCTGATTGTGGGATCGCCAATATCAATATTGGTACTTCAGGTGCTGAAATCGGTGGTGCTTTTGGTGGTGAGAAAGAAACAGGTGGCGGTCGTGAATCTGGTTCAGATGCCTGGAAAGCCTATATGCGGCGACAGACCAACACCATTAACTGGAGCAAGGATTTACCGCTGGCACAGGGAATTTCCTTCGATCTGTAAATATTGAATGAAGGCGGGGCGATCATCGCCCCGCCCATTATTATATGTCCTTTGGAAAATTATATATTGTCTCCACACCCATCGGAAATCTTGGCGATTTCACCTTTCGCGCCGTGGAAGTCTTAAAATCTGCTCAACTTATTGCTGCTGAAGATACCCGGGTTTCTGGTGTTTTATTGAAACATTATGAGATTGCGACTCCCATGCTTTCCTACCATGATCACAATAAAGAGCAGGCCACACCGGGGCTTTTGAGGAAGTTGGAAAATGGGGATGATATTGCCCTGATTTCTGATGCAGGGACGCCACTGATCAGTGATCCAGGCTTCTACCTGGTCCGGGCCGCTGTGGCTCAAAAAATAGAGGTTGTACCCATTCCCGGAGCTTCTGCCATGCTGGCAGCTCTGGTGGCTGCAGGTCTCCCGTCAGATCGATTTACCTTTGAAGGATTCTTACCCCGCAAAAAGGGGCGCCAGACACGTTTTAAAATGCTGTCTGAGGATCCAAGGACCATTATCTTGTATGAATCCCCTCATCGAGTGGCAAAGACCCTCAAAGATATTGGAGAATATATGGGGGATCGGCAGGTTGTCATTGCCCGCGAAATAACCAAAAAGTTTGAAGAATTTATTCGTGGTACCGTCTCAGAGGTCAGGGAACAGTTGGATACGCGCAGCATTAAAGGGGAAGTTGTAATCATGATTGGAGGAAATAAGGGATGACCACAGATCGCGCATTTGAGTATGCCAGGGATGATTTTAATTACCCCCGTTTTATTCAGAAAATAATGCAAAAGGCACTAAACTTTTCCATGGAGAAGGTAGAACAAAGAAAGCTCGATTCCAGTACGCTGAGTAAAATCCGCTTTGGTGTTGAAGGGCTTGCCATTCTTAATCTGCTTTTTGGGTTTTACTTCTTAACAGCCATTTTTATCGGGATCTGGTTATTTCTGGATCAGATACATCTGCATCTTTTTGTGGATCGGACTGTGGCAAGCAGCCGATTCAGACATTTTATCGAAGAAGTCCCCCTGATGCTGGGATTGAGTGTCCATTTATGGTTTCAAGGTCATTTCTGGACCGGGGTTGCCGGTCTGGTGGGAATATGCGGTATTTATTTACTGACAAATCTGCAAATGAAATATGATCTAAATGCCATCAATCTCCCGCGATTGTACTTTTTAAGATGGGACCGCATGGGTATCCTCTTTCTATTCACACTCATGGGGGCCTGGCCTGGAGAACGAGCCTATCTTTTCGTGGTGCTCCTCGCCTGGTTTCTCGCCGCACTAAGCTTTTATGATTATATCTGGATATTGATTCAACTGGCAAAAAAGAAAAAATGAAAACCAACAAACCACTGCTCATCAGTTTCGAAGGTATTGACGGATCTGGGAAATCCACCCAGTGTAAAATGCTCTACCATGAACTCCTGGACAGGGGTTATGGTGTTCATCT
Source organism: Fidelibacterota bacterium (assembly GCA_021736185.1). Classification (GTDB taxonomy): domain Bacteria; phylum Fidelibacterota; class UBA8477; order UBA8477; family JABMPR01; genus JABMPR01. The sequence continues at coordinate 3,350 of JAIPGJ010000108.1, read as the reverse complement.
TTACCGCGAGCCTGGCGGCACAAAAATTTCAGAAAAAATCAGAGAAATCCTGCTGGATCGTGAGAATGTTGAAATGAGTCCGGTGACTGAGATGCTGCTTTATTTTGCCAGCAGGAATCAATTGATATCAGAAAAAGTTTTACCTGCCCTCCAGCGAGGCGAAATCGTCTTACTCGATCGATTTGTTGACAGTACGATTGCTTATCAGGGATATGGTCGCGACCTCTCCCTTGAAAGTATTCGCAAAGTGGCCGAAGTTGCCATTGGTGAGCTTACTCCTGATTTGACAATCCTCGTCGATACACCCCTCGATACGGCAGAAGACCGTATGGATCATCGCCAGCTTGATCGATTGGAAGCTGAAAATGCAGAGTTTAAGGAACGCACGCGGAATGGTTATCTTCAGTTGGCCAAGGACGAACCCCATCGATTCCTGTTATTGGATGGTCGTGAATCCATCGATGTCCTCAAGGGCATTGTTTTAGAACGAGTGGACCAGATATTGGGACGATTGACTTGAAATACCAATCCACATTTCTGCCCATTCTGGTGATTTTGCTACTAAGCGGGTGGGGCGTCACCCTGTACACACAGGTCCAATCTGGTCGAGGGGCGGGTGAGGCCTCCATTAAGCAGGTGTTTGATACTATTTTAGATCGCTATGTTGCTGAAATTGATCCTGAAAAACTTGCAGATGCTGCCATTGTGGGTATGCTTCATGAATTAGACCCCTATTCCCAACATATTGATGATAACAACTCCTATCGTCTGGATGCCATCACCACCGGTGAATATGGTGGTGTGGGAATCCATTTGGGCGAGATGAATGATTCCCTCATCGTGATCTCACCCATGGATGGGACACCAGCCTTCCAACAGGGTATTCTCGCTGGTGATCGAATTGTAAAAATTGATTCTGTGTGGACAAAAAAATTAGATATGGACGAAGCCGCCCGGATGGTTCGCGGTGAGCAGGGCTCACTATTAAAGCTGCTGATCAAGCGGGAAGGGGAGCACGACTTTATAGAATTCGAATTAATTCGAGAGATAATCAAGATCCCCGATGTGAGTTATTCCGGTCTGTTGAGAAACCGCACGGGTTATGTGAAACTGGCAAACTTTTCAAAATATTCAGCTGAAGACCTGGAAAAAGCCATTCGAAAAATGAATCAGGTCAAACTGGAGGCCCTGATTATTGATCTCCGCGGCAATCCAGGTGGATTGTTGAGTGCCGCCTTGATGAGTGCCGATCTTTTTATTGAGCAGGATGAATTGTTACTTGAGACGCGCGGTCGCATCGATCAGTCCAATAAAAAGTATCTGTCCCGACGACGACCCATTGTGGATAAAGCTCTACCCATAGCCATTCTGATCGACGGTGGATCTGCATCGGCCTCAGAGATTCTGGCAGGAATCCTTCAGGACTATGATAGAGCGGTGGTCATCGGCGAACCCTCATTTGGTAAGGGACTGGTACAGACGGTCACCAGATTATCACCCGATACGAGACTCAAACTCACTTCCGCCAAATATTATCTGCCCAGTGGACGTCTGATCCAGAAACGAGAAATTGCCCAGGATGTAATGTATGAAGATTTTCTCATCTCCACAGACACCACATTTCGTTCTGATAATAATCGCAAGTTCGAAGGCGGTGGCGGGGTTGAGCCGGATATTGTGGCGAAGGATTTTCCCCTGAGTGATCTGGAACAGGACCTGTGGCGTAAGCGCGTGTTCTTTAAGTATGCCCTGGAATATGGAGAATCTCATCCAGGTCTTGCCCTGCCGATTCATTTTGATGAAAGCCAGGTAGATAGCTTTTACGCATGGATGTCCCAACGCCATCTTATTCCTGAGACCAAATTCAATCGCTGGATTAGTGACTTGGACAATGTGGTGGATTCAACCAGTAGCATTTATTCCGATGTGCTTGAATTGAGGGATGCTTTAAGTGAATTAGGAGCTGTTTACCAGCTCGAGGCGTTTTATGATATCAAGTTTCAAATTCTGGCAGGTCTGGAGCGGGAAATGGCCAATGTTTTAGGGGGTAATGGTGCTCGAATTGCCGCTTCATTAAATCATGATCGCGTAGTACTGAAAGCGATTGAAGTGCTTTCGTCAAGCAGTCAGGTCCAGGAAATTCTGGCTGGACCCCGGGAATAGTTAATCTTTCACCTTTAAAGACAGGGTCAGGGTGAAATTAGCCAAAATTTCATCCCCATATTTTTCAGGTGCTGTAACCTGGATATGTAGACTTTGGTGTTGACGCTCGCCGGAATCAATGACTTTTTGAATCAGTTTCTGTATGTTTTCGCCCTCTTTACAGGTGAAAATGGCATCGGCATCGACGCGTTTTAAAAAATCAGCCTGCATATCTTTAAATACCAGACTAATATTGTGTTCACTCCCGGCTATGAGCTGCATGGCCAACAAACCGCAGGCCAGATCAGCGCCAATAGCCAATGCACCAAAATACAAGCTCTTCAAGTGATTTTGTGTACGACGACGGAGCGGGATTTTTATCACACATTCCGCATCATTCAAGGTGATCACTCCGGGTCTGACAAAAAATATCAAGGGGATCTTTGAAATTCCAAAGTATCGAACGGCCAGGGTCTGTTTCCAGCGAGATTTCATCAAGAAGGTCCTATAACAGGTGTTGGATGGTTTCCTTTAATTCTGCCAGCCGAAAAGGTTTGGTCATGAAATCATTGCAGCCAGCCTCCATGCATCGATCCCTATCGGAGGTGAAGGCGTGGGCAGTCAGAGCAATGATGGGCACCTTGAGCCATTTCGTCTCATCCTTGCGCAGGAAGCGGGCGAGTTCTAAACCATCCTCATCGCCGCGAAGCGAGAGATCCAGGAGGATAAGTTGAACTTTTTGGGCATTCAGCACATCCTTGGCATCTGCCACTGAATCTGCGAAGTGAAGGTTATAGTCCTTGCTTAACGTGAAGCTGGCCAGTTTCTGGGAATTTGGGTCATCTTCAACCACGAGAATACTCATGCGTGATACCTCACTTGCCTCAGAGGGTGCATTTTCAGGTGCACCATTAAGATCAGCCATACTGACAACCGGGGAATTTGAGGCATCTACTGGGAAATAGATGGTAAAGATAGTACCTACATCCTGGGCACTCTCAAGTTGAATTTTACAATTGATCAGCATGAGATACCGATGAGCCAGAGCCAGTCCCAGACCCATACCTTGGAAGTTTTTGGTATAGCCAGTACTTTCCTGAGAAAATAGATTGAACATATGATCCTGGTATTCCTTGGACATGCCAATGCCCGTATCTTTGATGGTTATTTTTACCGCGCCATCCACCAGATCGGAATCAAGGCTGATA
>JAIPGJ010000007.1 GCA_021736185.1 Fidelibacterota bacterium | reverse complement strand
GACATTCTTTGATGTCGTGGATTTCTTAGCATCCAACATTCTGTTGCCCTTTGGTGGATTGATGATTGCCATTTTTGCTGGCTGGGTCTGGTCACGAACTTCTGTTATGACAGCTTTGAAGGAAGGGGCGGAGCACTTATTTGAAACGTATCCCTGGTTTGAGGGTGTCTGGTTCCTTTTCCTGCGATTTGTCGCTCCAGTGCTTATCACGCTGGTATTGTTGAACAGTTTGGGGTTGATGTAAGCTAGCCCATGATATCATTCCAGATGGGCGTGGACGAACCGATTCGCCTGTCTCCAGATAATGCAGTGCATTTAATCATTTAGAATGCACCATTGATTCCTATTTTAACAGGTTAATTCTTAATCGATCACCTCAGGTGGAAAGGGCTATCCACTGAAAGGATCGAGTTGATATAAAAGGGGTTTATGATGATCCTTGTAAAAGATAATCGATGTGATTTTTGCGGCACCTGCGTGGGAGTCTGTCCCGTTGATGCCATTGAGTTGCGCGAAGCTGATATTTCCATTATTCATGATACCTGCATTGATTGCGATATTTGTATCTGGGTGTGTCCTATCGACGTGCTTTCTTCAGATGCGAAGGAGGAGGTTAAGCATGACTGATTATGATGTCATTGTGGTTGGGGGTGGACCGGCAGGGTCAATGGCTGCTGAGGCAGCGGCAAAACAGGGTGCTAAAACCATCCTTCTCGAAAAAGACCGAGACATTGGTTACCCCGTGCGCTGTGGCGAGGGTGTCGGTGCTACCGGTTTGAGAAAATTTATTGAACCGGATCCAGGTTGGATAGCAACCACCATCTCCAAAGTACGCATGCGATCTCCGGATAATACTCAGGTTAATTTTGGTATGGACGATGCAGGTTACGTCCTTCATCGCCGACTGTTCGATTATGCACTGGCCAACCGAGCCAGCCAGGCCGGAGCCGAGATCCAAACCAGAGCCTATGTGGATGGTCTCATCCTTGAGGATGAATATGTCCGCGGCGTAAAATATCAATACATGGGAGAAACACGGAAACTCACTGCTAACATCGTTATCGCAGCAGATGGGGTAGAGTCACGTGTGGGCCGGATGGCTGGTCTAAGAACGGCCTCAAAGTTAAAGGATATGGACTCTGGCTATCAGGCAACCGTGGGTAATATCGATGTAGACCAGGAGATGATCGATTTTTACGTAGGTGACAATTGGGCACCAGGCGGTTACCTCTGGATATTTCCAAAGGGTGATGGCATGGCCAACATCGGATTGGGAATCAATGGTATTTACGGAAAAGATCATAATCCCCATGACATGATCCACGCCTTTTTGAGACAATATTTCCCCACAGCGAGTGTTTTAACCAGCGTTTGCGGCGGTATACCCCTGGGTAAAACCTTAAAAAAGATCACTGCCAAGGGCATTATGTTGACAGGTGATGCCGCTCATATGGTGAACCCAGTGACAGGCGGTGGAATTATCACCGGAATGGAGGGCGGCCAAATAGCTGGAGATGTGGCTGGTCAGTGCATTCAAGCAGGTGATTATTCTGAGCAGGCCATGAAAGCTTATCCAGAGCGATGGCACAAAGCTGAGGGTAAAAACCATGAAGCCCTCTATAGAATAGCACAGGGAATTGCAGAAATTACCGATGATCAATTAAACAAGATTGCTCATCGACTGGTAAAAACACCTTCAGAAAATTTATCACTATTAAAAATCTTTACCGCAGTCGCGCGAGAAAAACCTAAAATGCTCCTGGATGTTACTCGAGCGTTTGCTGGTTTTTGATTCCCACGATGCATAGAAAGTTCGGGATAATTTGAAAATATCTTCCAACATAAAACATACCAGGTTCACTGTATGAGTTTCTCGGAATATTTACAGGGAATTGGTCTCGGCACCTTTGTTTCCTTCGATCTTGAAACCACCGGACTTGATCCCAATGTTGATTTTGTCATTGAATTTGGAGCTGTCAAGGTTGTTAACGGGGTAGCCACAGAACATTATCAGCAATTTATCAAGCCGCCCGTTCAAATTCCCAGATTCATTACCAAGCTGACCGGGATTACCAATGAAATGGTTAGTGATGCACCCACTTTTGAGGAAGTGGTTGACGATCTCTACGATTTTCTCGGGGATCATCCCCTGGTTGCTCATAATATTTATTTTGATCACAATTTCTTAAATGTTAAACGTGAAGCCATTGATGGCATCCCCCTCAAGAATCAACGCATCGACACCCTGAGTTTAGTACGAACTCTCAGATATGATATGATCAACCATAAGCTGGGAACTGCGGCTGAATTCTACAACCTGTCCAAAGAGGGTGCCCATCGCGCTGACTACGATGCAGATATGGTTGCAGATATTCTGCTCATTCTCATTTCAGAGATGAAGCGTCTTTCACCAGATGTTTTGAAAGTGCTGGTGGATGTCATGCACGGTACCGACTTGCCCAATGAGGACCTATATAAGGCGATGCTGGATTGGACCGCATCCGGGCGAGCTCTGGGAGAGTTGGAGGAGTATCCCCGAATCCCCTTACCCCAGAAACCGAATATTCGTCATACCACAGTGGTCGGGGGATTCCCTGATCTGGACCAGATATTTTCAGAAAAGGGTCTCCTCTCAGAACATCTCGAGGACTATGAACCCCGCGAAGTACAGGTCACACTCGCTCATGATATTCAATATGCCATGCGCAACGATGAATTTCTTATGGCAGAAGCGGGAACTGGAGTGGGTAAGAGTCTGGCTTATACCATCCCTGCCATCCTGGCTCGACATGAACTGAAAGAGGATGAACCTATCCTTATCAGTTGCAACACCAAAAATTTGCAAGATCAACTTTTTCATAAGGAAATTCCCTTTATTCAAGAAGAGCTGGGATTGCCAGTGAGAGCCTTACTTTTGAAAGGTCGCAACAACTACATCTGTAAAACCAAATGGCAGAGAGCTATCCGTGATGTGAGCTGGAGATTCAGTCGTCGTGAAAAAGAAGCCCTCCAGACCCTGGTCGTTTGGGCACATGAAACTCCTACGGGTGATATTGATGAGCACAATGGATTTCACACTGTTGGAAATGCACTGGTCTGGTCCAAACTGAATAGTGAGCCAGGCTTCTGTACCACCCATGTCTGTGCCCACAATGATTATTGTTATCTCGGTAAATTGAGGCAGGAATCTGCCAAAGCAGACATCGTGGTCGTGAATCATTCCCTCCTGCTGGCCGATGCAGCCGCTGACCATGCCATTTTGCCCCATTACCAGAGACTGATTGTCGATGAAGCCCACTTACTTGAAAAGACAGCCTATCAGTTTTTTGCTGCAGAGTTCTCATATAAGAGTCTCCGCATCCAGATGGACCAACTGTTCTATAAGGGGAAGAATAAAAGTGGTATGTCCATCGAGTTAAGACATCTCATGGTACCTGTGGACGAGAAGCAGAAATCGGGGTTAATCAGTCAACTCGATCAACTTGAAACGGATATTCAAGAATTCGACAAGACCTTGCTGGCATTTTTTACCGAGTTTAAGGCTACCAGGCAACGTGATGTGGACCGGGCAACCTTTACATACAAAGAACTATACACAGCTGAAAAAAATCCATTTGCACCTGTGCGGGGAATTTGGTATTCAGTCATCACCAGTTTGACCTCATTAAACAATCTGGTCAGGGATATCGAAAAGTCTCTTGACGATCTTGATGATGACCGGCTTCCCGGGCTAACAGAAATTAGTTCCAGATTCGAATCCTGGCGTGAAATGATGGTTCAAACCCTGTCCACCATGGACAAGCAGGCGTCCGCTGATATACCTGAATTGATCTATTGGTTTGAAATCATGCCAGTCAGTGATGTGATTGCTGTGAAATTTGTTCAAGTCCCTCTAGAGATCGGCAAGCAATTGCATACTCGGGTTTATGAGGATTTAGCATGTGCTATTTTCACTTCAGGCACACTTAATATTGATGGAAGTTTCAACTATCTCAAACAACGACTGGGTTTACGGGGTCATGATCGATTGAAGGAGAAGACCTATCCTTCTCCATTTTTTTACGAGGATCAGGCCAGAATATTTGTGCCCACCTATATGGGTCCTCAAAATTCGGAGAATTATACCATCGAAGTTCTCTTTCTCCTTGAGAAAATCTGGAAAACACATCCAGTGGGTACCATGATATTATTCACGAGCTATACGATGCTTATGAACTGGCAGGAAGAACTGGAGGATCGCATCAAGGGCTCAGGTCGACGCCTGCTGGTTCAATCAAGTCGTGTTTCCAGAATGGATTTGATCAATCAATTCAGGAAACATCCTGATAGCATTCTGTTGGCTACTGATAGTTTTTGGCAGGGCGTTGATATCCGGGGAGATGCCCTACAATTGTTAGTCATCGCTAAATTACCCTTCCTGGTTCCATCTGATCCGGTTGTGAAAGCCAATAGTGATGCTCTGAAAGCCGCAGGAGAGAATGACTTTATGGGCTATAGTGTGCCCGAAGCTGCCATTAAATATAAACAGGGTGTGGGTCGACTGATTCGCAGCACCTCTGATTTTGGAGCGATCCTTTCACTGGATGAGCGCATTTTTACCAAAAGATATGGCGATTATTTTCGCAATTCTACTCCCATACCTCATGTCCCTGCCAATTCTGAAAGAGAGTTGGTCGATTCCATCAGGGCCTGGTTTAGCTCTCATGGATTAAAAGATGTCAATGCTAACTAAAGTGAGATAATGATGATTCTAGATGGCAAATCCTTGACGCTTCAGGGGATCAACGACGAACTGGGTTCACCCTCAGAACTCTCCCTCAGCCCAGCATCGCAGATCCTCGTCCGCCGCTCGCGGGAAGTGGTTGAACACATTCTGGAGACGGGTAAAACGGTCTATGGCGTCAATACAGGATTTGGCAAACTGGCCAATCAACGCATATCCAGCGATAAATTGAAGCAATTACAGGTCAATTTACTGAGGAGTCATGCTGCGGGGACTGGTGGCTATTTGCCCCACGATACCGTACGACTGATTCTCCTGCTGAAAATAAACAGCTTACTAAGAGGTTATTCTGGAATCCGCCTGGAGGTCATCGAAGCGCTTATTCGTTTGTACAATAATAATCTTATACCTGCCGTTCGAGAAAGAGGTAGTGTGGGAGCCAGTGGAGACCTGGCACCCCTGGCTGATCTGGCATTACCCCTCATCGGGGAAGGTCAATTTCTCATGCAGGATGGATCTACCAGACCTGCAGCTGAAATATTAAAAGAATTCCGGTTAGAGGCAGTTGAGCTAAAAGAAAAAGAGGGTCTTTCCCTGATCAATGGTACCCAGGTAAGCACTGCCTTCGCCATCGAATCCTTGGGGAAAATCAAGGATCTGTTTTTTACCTTGTCTGCAACAGGTGCTTTTAGCACTGAAGTGATGTTGGGCACGGACACCGCTTTTAGAGCAGAAATACAAGCAGCACGGAACCAGACTGGTCAAGCCTTTGCTGGAAAATTGTTATATAGACTTATGGCTCACAGCGGTTATCGGGATGCCCATCTTGATTGTGATCGCGTCCAGGATTTCTACAGCCTCAGATGCATGCCTCAAGTACATGGATCATTGTATGATCTGATTACTCATGCAGAAAAAATCCTGACTCAGGAAGCCAACAGCACCACGGATAATCCGGTGACATTGATCAATGAAAACATCATCGTTTCAGGGGGCAATTTTCATGCAGCATCGCTGGCACATATCATGGATTATCTGGCAATTGCACTCACCGATGTGGCGGCCATGAGCGAACGTCGCATTGCTGCTTTTCAGGAAACCAGTCAAAGTAATTTGCCCATGTTTCTCATGAAAGAAGCCGGCTTAAACTCTGGGTTTATGATTGCCCATGTCACTGCGGCTGCTCTGGCCAGTGAAAATAAAGTATTTAGCCATCCCGCATCTGTGGATTCCATACCGACGTCAGCGAATCAGGAAGATCACGTAAGTATGGCTCCCACTGCAGGTCATAAGCTCAAGCAGGTCATCTCGAATGCCTCCAGAATAATAGCCATAGAGTTGATGTGCGCTGCCCAGGCCAGAGATCTGAATCCCCAGTATCACCTGGCACCCTGCAGTGAAACCATTTATCAATTGATTCGCCAGCAAGTACCTTATCTCGAAGTAGATGGTCCTTTGAGCGCTCATATCGAAGCCATTCATGAAATGATTGCATCAGGTGCTATTGCAAGCATAGTGATTCAACAATTGGAGGGATCAGCATGAAATTCCAGAGTGACAAACTATTTTTAGCCCTGCTGATGGCACTCATCATGGGCTGCGCTAAGGAATCAGTAAATTATGACCTCCCCAGTGCCGGTACGAGCACAGCACCCAAATGGGTGGATACACACCGGGCGGTGAGAGATACCATCTTCATCGTCATTCATTTGCCAGAGGCACAAACCTTTGATATGGATAAATCGATTCAGATGGCTCAATCTGAGCTGCATACCATTCTAGTGAGTGAAATTGAAATCATCATGAGAGACTACTGGTCGGAAAAGCAGATCAATTACTCAGATAAGGACAAATTTGAGCTATTATCCGCACTTCCCATCACACTTGAGCAGATTATGAACCATGTTGAGGTGACAGATGGCTGGGAGCGACGAGGCGAAGTTTCTATTCTGTGCGCGTTGGATTATGAAGAAGTCGCTGATGTGATTATGAAGGATATGGAAGTTGAAGATCGTGCTTTTCTGCCCTTTTTAAAACGGCGAATGAATGATTTAGCGCAACGCAACCGCTAGGGACTACAATGAGATTTATCGATTACGTTAAGATTAAAGTTATTCCGGGTAAAGGGGGCGATGGAATTATTGCTTTTCGTCGTGAGAAATTTGTGCCTAAAGGCGGTCCAGCTGGTGGTAATGGAGGGAATGGTGGCAGTATTATCATCAAGGTGGACGCTCAACTGCACACCTTACAGGATGTTCGCTATCATCGCATTTATAAAGCCGGTCGAGGCAAGCATGGGGAAGGCAGTCTTCGCCAGGGTAAACAAGGTGAAGACGTCATTGTTAAAGTGCCTGCAGGGACTATAGTGAAAGACCTCTATAATGGTGAGGTGCTAGCAGATTTGCAGATTGATGGGGAATCTATTGTGGTTGCCCACGGTGGCAGAGGCGGTCGGGGCAATGCGGAATTTGTCACGCCCACCCATCAGGCACCCCGGGAATTTGAATATGGCCGCGAAGGTAGGGAAAGGGATCTGGAACTTGAATTGAAAGTGCTGGCCGATGTTGGTCTGGTTGGCTTTCCTAACGCTGGCAAGTCCACATTGCTTGCCCGGGTATCCCGAGCTAAACCCAAAATCGCAGATTATCCCTTCACGACATTAACACCCAATCTGGGTATTGTGAAGACTGGGACCTACACCAGCTTTGTCATGGCCGACATACCCGGTCTCATCGAGGGTGCTCATGCAGGCAAGGGCCTGGGAACCCAGTTTCTCAAACACGTGGAACGCTGCAGTGTCCTCTTGTTTCTAGTAGATGCCAATGATGAAGACCCCTCAGAATCCTATCGACTTCTTTTCGAGGAAGTAAAAAAATATAGCCCTGGATTGACACAGCGTAAACGCATGCTGGCAATTACGAAGATGGACTCTTTTGTGGGAGTTCCGAAGATGTCAACCTTCGAACCCATAGAACTTTTCCCCATTTCTTCAGTTTCTGGAGAAGGAATAGAAAATTTAGTCAAGGCCCTGGCAACCAGCATTCGTGAATAGTAATCTGTTCAATATTATCAGGGTTCTTAGCATCCCTGGCGTCGGTCCCCGGAAAACACTAGACCTCATTTCACAATTCGACACATTGGACAACATATTTTCAGCCAGTTATCTGGAGCTGACTCGAATTCCCGGTATAAAAGATAAAACAGCCAGAGCCATTTTACAGAATGCAGATGAAGAACTTATTGCCGGTCAGGCAAAGCTGATAGATAAATTTCAAGTGGAAATGGTAACAATCTGGGACGATTCCTATCCTGAGCGCTTGAAGCAAATTTATGATCCGCCCATCGCCCTGTTTTGTCGGGGAAACATTGATCTTCTCAAATCAGATGGTATTGGCATGGTGGGGACCAGAACCCCTACCAGCTATGGTCGAGAAATATCAAAGGAGTTTAGCAGAGATTTAGCCAGAAATGGTCTGACCATCATATCTGGTGCAGCCAAGGGGGTTGACTCCCTGGTACACGAAGCCTGCCTGAAGGAGGGTGGCTCGACCATCGCAGTTCTGGGAAATGGTGTTGATCGCGTTTATCCAGCAGAGAATAGACAGCTTTACCATGAGATTTCCCAAAAAGGTTTGATCATTTCAGAATTCCTCATGGGCAGCAAACCTGACGCCCAAAACTTTCCCCGCCGCAATCGAATCATTTCAGGGCTCTCCCTGGGCACCATCGTCATAGAAGCCGCAGAGCGCAGCGGCTCGTTGATTACAGCCTATTTTGCCCTGGATCAAAACCGGGAAGTCTTTGCTGTGCCGGGACCGGTCAATAGTCGCCAAAGTCGGGGAAGCCATCTATTAATCAAACAGGGCGCAAAACTGGTTGAAAGCGTGGATGATATACTTGAAGAGCTGGGCGGGAAATACAAAATGGGCAGTTCCCAGGGTCAGCAGGAACTCCTGATCGCCGCCGATCCCGCAGAAACCGCTGTCCTTGAACACCTCTCGGCCACTGAAGAAATCCATATTGATGATTTGGCCAGCCTGGCCGAGCAAACTACTTTCGCACTGCTGGGGACCTTGCTTCAACTTGAAATGAAGGGTCTTATCCAACAATTACCTGGAAAATATTTTAAACGAAGATTTTGAAAAATCGATCTCCAGAAATACCTAATTTGAAATTGAAGATACAGAACATGGTCACAATTTATATTACCACTTTAATCCCGAAGGGATGTAATAACAATAGCATGGATCGATACCCAGTTAAAGAGAATCCTGAAAGGATGACAGAGCTGAGCTGATGGCCGGACCTATTGATATTGCTACAATAATCCCGAAGGGATGTAAGGACAATAGCATGGATCGATACCCAGTCAAAGAGAATCCTGAAAGGATGACAGAGCTGAGCTGATGGCCGGACCTATTTATATTGCTACAATAATCCCGAAGGGATGTAAGGACAGTAGCATGGATCGATACCCAGTCAAAGAGAATCCTGAAAGGATGACAGAGCTGAGCTGATGGCCGGTACCTATTCACAGTTGTATATCCAAATTATTTTCGCTGTCAAAGGACGGAGAAATATGCTTCTTAAACCATGGCGAGATGAAGTATTTAAATACATAGCTGGGATCATCAAAGGTAAAGGACAAAAAGCAATCATCGTTAATGGTGTCTCTGACCATGTTCATATTTTTGTGGGGCTGAAACCATCTATAGCTATATCAGATTTGGTGCGGGATGTGAAAAATAATTCCACTAATTTTATAAATCATCAAGGTTATGTCAGGGGTAAATTTTCATGGCAAGCTGGATTTGGGACCTTTTCCTATGGCAAATCCCAGGTTAATCGGGTATATGAATATATCCTGGATCAGGAGAGGCATCACATGAAAACATCTTTCCAGGAAGAATATCATGAGTTTTTGAGAAAATATGAAATTGAACACGAAGATAAATATCTATTCGAATGGGTAGAAGAATGTCACCCTTCCAGGGTTTAAAAACGGAGCAAAACTCAGACTATATAATTTTCACCCCCTTGGGGTTGAGTAATTTGAAATGCAATGATATGAAAAAGGAATCATCATGACCATATCTCCAATAACAGATCTAATTAACTTTCTAGATAAAAGTGCTACAGCCTATAATGCTGTTTTGACTGCTGCAGAGGCACTCCAGTTCCACGGATTTACTCAATTGGATGAAAAAGAAGCCTGGGACTTAAAACCCAATATGAAATACTATGTCATTCGCAGTCAATCCGCCCTGGCTGCCTGGCAAATGGGGAGTGGGGAACTGACTGGAGTTCGCCTGGTTGGGGCCCATACCGATTCACCGGGGCTGCACCTCAAAACTGAAGCCCAGTATTCTAAGAGTGGCTATATCCAACTTGGAGTCGAGATTTATGGAGGTCCGCTGCTGGCCAGTTGGACCGATCGTGACCTTTCCCTGGCTGGCAGGGTTATCCTCAAGCAGGCTGGGAAACTCAAGGTGGTCCCATTCAAATCTGATAAAGTATTGCTTAGAATACCTCAGCTGGCCATTCACTTGAATAGAGAAGTGAATGAGCTTGGGTTGAAGTTAAATAAACAAACACACATGCCCCCCATACTGGCTCTCGAAAGCACAGATGGTTCCAAACTTGATACCCGACTGCTTGAAGGTCTCATTGCAGACACCTTGCAGGTTGAGCGGGGATCAATCGCCAGCTGGCAGTTAGAATGTTATGATACGCAGACCGCAAATCTCAGTGGTCTCAACGATGAGTTCATTGTGAGCGGAAGAATTGATAATCTGGCCATGTGCCACGCTTCCATTCAGGCCCTGACCTCCAAGGCTTTTTCTGCACCCCAGACCGCCATGATTGCCTTGTTCGATAATGAGGAAATTGGGAGCTCAACCGAAAATGGTGCAGCCTCTGGATTCATACGTGATATTATTACTCGCGTCGTTAGTTCTGATGGGTTAAATCACCAGATACAAAGGGCCCTGGCCAATAGCGCCTGTGTTTCAGCAGATGGAGCCCATGCCATTCATCCTAATTATGCAGACTTCCATGACCCCCAACATGCGGTCAAAATGAACCGGGGACCTGTGATAAAGCATAATGCAAACCATCGCTATGCAACCAGTGCCTTCACCTCAGCTATTTTTGAACAATTAGCTAAGGAAGTGGATGTTCCGGTTCAGCATTATGTGCATAAAACGGATTTACCCTGTGGATCCACCATTGGACCGATTACAGCCACTGGCTTAGGTATCCCTGTGGTTGACGTGGGGAATGCCATGCTATCCATGCATTCTATTCGAGAGACTACCGGGGTCAAAGATCATGAAATGATGATCAAGGTGCTCCACAGATTTTTCAGCAAGGATGATTTACTCTCCGTTGAAAATGACGATTCATGATTTGTTAGCTAGCTTCAATTCAACAGAATGTGATAAACAGGGAGTAATTAGATCAAATCAGACTTCCTTCACCCCTGATAATTGATACATTATTCAGCTTTTTTAATACGTATTAACCATCGTCTGATCTTGAAGATGCGTCGTGCTCTCAGGTCCTGCAATGAGAGCGAGCCGAACCCCGTCAGATCCGGAAGGAAGCAGCGGTAAGCATTGTAATCGTGTGCTGGAATAGCCTGAGGCGCACGCATCTTTGAGATCAGCTATATATTCAACCAACTGGAAAGTCCAATATCGTGACTGATCAAGTACCTGCATACATTGTTTCCTCATTAAAATATCGTCCTCAGACCTTTGAAGATGTGGTAGGACAGGAGCATGTTTCCAGGACACTGAGGAATGCGCTACTCCGGCATAGATTAGCCAATGGTTACATTTTTACTGGTCCCAGAGGCGTAGGTAAAACCACCTCTGCACGAATTCTTGCCAAGGCCATCAACTGTGAAAATCCTCAAGATGGAAATCCCTGCAATATATGTAAACATTGTATAGAAATCACAGGGGGGCGCAGCCTGGATGTCCAGGAGGTTGATGGAGCCTCAACACGTGGTATTGATGCCATCAGGGAATTACGCGAAGCTGTGAAATATCCGCCAACCAATTCCAAGTATCGAGTCTATATCATAGACGAAGTGCATATGCTCACCAAAGAAGCTTTTAATGCACTCCTTAAAACTCTGGAAGAACCACCGCCACAGGTATTATTTATTTTTGCCACAACCGAACCGCAAAAAGTGCCTCTGACCATTTTATCCCGATGCCAGCGTTATGATTTCAGAATGATTTCGACTGAAACCATGGTGGCGCGTTTGAAAATGATCAGTGACAATGAAGGTATTTCAATATCTGATGAAGGCTTGGCTCTCATCGCACGAAAAGCAGCAGGAAGTTTGCGGGATTCATTAAGTCTCCTGGATCAGGTTTCCGCTTTTGCTGAAGACGAGGCATCCATTGAACTGGTCAGAAGAGTGCTGGGGGTTCTGGATGTGACGATTTATTTCGAATTGATGCAAAATGTTGCCAGCCAATCTGCCGAAAATCTCATGAATCAAGCCAACCTGCTTTTTTCAAGAGGAATAAGTATTTCAGAGTTTCTGCATGGTCTCAGTGAGCATGTAAGAAACCTCCTCATCGTTAAAGTGGCTGGTATAACCAGTTACCTTGATGTTTCAGATGCAGATGGTAAGGCACTTGATGAACAGGCAAGCTATTTTGAGGAACGGGATCTCCTGCGTATGCAAAATATTGTCCTGGAAACTATCCGGGACCAGCGCTTTGTGAGCAATCAACTGGTTTCCGTGGAGCTCATGTTGCTGAAATTAGCCAGAAGCACGCGCGCACTGGATCTTGATGCAATCCTTTCGGGAAAAATCGCTCCAGCAGTGAGGAAACCCAAAGTGGTTCCTCCAAAAATAGCGCCAGCGTCCAGTCATGATGCTTTACCTGCAAAGAAACCTGCTCCCATGCCTGAGGCAACTTCAACCCCAGAACCTGTAGTGACATCGGAGGCTCCACCTGAAAAAGCGCTGAAACCGGTTCAGGAAAAAGCACAGCAATCGGTGCTGCCCGTTTCAAATGAACCTGAAGCCGTTGCGCCAGATCCAGTTCCAGAATCTGAGGCGACGCCGGAGACTCCATCTGAAAAAGTGCTGGAATCCGTTCAGGAAAAAGCACAGCAATCGGTGCTGCCTGTTTCAGAAGAACCAGAAGCCATGACGCCAGAGCCAATTCCTGAAGAGGATGAAGTCGTGGTAGTTGAATCCAAGCCAGTCCAGGAGGAAACTCCAGACGACCTGAAAATCGAAGAGCTCTTGCCGAACTGGGAAATATTTATCGAGAGGTTGAGTAAGATCAGCAGGTCTACCAGCGCGTTTATGAGTGAGGGGACTCCTGCCAGTTTTGAAAAAGGATGTCTGACCGTTTCATTTGCTCCTGAACAAAAATATCACATTCGGACCTTGAGTAAAAACACCGATGATATTCATAAAATTGCTGCTGAAGTATTCGGAACAAAAATGACCATCCTGCTATTAGAAGAAAATGGTCGGAAACCAAAACAAAGAAAAGAAGATGAAATTCTGGCTCATCCCACATCTCAACATCTCCTGGATATTTTTGATGGGGAGATCATTGATGACTAGGATCTTATTTGAATATGAATAGGAGAAAACTCCAATGATGCCAAAAGGCGGAATGGGCAACCTTTTAAAGCAAGCCCAAAAGATGCAAAAGGAAATGGAGCTCGCTCAGAATGAGCTGGCCGCCATTGAAGTGGAAGGTTCTGCTGGTGGGGGCATGGTTAATGTGAGAGCCAATGCCAAAATGCAGATATTGTCCATCAAAATTGAACCCGATGTGCTTGAAGATGATGTGGATATGGTTGAAGATCTCGTTCTCGCAGCTGTGAATCAAGCACTAACCAATGCCCAGGATGCCGCTAACTCAAGAATGTCACAGGTAACTGGTGGCATGATGGGTGGAATGGGTGGACTTAATATTCCCGGACTTGGATGAAAATTCTGCCTGAGAGTCTGGAGCGTATTACTGAGCAATTCTCACGGTTCCCAGGAATCGGCAAGAAAACTGCGCAAAGAATGGCCTTCCAACTCATCGAGTGGAATCCTGAAGATGTTCAACGATTGGGTGATGTTATCATCCAGAGCAGTGAAAAATTACGGCAGTGTTCTATCTGCAACCTGATTACTGAGGCTGATCCATGTCCGGTGTGTCTGGATGCCCGCAGGGATGAATCAATTCTCTGTGTCGTTGAGGATTCCCGGGACGTGGTGGCCATTGAAGAGACAAGTCGCTTTAGCGGGAAGTACCACATTCTTGGTGGTGTACTTTCACCTCTTGAGGGTGTGGGTCCAGATCAATTAAATATCAGAAATTTACTCACCCGGCTGGATAAGGTCACTGAAATTGTGATTGCTATGAATCCCAGCGTGGAAGGGGAGACAACTTCCTTATATCTCGCCCGATTGTTGCAGGAAAAGAATATTAAAGTCACACGCCTCGCAAGAGGAATTCCCAGTGGCGGTGATCTTGAGTATATTGACGGTGTAACCTTGGGGAGAGCCATGGATGATAGGCATGAATTATGATGGTACATAACTTACCAAATATTTTAACTATTTTTAGAATAGTCGTTACACCTCTGATTGTCTGGTTGCTTATCGGCTTTGACGGTCTGGCACTACATGCTTTGGCATTTCTCTTGTTTCTCATCGCGTCACTCACCGATTTATTTGATGGGATACTTGCCCGTAAGCTGCAGGTAGTCAGTGAGTTTGGGAAATTTATGGATCCTCTCGCAGATAAAGTTTTAGTCAACAGCACTTTTATTACGCTAAATATTTTAGATGTCATGCCCATTTGGATAACCGCCGTAATCATCGTACGAGATGGTCTGGTCACACTGTTGCGCTGGGGAATGCTGGCCAATGGTGTCTCCATGAATACCAGCCGCATTGCCAAATTAAAAACGACCTTTCAGTATATTTCCATGTATGTGGGACTGGTTTTTATTCTCCTGGGACATTTTGAATCCCTCGATGTTATCGTGGCCTGGGTTGAAGAGTGGTTCGTCACAGAAACGATCTTTATTCTTACTGGTCTGGTTACCGCCTATACCGGTTTCCATTATTTCTGGATAAATCGCGCTTTCTTGAAAATGCTCTTCACGGAAAGCGAATGAATCAACTTTTACGCGGATTTACCTCCGTTGGATATGTAGGTCTTATTCCAGGTGCTCCGGGAACCTATGGTTCTCTGGTGACCCTACCCATCGCTTATTTCTGGAGTACTCTGGTTACAGATAATCTCCTTGTGACTATCGGTTTGATCTTGCTTATCACTCTTTTGGGAGTGTTTGCCTCAAATAAAGTAGCCGTACATCTAGGTATCGAGGACCCAGGGGAGATCGTTATCGATGAGTTGGTGGGACAATGGATAGCGCTACTTGCCATTCCAGCCCACTGGGGATTCTGGTTGGCTGCCTTCGTCCTTTTCAGGGTGTTTGATATTTGGAAACCGTGGCTGATTGACAAATCTCAACATCTACCAGGTGGTATCGGGGTCATGATGGATGATGTGCTGGCTGGTTTATTAGCCCTGGCTATTATTCAAGGGGTTGCAGCGATTTTATGACAATTTTCAAAGCGATCACCATTTCTATTGGAGATGAACTCCTGTCCGGCAAAACACTTGATTCCAATAACGCGTTTATTTCAAAACAGCTGGATCTGATTGGCATCCCCGTCATCAAGAAGATGATTATTGGTGATGTGGCTGCGGACATTAAAGATTCGTTGGACTGGGCCTTCTCTCAATCCGATATAGTGACGCTTACAGGGGGTTTGGGACCCACCCACGATGACATCACTAAGTCAGTACTCTGTGAATACTTTCATGTGGGATTGAAGCTATATCCGGACCTTTTAGCAGCCCTTAAAGACCGCTTTGCACGACGGGGATTTAAGTTTTCAGAGTCTAATAGGTCCCAGGCGGAATATCCGGAGAATGCTACCCTCCTTCACAATCCAATGGGGACAGCCCAGGGTATGCATATTCAGCATGAAGGGAAGCATCTCTTTGTCATGGCAGGAGTACCCAGAGAAATGGAAGCTGTCACCACAGGCCAGATTATCCCTCTACTTTCAATATTGACAAAAAGATTCATCTCTAAAATTGATATCTACTCGATTGGCGTTCCAGAATCCACCCTTTACGAGTTGAGTAAACCCGTTTTTGATGAATATTCGAATATAAAGATTGCCTATCTTCCAAGACAGGGCATGGTAAATATAAGAGTCTCATTCCCATCCCGTTCGATTGAGGAAGACCATGCGCTCTCAGATGAGATTTATGCCAGAATTCGCATTCTGAAACCAAAAAATATTTATGGTCGGGATGAGGAAGAGCTACCGGTGCTCATTGGCAGGCTCCTTTTAGAAAAACAAGCAACCGTAGCAACCGCTGAGTCATGTACGGGGGGGCTGGTGGCAAGTCTTATAACAGATATTAGCGGAAGTAGTGAGTACTTCCAGAGTGGATTTGTGACCTACGCTAATGCGACCAAAATGTCTGTGCTGGGGGTTCAGGAGCAGACCTTGTTGGACCATGGTGCAGTTAGCGAAGCAACCGTCTCTGAAATGCTGACCGGAACCCTGAATCGAAGCGGCGCTGACTACGCTATAGCTATTTCCGGGGTGGCTGGTCCCACAGGTGGAACGGAAGAGAAACCAGTGGGAACCGTATATATTGGCGTGGCCGATAGGGTCCACCAAAATATTAAACGCTTTCAGTTTGGGAAGGATCGCATTCTGAATAAGGAGATGAGTGCCTTTTCTGCGCTTAATCTCTTGCGACTCCTGCTTGAGGAGACCAAGGGATGAGTGAGATTAGAACCTTTTTGGCCTTGCCGATTCCAGAACAGATTAAGGGTTATTTTAAAAACATGCTGGTGCCCATTGTTGACAGGCAGGACAAAATAAATTGGGTGAAACCGGAGAATATTCATATCACGCTTAATTATCTGGGTGAGACTGATTCGGACAAGATCGAAGAACACGCCCTGCGCATTGAATCAGTGGTTAATGCTTTTCCCACCTTTCAGCTCGGGACAACTGATACTGGTATTTATCCCCACGCAAATGCACCAAGAGTTCTGTGGGTTGGATCCATGCCTTATGACCTGACTCTGAATGCATTTAAGCAAAAACTGGATAAAGAGTTGCTCCAACTAGGATATACACTTGATAATCGTCCATTTCAACCTCATATTACGCTTGCTCGCGTCAAAACAATCTCACGCAAAAGTACCTTTATCCATAAATTTCTAAGTGCAGAAGTGCGTGAATTTAATTTTGAAGTTGATACCGTGGTATGGATGAAAAGTACCTTGACGCCTGTTGGTGCAGAGTATGAAGAATTGAAATCATTTAAATTTAATAGTGGAGGTCAGTAATGAGTGCTGCTCAAGGTAATTCAAAAGATAAGAGTAAAGCAATAGAGCTAGCCGTCTCTCAGATTGAAAGACAATTTGGAGCTGGGGCAGTCATGAGAATGGGTGAGGAACAGATGAATCTGGCGGTAGAAGCCATCTCCACCGGGGCACTTTCACTGGACGCCGCCTTGGGAGTGGGTGGAATTCCCCGTGGCAGAATCATTGAGGTTTTCGGACCAGAATCATCAGGAAAAACCACTCTGGCACTCCATGTCGTGGCCAATGCCCAGAAAGATGGAGGGTATGCAGCTTTCATCGATGCCGAACATGCCCTTGATCCCAAATATGCCAGCAAGCTGGGCGTGGATGTGAAGAATTTGCTCATTTCACAACCCGACTCCGGTGAACAGGCGCTGGAAATTTGTGAAACTCTGGTGCGGAGTAATGCCCTGGATGTTATTGTCATTGATTCCGTAGCGGCTCTGGTACCACGAGCTGAATTAGAAGGAGAGATGGGCGACAGTCACATGGGTCTCCATGCCCGACTTATGTCGCAGGCACTCCGCAAATTGACGGGTGCTGTATCCAAGTCCAATACATCGGTCATCTTCATCAATCAGATTCGTGAAAAAATTGGAGTGATGTTTGGCAGCCCTGAGACCACTACAGGAGGACGGGCTCTTAAATTTTATGCATCCGTTAGGATAGATATTCGAAGAATTGGATCCCTGAAAGACGGTCAGGATAATATTGGAAATCGGGTTCGTGTAAAAGTGGTGAAGAATAAGATGGCTCCGCCATTCCGTGAGACAGAACTGGATATCATGTTTGGTCATGGATTCTCATTTGAAGGTGATATTCTTGATCTGGCCCTGCAGGCAAATCTGGTCCAAAAGAGTGGATCATGGTTTAGCTATGGGGAAGATCGACTGGGTCAGGGAAAAGAGAATGTTAAAAATTTCTTTATGGAAAATCCAGATCTCATGGCAAAGTTGGTTGGTGAAGTCCGTATGTTTATGGGGATGGAGCCAGTCAAACAAAAAGCTGAATAGCTACACTTAGTTTTAAATCAGGGGGCTTCCATTTTGCTTTGGGAGCCCTTCTTCTTTATAGCCCTATGCCAAAAATCACCAAAATCACCCAACAGAAGAAACTCAGAGAACGATTCAACCTGTTTGTTGATGGAAAATTTGAGCTAGGTGTTGATGGCTCTCTCATCGTGAAGTACGATATCAAGGTTGGCGATGAGTATACTGAAGCGCTCAAGCACGATCTCGAAAATGATGATCGCATTGAAATAGCCTATCTCGGCTTGATCAATTTTATCGCTTTTCGTGAGAGATGCGAGCAAGAAGTTAAAGAATGGCTATATAAAAAAAACTATCGCGACCTGTCGGAAGCCTTAATTCATCGTCTTAAAGATCGTAATTATTTGAGTGATGAAAGATTTGCTCGATTGTTTGTTAAAGATCGGGTAAAAATCCAGGGTTGGGGTCCCATAAGGCTTCGACACCAACTCAATGCCAAACGGATCTCAAAGCAGATTATCGAGGCTGAAATTGAATCCATACGCGAAGAATATGATTTTAATCAGCTGGCCCTTGATCTTGCCCAACGCAAATTAAAGCATATAGAGCAACCCACATATAAAGACAAAAAGCGCATCTGGAGTCTGCTTCAAAGACGCGGATTTGAAGGGCCATCAATAACTTTTGCTTTGCAGGATTTCACTTTTGTCAGCGATGACAGCCCTCCTGATCTACTGACCGAATAATTCATTTTTATATTTGGTGAACCAACGTTCACATCCTATGTTTGGTTAACCCCAAACAGGTAGGAATTATGTACAAAAGGTTCACGAACTTTGTGATGCCTCGTCCCATGGTATGGGTATCACTTTGTTTTATAATTGGCATCGTGATTCAATCGAATCTCAAACTACCCCCAACCCTGCTATTCTTGGTGGCAGGGATATTGGTACTCCTCGCTATTTTCAAAAACAATGCAGGTGGAACCACAACCTTGATGTTACTCATCCTTGCAGGTGGCTTTCGAGTTGTCCTGGAAGAAATAGTCCCTCCAGATCATCTCTCTGCATATCATGTGGAGGCGGATTCGATTTATACAGTGAGGGCTGTTGTGGATGCCGTTGGCGAAACCCGTCGTGGCACCCCCAAATACCTGTTACGACCTGAGCACATTCAACGGCAGTCCATTTCTGCTGGGGCCATGATTCTATATGCCAAAGAGTTGACTTCGTTACTCCATGAGGGAGACACGCTCATGGCCGGGATGCAAATCAACACACCAAGGCCGAGAAGGAATCCTCATGAATTTGACTATCGTGACTATTTAGCAAAAAAGGATATCTATTTCGAAGCTTTTCTGAGTGATCCGGAAGGGGTGGTTATTCGATCACGAAAAGGAAGTAACCTGCTCCTACTGATGTTTGATTTAAAGGAAGGCATTTCAAATCATTTCCACACATATTTAACCCCTCGATCAGCTGGGATTTTGTCTGCATTGATTTTAGGCGACAAGCAGGAGGTAGACGATTCCACCCGCAATGATTTTGCAAACACGGGTGTGATTCATGTTTTGGCAGTCAGTGGACTGCATGTTGGTTATGTTTCATTAATTCTTATTACTTGTTTTGGTTTGCTGCGTTTGCCCTATCATCTGAAAATGTTCAGCGTCATAGCTGGGCTCATCTTTTATGTGGGGCTAACTGGCGGTGCTCCTTCAGTGATGCGGGCGTCAATCATGGCCTCCCTGATGATCATCGGAGGTCTCCTCGAGCGTAAGTCAGACATACTCAATCTACTGGCTGCTGCGGCTTTCATCATTCTTCTGATTTCACCAGGACAACTGCAAAATTTAGGATTTCAACTCTCCTTTTTGGCTGTTCTAAGTATTGTAACCCTTTTCCCTGTTTTTAAGGAATGGGTGAGCGGTCTGTCCATCCTTAGAAACAGCGGTTTTGGCAGGATGATTCTGGGGGTTCTCGATCTCTTCCTGGTCTCACTGGCTGCCCAGCTTGGGACACTGGCAATCACTATTTATTACTTTCACAAAATACCTCTGGTTAGTCTGATAGCGAATCTGGTGGTTGTACCTCTGATTGGTATTATTGTGGCGACAGGGATGAGCTTCCTGCTGTTAGGCTCCCTAATTCCAATTCTTGCACCACTCTGGGCTGCCACCCTGGAAGGTGCCATTGATTTGATGCTCTGGTTTGTTCAAGTCTGCGCTCGATTTGACTGGGCATATATAAGTACAGCAGCCATCAAGCCCCATGAACTGATCCTGTTGCTCATGGGAATATTTTCACTGACTATATTCAAGTTTAAAAAGGTGGTAAAACTCTGGATAATTCTGTTGCTATGCTGGGCTGGAATAGACATGTGGCAATCCATCCTTGAACCCCAGCGCTTGGAACTGGTTATGCTGGATGTTGGGCAAGGAGATGCCATCCTGATTCATGCTCCCAATGGTAGAACCATGCTGATTGATGCTGGTTTAAGATTTGGAGGTCAAGACATGGGCAGAGATGTAATCCTTCCATATCTGAAGTATCGCAATTGGTCAAAGCTTGATCTTCTCGTGATTACCCATCCACACAATGATCATATAGGCGGCGCTCAGTTTATGATCGAAAATATTCCAGTACGAAAAGTATACATGCCGAATATCGAGTATGAGTCCTATGGGTATAAGATGCTCCAGGAAAGTCTCACCTCCGAGCAGATCCCCACCTCACCAGTTTTTGCAGGACATATTGATTCAAGCCTGAAACCTGTCTACCTGCGGGTAAGCGCTCCAAAGTGTTATGATAGTGCATCGCAACCTTCAAACGTCAACAATACCTCGCTTATCATGCAACTATTCTATGGCGAATCAAGTGTCATGCTCACTGGAGACGGAGAGGAAAAAACAGAGCATCAACAGCTCCCTTTTGGCAACCTTTTAAATAGTGAGTTGATCAAAGCTCCCCACCATGGATCCAAAACAAGTTCAAGTCAGGATTACATCCATCTTGTTCAACCAGAGGTCTGCCTGATCAGTCTGGGTGAGAAAAATAAATTTAAGCACCCTTCAGCAATAACACTCAGCAAATACAGAAAATCAGGAACAGAAATACATAGGACAGATCTGGAAGGTGCCATCATATATACCAGCGATGGTAGGAAATGGACACGGAATGATTGGCGTTAATCAGAGACTCGTTTGTACTCAGCATAACTCCACAGTCGCCGGACAGCTCTGGATACTGAGGCTCATGGTAATCGAAATGTACCGGTTTGGAGAACGTAAATCGGAGACTTGGATAAATTCAGTCTCCTGCTTAGCCAATAAGAAGAGGAATCCCACAATCACAGCATTTTAAGTTTCTATCACCGAGCAAACAGGTCATATTATTTGCTCATAAAAAATTATCAGGAGTGTATAAATGCCATCACCCATTCTCATTAAAAATTCCCGATGCGTATCATCTACCGGGATCATTCGCCAGGATGTTCTGCTTAGAGATGGAAAAATTGCCCAGGTTGGCAAAATTTCTGAAGGCACTGCAGCTCGGGTAATTGATGGTACTCATCTTTATTGCTTGCCAGGTGCTCTTGATCCTCAGGTCCATTTTCGTGATCCTGGTCTTACATGGAAAGAGGATTTGAGAACCGGTTCCATGGCTGCAGCGGCTGGAGGGGTTACCAGTTTTTTTGATATGCCCAATACAAAACCATCCACTATCACCATTGAAGGCATGGCAGAACGAAAACAGCTGGCTGCAGAAAAGTGCGTGGTGAATTATAATTTTTTCATTGGGGCCACCAATACCAACCTGGAGGTTCTGAACGGTGTCAAAAATGTGCCTGGGATAAAAATATTTATGGGCTCATCCACTGGAGATTTACTGGTGAGTGATAGAAGGGACCTGGAGAACATATTTGGGCATGGCTCACGCTTGATTGCGGTCCATGCCGAAGATGATGATATCATCAATTCCGCCAGGGAAATTTACAAAAACTCAACAGATTTTAATCATCACCAATTTGTCAGATCTCCAGATGCCGCCCTAAAAGCCACCACACTGGCAGTCGAGCTGGCTATCAAGTATCAACGACGGCTGCATATTCTCCACATGACCACCCTGGATGAAGTCAAGTACCTTGAAATTCAAAAATCAAAGGCTCCTATCTCCGCAGAAGTCTGCCCTCAGCATATACTCCTGAGTGCCCCCCATGTGTATCAAAAATTAGGTTCCTACGCTCAAATGAATCCACCCATAAGGGACACCCGTCACGGAGAAGCGCTCTGGGAAGGTCTCGTAAAGGGTGTGATTGACTGTGTTGCCACGGATCACGCTCCCCACACCCATGAAGAAAAAGCCAAGCCCTTCGGGGAAGCACCTTCTGGTATGCCCGGCGTTGAGACGTCTTTGCCCCTCATGCTTGATCGCGCGAATCGAGGTTTATGCAAAATAGAAGATGTGGTGAAGTGGATGTGCGAGAAACCAGTAGAATTATACAAGGTTCAAAATAAAGGACACATTAAAGCAGGCTATGATGCAGATATCGTTCTAGTGGACATGGGCAAAAAGAGATCGATTGAGAATGGGAAACTCTGGACCAAGGTGAACTGGAGTCCCTACGATGGCTGGACCAGCCAGGGGTGGCCGGTTATGACCATTGTGAATGGCAATATTGTCTTTCAGGATGGAGAAATTGACGAAAGTGTTAAAGGAAAAGAAGTCATTATTGACTATCTCCCTTGATTAGATGTCCTTTTAGGAAAGGGAAGGCTGCCCTGGCAATGAGCATATGACCCTCACGTTCCGGATGGATTTGATCAGGAGCCCACTCCCTGGCAGGTTTCATTTTTACAGCAGCATCAAACACAGCCTGGGTATCCAGTACCGGGATGGCAAATTTGTCAGCTAATGCTTTAACAACCCCGCAATATTCACCCATTATACAGTACAATGGATCGGAGGTCGAATCCGAGATATAATATGGTGTAAACAGGAAGAGTTGAACTCCAGGTAAGTCATTCTGGAGTGTTATAATAAGATGTTGAAGCCCTGTTTCGTAATGCTTGACTCTATCCCTATCTCTGGCGGAGGAAGAATCTTTGCGCGCATCATTAATCCCAATCTTAATCACTATGGCATCGGGTTGATGTGGAAGGATATCTGTCTTGTATCTTCTGAGCAGGTCGTCAATGGTGTGACCACTGATCCCGGCGTTCATAAACTTGATCTGGTTCAGATCTGAATCTGAAGCAAACAGATCCTTTAACATGGCGACATAACCATTTCCTAATGGAGGATGTTGGTCCTTGCTTGCAGCGGTGATACTGTCACCAAAAAAGACGATTTTTGATATCATCATAATTCCTAGAATTGGCTCACAATATCCCTGAAGTCTTTTTTATCAATATCGGGGACCTTGACGACATCTGCGGGATGCCCGACGACCAGCAGGAGAAATGGACGTTCACCCTCGGGTCGCCTTAATATTTTTGTGAGAAAGTTCATGGGGCTGGGGGTATGGGTAAGTGTTGCCAGGCCAACATGGTGAAGCGCGGTAATGAGCAATCCTGTGGCTATACCTACGGATTCTTTTGTATAATAGTGTTTAACTTTAACACCCTGATCATCGATTCTGTATTTTTGCTCGAATATGGCAATAAGAATCGGTGCCTCCTCGAGAAATGGCTTATTGGCATCTGTACCCAACTGCTCCAGAACGTCAAGCCAGGTATCACCGGCACGTCCAGCATAAAATTTTCTTTCTTCTTCCTCAGCAGCAAGTCGAATTTGCTTTTTGATGGATGGATCTCTTACGATGACAAAATGCCAGGGCTGTTGATTGGCTCCACTGGGTGCAGTTCCAGCGGTTTTGAGGCAGTCTAAAATAACTTGTTGGGGCACCTCTTGCTGCGAAAATTCACGGATGGTCCGGCGAGATTTCATGAATTTTAAAAATTGGCCCGATCGACGAAGCATTTCAGTATCATTAAGCTCTATTGGCCTCTGATAGGGGATTGATTCTTTTTTCATACACTACCTTATTGTGAATACTTCTGTTGAATAAAGTAATCAGATGTGGCGTGGCGTCCACACTCAAATTGGCCTATGATTTTATTGTCAGTGCCGTGCAAATTGAAGGAATTAAACATAATCAATGTTCACTCCTGTGCCTGCTGCGACGAAACTCTTAAGTTTAGGATTTATTTAGACCCGTCTTATCTTCATGTTATTCAGCGGAGTTTATCCCGAGTAGGTCGAGGGGACGTGGTCGACTTCACTCTATCGAGTGAGGTCGAGTACCAGGGGGGGGAGTCGAACCCCCACAGTGTTGCCACCGGTGGATTTTGAGTCCACTGCGTCTACCAATTCCGCCACCCTGGCTCATTCTAAAAGCGCGCGGCATGATACATTCTGTCAAGGCATGAGTCAATAAAATGCTGTGCTTTTAATAGAAAATGTTTATCATTGACGAAATTGAAAAAAACACCCTAAAAGGAGGAGCTGTCGTGGAATTCAAAACGATTGCAGAAATGTTTCTTAATGTTACAAAAAGCCATGCTGAGGCGGAATTATTTACTGATAAAGTCAATGGCGAATGGGTTGGAGATAAAGGGAAAGATATATATGAGATGGTCAAAAATGCTTCTTATGGCTTAGCCGCCCTTGGTATTAAGCCTAAAGATCATGTTGCCATTCTCTCAACCAACTGTCGACGTTGGGCTTATTCAGATTATGCAATTGCCACGAGAGGCGCCTCTTCTGTGACAGTGTATCCTACCTTAATAGCCAGTCAAGTCCAGTACATCATTGCTCATTCCGATTCAAAGCTTTTATTTGCACAGGATGCCGGGCAAATGGAGAAGGTTCTGCAGATTAAAGCGGACTGTCCAGAATTAATCTCTGTGGTTTATTTTGATGAATCGTTGTCATTTGATGATGAGGATATCATCTCCTTTAACGAGCTGATGGAAAAGGGCAAAGCATTTGCTGCAACTGATGATGCCTATGACTTTGAAACTCAAGCACGTAGCGTCTCGCCAGATGACATTTTAACTCTCATCTATACCAGTGGTACAACGGGTAGTCCAAAAGGTGTCATGCTGACTCATAATAATCTGGTAAGCAATATCATTTCCTGCAATGCACGTTTGGGAATTAGCGATAAAGATAAGTTTTTATCCTTCCTGCCTTTAAGTCATAGTTTTGAAAGGCTTGGAGATTATGTGGGTACTCACGTCGGTGCCAATATTACCTATGCAGAGTCCATGGATAAAGTGATTGCTAACTTATCAGAGGTGAATCCCACTGTGGCGATGTCAGTACCTAGGCTATATGAGAAAATGTATGCCGGTGTACAAGCCAAGTTTGCCGGTGGGTCATTTATCAAACGTAAAATTGCCAGTTGGGCAGTAAAGACTGGTTTTGAATACGTTGATGCTCGCAATGCAGGTAACATATCGCCTAAACTGGCCAAAAAGAAAAAACGGGCTGATAAACTGGTATTCAGCAAAGTCCAGGCCCTGCTGGGCACACAATTTAAATTGTTTGCCAGCGGTGGCGCCCCACTTGGAGCTGATATCGGTCGCTTCTTTGATGCAGCGGGTATCACCATTCTAGAAGGTTATGGTCTTTCCGAGACTTCTCCAGTTATCACCCTGAATCCACCCCATGATTTTCGTTTTGGGACCGTAGGTCCAACTATTGATGGCGTGGAAGTAAAAATTGCTGATGATGGTGAAATCTTATCCCGTGGTCCGCATATCATGAAGGGCTATTACAAGGATGAGGCTGGAACCAGGGAAGCTATCAATGAAGAGGGCTGGTTTCATACAGGCGATATAGGGATTATTGATGACGGGTATCTCAAAATCACCGATCGTAAAAAGAATATCATTGTTACAGCTGGTGGAAAGAATATTGCTCCTGCCCCCATTGAAGGTGCTATTATTATGAACAAATTCTTCGAACAGGCCCTGGTTCATGGCGATCGGAGAAAATTCGTGTCTGCCCTCGTCGTTCCCAATTATGACGAAGTTGGCACCTGGGCCAAGGAACATGATATTGTAGATATGACCCCTGAATCACTATGTGAAAATCCTAAAGTCTATGATATGCTCATGGGCGAAATTGAAGAGATTATGAAAAATTTCAGTGGCTATGAAGCAGTGAAAAAGATTATTGTCCTGCCTCGGGAATTTAGCATTGAAGATGGAACGCTTACTCCAACTCTGAAAATCAAGAAGCGGGTCGTGGAGGAACGTTATAAAGCTAAAATGGACGCCCTCTACGAATAGTTCAATTATTGGAATCAAAAACAAAGAGCTCCTGATCAATATCAGGAGCTCTTTACATTAGGATGGGATTTACTCCATGAAAATAGCAGTATTAGGTTCTGGGAGCTGGGGCATGACCTTGGCGATCCATTTGCTCAAAAACGGGCATTCCGTGGATGTTTGGTTTTATCTGGAAAAAGATTTTAAACAGGCTCAAGATCTTAGAGAGCTGCCAGATTACCTGCCTGGAGTTATACTGCCGCCTGAATTGAATTTTACAATGGATATGGAAAAGTGTGTTCAGGATAAGCAAATAGTGCTGGTAGCCATTCCCTCACATACGGTGGGGAATACTATGGCCAAATTAGCAGATGCTATTCACCGAGATACGATCATCGTTAATGTGGCCAAGGGAATTGAAAATGATACCCTGAGAACCATGAGTCAGGTGATTGCCCATGCGTTGCCGGATCATCCCATCGGCAATATTTCATCCTTATATGGACCAACCCATGCCGAAGAAGTCGTAAAGGAAATGCCGTCAACCATTGTAGCGGCCTGTCCTGATGAAAATTCAGCAAAAATTGTACAGAAAACCTTCATGTCTGATACCCTCAGAGTATATACAAATGTGGACATCCTTGGCGTTGAATACGGTGGATCATTAAAGAATGTTATTGCCATTGCAGCAGGAATACTCGCTGGAATGGGCTATGGTGACAACACCCTGGCGGCCCTGCTTACCCGTGGCCTTTTTGAAATGACCCGTCTGGGCGTTTTCCTGGGTGCCAGGGAAGTAACTTTTGCCGGTCTTAGCGGCATGGGTGATCTGATTGTCACTTGCCTGAGTACCCATAGTCGCAACCGGCATGTTGGATACGAATTAGGCAAAGGTCGCAAACTGAAAGATATCCTGGAAGAAATGAAAATGGTTGCTGAAGGTATCAATACCTCAAGATCAGTTCACCAGTTGATTGCTAAAACTGGGGTCGAAATGCCAATCTCAGAGCAAATCTTTCAGGTCCTTTTCGAGGAAAAGGATCCCGTCAACGCGGTGGAAGAGTTGATGGGGAGAGCTCCAAAAAAGGAACGTCATTCGCTATCCTGACCTGATCATTGCAGTCGGGCATCTTTATCCTCACTTGAATGAATAACCGCCCATCCACCATTCAGGTAAAGCAATTCGGAGGAAAATTATCTCATTTAGACACAGATGAGTCTGTGTAGGCATTCCTTCAATGGATACAAATCACATCACGGATATAAACATCCTGTTTTTATTGATCTCTGCGCTGAATCGTTTGGTTCTGGTAGGTTAACGAATATATTCAATGTTTCGGATTCGAACGTAATTCGAAAATGCTGAAATGAAGGTATTGCTTAGAGGTATTTTTACATAAATGAGTCTTGATTTAACTGGCGAGCAAAGAAACTGGGAAGTCCTAAGGACTTTGCTGATTGAGAACAGCAACTTTGTATTCTCCACACACGTCCAACCTGACGCTGATGGTATTGGGTCCCAACTTGGTTTAGCCAGGTATCTCACTTCCATCGGCAAGACGGTTCATATACTGAATCCTTCGCCAGTTAGAGTCAATCTTGAATTCCTCCCAGAAAATGGTGAGATCCAGGTATATGATTCAAATCTGCATGCAAAACTCGTGGCTGAATCCGATGTATTCATCGCCTTTGATATTGGCCATTACAATCGATTAATGGATATTGGCGTCGATCTTATGTCCATGGATATCCCCAAAGTCAGTATTGATCACCATCCAGGGGATAAATCTCAATTCAATTATCCATTTGATTTTCCCACGGCAAGTTCCACTGGGGTGTTGATTTATGATCTTATCAATTCCATGGATGCGAAAGCCTGTTCTCGTGATGAAATTGCCAGCCCCATCTACTCTGCCATGATGAGCGATACTGGCAATTTCAGGTTTAACAATACGGATCCTGAAACCTTGATGGCTGCAGCAAATCTGGTGGCCGCCGGTGTCAAGCCCTACGAACTATATGTGCATATATATGAGGATTTAAATACTCCCGGGAGACTTCAGGTCATCCAGAAACTTCTCAGTCATCTGAAATACGAATGCGATGGCAGATTGGCCTGGTCAATCATTGATTTTGAGGATATCAGCCCCTTGGGAGCTGTGCCTGATGATATGAATTCCCTTTCAGATTTTATTCGATCCATTCAAGGTGTGGAAATTGGGGTTTCTATCACCAAGATGCCAGGTCAGCTGGTTGATGTCAGCTTCCGATCCAAGGGAAAGATTCCGGTTAATACTGTGGCTCAATTCTTTGATGGTGGTGGTCATGCATTTGCAGCAGGGTGCACCGTGATAGGATCTCTCGAGGATGCTGCTGAAGCGATTATTGAAAAAACCATGGCAGCCATAAAAGCATGGGATGAGCATGCCTGAGCAACTCAAAATAAGAGTCGCTAAGGACGCTGGTTTCTGCTTTGGTGTCAGAGACGCCATTGAAAAAGCCCGGGAAGTAGCCCGGGAACATGGTAAAGTTTATATGCTAGGTGATATTGTTCATAATGAACGCGTGGTGAATGACCTGGCCAAAGAAAATGTCAGAGTTGTCGATTCCCTTGATGAAGTGAAGGATGCCCCCGTTCTTTTTAGAGCGCACGGAACGATTCCAACGCTGTGGGCGCAAGCTGGGGAAAAAAATCTATCCATCATCGATGCCACCTGCCCCTTGGTTCATGAAATTCATGACGAAATAAAAAAACTTCATCTTGAAGGTCGTAAACTGATCATTATTGGTGACCATGGCCATGATGAGGTTGTGGCCATTCGGGCACAGGTTCCTGAGGCATTGGTTATTGCATCCATTGCCGAAGCAGAAGCCTTGCCACGGATGAAAAAAGCAGGAGTTGTCTCGCAATCCACTCAAATGATTGAGAATGTCCAGGACATTATCGGCATCCTCTCTATGAAAATATTTGATTTGAGATTTGTGAATACGGTTTGTTTCCCAACCAGGCGAAATCAAGGGCAAATCAAAGAAATTGCACCCATTTCAGATGTGATGATTATCGTCGGTTCATTTACCAGCGCCAATACAAAAAGATTGCTTGAAGTTTCTCTGGGGTTGAATCCTCGCTCCCATATGGTTGAAAGCGCATCGGACATACAGGCAAGCTGGTTTGAGCAGGCTGAGTCAGTGGGTGTCTCGGCTGGTGCTTCATCACCAGATGATCTTATTGAAGAAGTTGTTGAACATTTAAATAACTTACACGTGAAACCACGTGTGTAAAAAATTCACATTATTAGTTATCGGAGACATTGAAAATGACAAATGAGCTGTTCGAGGTAAAAACGGGATTGGCTGAAATGCTCAAAGGCGGGGTCATCATGGATGTGACCACGCCCGAACAGGCAAAAATCGCTGAACAGGCGGGGGCCGTTGCTGTGATGGCTCTAGAAAGAATCCCCGCTGACATTCGAAGAGATGGTGGTATTGCTCGAGCCTCGGATCCGAAAATGATTAAAGAAATTCAAAGAGCTGTATCCATACCTGTCATGGCAAAATGTCGGATTGGTCACTTTGCCGAAGCTCAGATTCTTGAAGCTTTAGAGATAGACTATATCGACGAGAGTGAAGTGTTGACACCAGCCGACGAGGCCAATCATATCTGGAAGCATGATTTCAAGACTCCGTTTGTCTGTGGGGCTACCAACCTGGCTGAAGCCCTGCGCCGCATTGGCGAGGGTGCCGCTCTCATCAGAACCAAAGGTGAGCCTGGCACGGGAAACATTGTTGAAGCAGTTCGCCACATGCGTACCATCAATACCGAGATGGCAAATCTTAGCACGATGCGAACCGATGAACTTATGGCGGCTGCCAAAAAAATGGGTGCACCCTTTCATCTGGTGGTACAAGTGGCCAAAACGGGAAAACTACCGGTGCCAAATTTTTCAGCGGGTGGAATCGCCACTCCAGCAGATGCTTCTCTCATGATGCAGTTAGGTGCTGAAACTATTTTTGTTGGATCTGGTATCTTCAAATCAGAAAACTCTGAGGCCATGGCTAAGGCCATTGTACAAGCAGCTACCTTTTATGACAAACCCGACAAGCTGGCTGAGATCTCCGAAGGGCTTGGAAAAGCCATGAAGGGGCTGGACATGGTTGAGATTAAACCAGAAGATAGAATGCAAGATAGAGGTTGGTAGGGAAATATTTTGACGATTCGACCTGAATATGAAGATTTGACAATAGGGGTTGTGGCTCTGCAGGGGAGTTTTGCCAAACATGCCTTTAGTATGGGTAAGCTGGGCATAAAAAGTCGCGCTGTTCGTGAGCCGGCTGATCTGAAGCTCATCGATGCTCTGATTTTACCAGGGGGTGAGTCCACAACCATGACTCTGCTTTTGGAAAACGAAGGTCTGTGGGAACCTATGAATGAGGCACTGGAAACCCTGCCTGTTTTTGGTACCTGCGCTGGAGCGATTTTGCTGGGTCAGCAGATAGACGATGAGCGTGTGCGCTGTTTTAATAAGATAGATTACAAAGCAGAGCGAAATGCTTATGGTCGTCAGATAGAATCCTTTAGCACCGCTTTGGTGATCCCCAGTATGTTGGATCACGATTTCCACGCTATCTTTATTCGTGCTCCAAAATTTCGAGATATTAAACCCAACGTGATGTCATTAGCGGTTTTCGGAGCCGATCCTGTACTGCTGAGGCAAGGCAATGTATTGGTGGCGTCTTTTCACCCTGAGCTTACAGAAGATCCAGGAATCCATAAATATTTTGTGGACGAAATTGTTTTAAAATCGAGGTAAACTATCCATGTCGGATAAATATAGACTGCTAAAAAATATAGATTCTCCTGCTGATATTAAATCATTGTCTGAAGCTGATTTAATCCAACTCTGTCAGGAACTAAGAGACTACACCATCGAAGTCGTTTCAGAGACGGGTGGCCATTTGGCCCCCACCCTTGGGGTCGTTGAGCTATCCGTAGCGCTTCATAAAGTATTTAATTCACCTAAAGACAAGATTATCTGGGATGTCGGTCATCAAGCCTATGCTCATAAAATTTTGACAGGGCGTCGCGAGGCGCTCAAGACCATACGTCAATATGGTGGTATCAGCGGTTTTTGCAAGCCCCTGGAAAGTGAACACGATATTTATGGTGCCGGCCATGCCTCAACATCTATCTCAGCCGGGGTTGGCTTTGCTATCGCGCGTGATTTGAAAGGGGAGAAGCATCAGGTCATTTCAGTGATTGGAGATGGTGCCTTAACCGGTGGTCTTTCGTTCGAGGGATTAAACAATCTGGGTATCCTTAGAACCCGCATGATGATCATATTGAATGACAATGAGATGTCCATTTCGCCCAACGTGGGTGCCATGTCCAAATATCTGTCAAAAATCACAACCAATCCGCTCTATAATCGGGTCAGGGACGAACTCTGGAAAATTACCGGGAAGCTCCCCATCGGAAAAAGTACGATTCGAACTGGTATGAAAAAGATTGAGGAAAGTCTTAAGAATTTACTGGTACCAGGTGTCATTTTCGATGAGATGGGGATTCGCTATTTTGGCCCTATTGATGGGAATGATTTGCCCTTACTGATCTCCACGCTTGAAAATATCAAAGATATTAATACTCCAATTCTGCTCCACATTGTGACCAAAAAGGGTTTAGGCTTCGCTCAGGCAGAAGCAAATCCAGCCAAATTTCATGGCATTGGTCCAGCCGCCAAACCTGGCCAAACAAAATCCAAGGACGAAACGCCTCCATTCCTCAAAGTGTTTGGTGATGAACTGAGTGTGTTGGCCAGGACAGATAAGCGAATCGTCGCCATTACTGCTGCCATGCGGGACGGTACCGGTCTGGCTGGTTTCGCTGATGAACATCCCAATCGATTTTTTGATGTGGGTATCGCAGAAGGTCATGCCGTCACATTCGCTGCCGCGCTTGCATCACAAGGATTAAAGCCCTTTGTCGCTATTTATTCCACCTTCCTGCAACGTGCTTATGACATGCTTGTCCATGATATAGCTGTTCAGAAATTACCTGTCATATTTATGCTTGATAGGGCGGGATTGGTTGGAGAAGACGGACCGACGCACCACGGGGTCCTAGATCTTGCCTATCTTTCCAGTATTCCAGGAGTGGTTGTTGCAGCACCACGAAATGGGGAAGAGCTGCGTCATTTGATGCAGACCGCGCTGGCACATGATTCGGGTCCGTTTTTTATTCGCTATCCAAAAGCTTCGGCAATAAAAAATCGAGTAACTATTAAGAGTAAGGCTGTGGAAATTGGAAAGTGGGAAACGCTTTCAACTGGCAAGGATATCGCCATCATCGCTGTGGGTTCCATGAATCCTGTTGCAGCCGCAGCGATAAAAATACTCGATTCAAAAGGCCTGAAAGTAAGCCATATCGATGCTAAATTTATCAAACCCTTTGATGAAGCGTTGCTTTTGTCGCTTTTAAAGTCAAACAAGCATATCGTGGTCATTGAAGAGAATAATTATCCGGGGAGTCTGGCACAGACCATCAAGGCTTTTGCCGAACCTGTGGAAAAATGTGCTCGAATACATGCCCACACCTTGCCAGATCGCTTCGTGACCCATGGCGCACGGGCTAAATTATTGGCAGAGGTGGAGTTGACTCCAGAAGATATTGCAGCCTCAATTCTTGAATTGAAGAACTAACGATCAGGAGTGGATAGAAATATGTCAGATCATGCTTATCAGGACAGCCTGAAACGTTGGAAGCAGAAAGTTGCTGAGTCCAAGGAACGCGAGTATGATTATGATACGGTTTCTGGATTACCCAATGATTTGCTATATCTACCAGATGAAGAGCAGCATAATCTGGAAGCATATATGGAGAAAGTTGGCTTCCCCGGTGAATATCCTTTCACCAGGGGTGTCCACCCCAATATGTACCGCGGTCGCTTATGGACCATGAGGCAGTTTGCCGGTTTTGGAACCCCTGAGGATACCAATAAGCGATTCAAATTTTTACTGAAGGAGGGGCAGACTGGCTTGAGCGTCGCTTTTGATATGCCGACGCTAATGGGCTATGATTCTGATCACCCACTTTCACTGGGAGAAGTAGGCCATTGTGGTGTTTCCATCAATTCCATAGATGATATGATGACTTTATTCGATGGAATTCCACTTGATCAGGTGTCGACCTCCATGACCATAAATGGTCCCGCCATTATTCTTCTGGCTATGTATGTAGTGGTTGGTGAAAGGCAGGGCATTTCGTCTGAAAAATTACATGGGACCCTGCAGAATGATATTTTGAAGGAGTACATCGCTCAGAAGGAATTCATTTTTCCACCAGAACCTTCCATGCATATCATCACTGACATGATTGAGTGGTGTACTGATTTTATGCCAGCTTATAACACGATTTCCATTTCAGGTTATCACATCAGGGAAGCAGGCTCAACAGCTGCCCAG
The DNA here is from genome assembly GCA_021736185.1 of Fidelibacterota bacterium. Taxonomy (GTDB): domain Bacteria; phylum Fidelibacterota; class UBA8477; order UBA8477; family JABMPR01; genus JABMPR01. Next base: position 15,296 of record JAIPGJ010000007.1, on the reverse strand, counting down.
GAGTTAGCATTTACCCTGGCAGATGGTTTTGCTTATGTGGAAGCGGCCATTGAGAGAGGCCTGGATGTGGACAAATTTGCCAGAAGACTCAGTTTCTTTTTTAACTCACATATTGATTTTTTTGAAGAGATTGGAAAATTTCGAGCTGCCAGGCGAATTTATGCCAAGCGCATGAAGAAAAAATATGGTGCCAAAGATCCCCGCTCCTGGATGCTACGATTCCATACGCAGACTGCAGGTCATAGCCTGACAGCCCCGCAACCAGAAAATAATATCGTCAGAACTGCCTATGAGGCACTTGCCGGAGTTTTGGGAGGGACCCAATCTCTACATACCAACTCCATGGATGAAGTCCTGGCACTGCCAACTGAGAAAAGCGTGGAGATTGCCCTCAGAACGCAACAGGTCATCGCCTATGAGACAGGGGTTGGCTCAACCATAGATCCTCTGGCAGGATCATATTATGTTGAAGCAATGACAGATAAAATGGAAGCTGAGGCTGAGAAATATTTTGATACCATCGATGAGCTCGGTGGTGTGATTCCAGCCATCGAGATGGGCTACTTCCAGCGTGAGATCGGCAAGGCTGCCTATGATGTTGCCCGTAAATACGATGAGAAGAAACGTTTGATTGTTGGGGTGAATGCATTTGTTCGGGAAAATGAGATCATTGACATTCCCGTTCTCAAAATTGATAAATCAGTAGAAATAGATCAAGTAGGGAAGGTCCAGGCTTTACGTCAGTCGAGAAATCAGGCCAAAACAGATGAAGCCCTGGCAAATCTAACGGCTGCCTGCAAATCTGGTGAGAATGTGATGCCCCCATTGCTGGAGGCTGTGCGCCAGTCAGCAACCCTGGGAGAGATGGTGGATGCTATGAAGGTTATCTACGGAACCTATACTGAAACGCCAGTGTTTTAAGAGACGCATGGTGCAGAGATGATAGATATTCACAATCATATGCTTCCCGCAGTAGATGATGGTGCCAAAAATAGCCAGATGGCACTATCTATGCTAAAGGAGGCGGTGAATCAGGGAGTTCAACATCTCGTTTTGACTCCCCACTTATATGAAGCTGACATTATCAAGGGGACTGGAGAGTGGAAAGCAAAGATTGAAGCGGGTAAACGTACTGTCATTGAACTTATTGCGAAGCATCAACTTCCGCTTGAATTGTCAGTGGCTGCTGAGGTTCGTTACCAGGATATGCTGCCCATTATTCTTGAAGAGCTCGATGTGCTTATCGGTGGTAAATACCTCCTGCTTGAATTTGCCTTTCATTCCGTTCCAAATAATCTTGAACGGATTATCTACGATATTACACGCACCGGGGTCATCCCCATTATTGCCCATCCAGAGCGGATTAAACCCTGGCAAAGGGAGCCTCAACAATTGGAAGAATTGATCAATATGGGTTGCCCTACTCAAGTAGATATTGGATCATTTCTCGGTACGCTAGGCCCAAATAGTGAGAAGCTTGCCAATTTTTTATTTGAGCGAGATGCCGTGCATCTGGTAGGGAGCGATAGCCATAATTTGGAGTCAAGAGCACTTTACACAAAGCCTGGATATAACTGGTTATCAGATAGATACGGAAAAGAGTACGCAGACTTGATGCTTAAAATCAACCCAGGGAAAATTCTCAGGGGTGAGCCCGTTGAAGTCTACCCGGTTCATCTCGAACCTGCTTCATCGTCATGGAAAGATAAAATACTAAACATGTTCAAATCATAAATTAGGAGTTGTGTCCCTTGAATAATAATAAGCTTAAATTTATAATTGGATCTATGGTTATCGTTATTGCTGTAATCGTCCTGGCGGTACAGGGTATGCAGGAAGATACCACCATGTCCTACTCAAAAAGTGTGAGTGAAGTCCAGATGTTGGGCTCCAGGGCTCAAACGATGACTCTTAAAGTGAATGGTGATCTAAAAAAGGGGAGTATTATCAGAAATAATCTGGACCTCGATTTTGTCATCACCGAAGGAAATTCTGAATTAAAAATTCATTACATTGGAAAAGACCCGATTCCTGACACATTCAACAATGATATGGATGCTGAAGTGATCGTTTCTGGTAAACTCCAAGACGATGGTATTTTTCATGCAGAACGTATACAAGCTAAATGTGCTTCAAAGTATGAAGCTGATTATTCTTCCCCTGAAGTTTAAATAAGACATAGTTAGGATATAGTTAAATGGCTGATTTAGGAAACATCCTTTTATTTTTTCTATTCCCGGTAAGCGTTTTTACCGCACTCACTGCTTTAGCGGCTGGTGTGACAAAGCGTAGAGGACTTTTAGAAGCTGCAAGGAGAGGCGCATATGCCGCTTTTGCAGTGACAACACTGGCAGTTCTATCCCTGGAATATCTTTTGGTTACAAGTGACTTTTCAATAGAATACGTTGCCAGCAACACCAATTTAGCATTACCAATGTTTTATAAAATTGTGGCGCTATGGGCTGGTCATAACGGATCATTACTCCTCTGGACATGGATTGTGACCATATTCATTGCCATCGTTGCCTTCCAGAATCGTCGCAAAAACAATGACCTCATGCCATACGTTCTGTTTGTCATTGCATCGACCATGGTTTTCTTTTCAATTTTGAGCGTCTTTATCGCAAATCCATTCCAGACACTTTACCAGGACCTGGGAAACACCCTTCAAGAATTCGCGGTTCAGGATGGTCGGGGATTAAATCCCTTGCTCCAGCATCCTGCCATGATTATTCATCCACCAATCCTGTTTATCGGGTACGTCGGTTCCGTTGTGCCTTTCGCTTTTGCCATAGCAGCGCTGATCACAGGCAAGCTGGGTGCAGGGTGGATACACACGACCAGACGTTGGGCACTCACAACCTGGGGTTTTCTTGCTATAGGTATCGTCCTTGGTGGGAAATGGGCCTACGTGGAATTGGGTTGGGGTGGTTATTGGGCCTGGGATCCAGTAGAAAATGCTTCCCTGCTGCCCTGGTTAACCTCCACCGCCTATTTGCACTCAGTTATGATACAAGAGCGCAAGGGCATGTTGAAAATCTGGAATATGGCTCTGGTTATAGCCACCTATCTATTGTCCATATTTGGTACCTTCCTGACTCGCAGTGGCGTTGTGAGTTCAGTGCACGCCTTTGCCAATTCAGGTCTTGGACCTGCTTTCGCGATATTCCTGACAATGGGATTGATTTTCAGTGTTACCTTACTTCTCTACAGACGCAAGGATTTAAAACCGGATGAGGAGATGGAGTCCCTGGTTTCAAGAGAAAGTGGATTCCTCTTTAATAACCTACTCTTTCTTCTGGCGACCATAGCCGTGTTGTGGGGAACCTTGTTTCCTGTGATCAGTGAGTTGTTTACGGGGGATCAAATTACCGTTGGACCTCCCTGGTTCAACAATATCATGATTCCTATTGGTTTGGCTCTGCTGCTATTGACTGGAGCAGGACCACTGCTCGCCTGGCGACACACTTCAGTAGAGACCCTCAAACGAAGTTTTGGCTGGCCCATCCTGGGTAGTCTCATATTTGTCATCATACTCTACGCTCTGGGAGTACGTGATGGGTGGGCATTGGGCTCTTTTGCCATCGCGTTTTTCGTCATGTGGACCATTGTTGTTGAGTTTGTAAAGGGTGCCCTTATCCGCATGAAAAATTCAGGAGAGAACTTCTTAATAGCTCTGTTTATGCTCTCCCGGAAGAATACCCGTAGATATGGTGGGTATTTGATTCATGCTGCCATAGTGATCATGTTTGTTGGTTTCACTGGCAATGCATTTAACTCTGAGACAAGAGCAGAAGTAGGTGAGGGGGACTCTTTCGACCTGGGATCGTATACCTTTAAAGCATTGTCGATTGTCCATGGTGAGACTGAAAACTATTCATCTGATCGGCTGGATATGGAATTATACAGAAATGATCGTTTCATCACAACCATTTCGCCTGAAAAACGGTTTTATTTCGCCTCTGACCAGCCATCAACTGAAGTCGATATCTATTCGACTTTGCGTGAAGATATCTATGCTGTTCTTTCAGGTATGAGTAATGATGGTACGAAAGTCATTGTTCAGGTCTATCGAAATCCGTTGGTGAGTATGGTCTGGATCGGTGCATTAATCATGGTTCTGGGAACTCTTTTTGCGATGCTCCCGAATCTTCGCGAATCCAAGGGGGGAAGTGATCAATGAGTTTTCTCGCATATCTTACAGGCATGGCTTTCCTGATCTGGATTGTTTTGCCTCTATTTAAAAAGGATAGCACCTGGGTGTCCCTGTACATGGAAGTAGATGAACTGGCTGACAAAAAGCAGCGAGTTTATGGAAATATTGCTGATCTCGAGTTTGATTTTGCCATGGGGCGTTTGAGTGAAGAAGATTTCAAGCGGATCCGTCAATCATTTTTAAGTGAGGCCGGTCGTGTCATTGAAAGGCTGGAAAGTCAAAAATCCAGCGCTTTCATGGAACGCATTCAAAAAGATATCAGTAATCTGGGTAAGAAGCAGAAAGCCAAAAAGAGTAAAAAGGGCAGCACACAAGTCTATTGTATTGAATGTGGCGCTGAGAATCTCCCTGAGGCCAAGTTTTGCATGAAATGTGGAAAGGAGATGAGATGAAAATTCGATTCTCACAGCAATTGCTGATACTTCTTTTCCTTGCGAACCTGAGTTTTGCCGGAGATTTGCGAGTGAATATTATCAATGGTACCAGAAATGAACCCGGTTCGGCTGATCATGTGGCTCTCGTTGATTTAGCAGCAGGTATGGCAGAAATTGCCTCCGCCACCAATGTGATAAAGGCAACGACCTTTAGTGGGGTAGAGTCCAATGGACAAAGCCAATATCTGGTCAGAGCTACTTTGGGTGGCGTGAATTATTCTGCCATGTTTGTGCCGACTGCTGGTGTGACAGCCTGGGAAACCTCACTGACTGTTTACGAATCAAGTGAAACGGTCAATGATGTGATTGCCAGCGTGCCATTTTTTGTGATCTACGGCTTCCAGGATAAAATTCGAATTCAAAAAAGAATCATTCTGGATAACGTGTCGGCACCTCCGGTTACCTATTACAAGTCGCCTGGACTGGCAAAAATTCATGTTCCGGAAAACATCTCTGAGATGGAGCTATTGACCTTTAAAAGTGGCAGCATGCCCTTAAATACTGCTCCAATCGATATTGATAATGATCAGGTCCTTCCTAATGCTATAAAACCTGGAGTATCTGAAATAGATGCTGCCTACTATTTACCCTATGATCCCAGTGGTACATCGATCAGTGAAAAGGTTGGCTATGATATTGACCATTTCCATGTATATGTGATGCCCATTGATCTGAATGTTACCGCGCCAGGGCTTTCCCGTGAAGGGACAGATAACGAAAATGGTCTGGCTATCTATGCACTTGAAAAGGTGAAAGCGGGAACCATGCTGGAGTTCCAGGTATCCGGGATGGGAATGTCTGAGTCGCAACCAGATGAGCATGAGCAACATCAGCAGAACACGGGGAGGATTGTGGTCGAGAATCGGATGGACGCCAGTGTCGAACTCTCCATAGCAGGAGTTCTGATCATGGCAATTCTCATTTCACTCTTTGTTTCCGTGACTCAGCAAAGTGAAGATCTTAAACAGGAATCCATAGCCATGCTAAAAAGGCAGAAATCTGATCTATTGCAGGAATACGCCAATCTATCCAAATCCGATACGGATGGAGACGAAAAGGATAAGCTTCTCTATCGTCTTGTCTCAGTATATAAAACATTGGATCGGATCAAATAATTTGGATGTACCTGCATTAGAAGTTTCAGGCGTATCCAAAGATTTTGGGCGCATTATTGCTCTCCGCAGTGTAACATTTGCCGTTCAATCAGGTGAGTTTGTCAGTGTTCTCGGTCGAAATGGGGCCGGTAAAACGACCCTTTTAAATGTTATTAGCGGCATTTCAAGACCCAGTGATGGTTCCGTTAAGCTCTTTGGTACCGATCCAAATGATCGTGTAAATAAGGCCCAGCTGGCTGTGATTTCACATGAAATGTTCCTCTATGGGAACTTGACAGCTCTTGAAAATCTCGAGTATTACAGTCGCATCTACAATGTCCCTGATGCAAAAAATCGCATTGATACGGTACTTCAGGATGTAGAGCTCAAACATCGTCGTTTTGATTTGGTTGCCACCTATAGCCGGGGCATGACTCAGCGATTAACCATCGCCCGGGCTCTGTTGCATGAGCCTAAGTTGTTGCTCCTGGATGAACCTTTTACCGGTCTGGATCAACATGCTATTGGAATGCTCATTACCTTATTGAAAAAGCAGAAGGAAATGGGCCGTACGATTCTGCTGACCACGCATGACCTCCACACAGCTGCCATACTATCTGATCGATATCTGGTGATTTCGAAGCATAAAATTGTTAGGGATGGATGGATGAAAAACTCCAGTCCAGACGAAATCAGGGCAGCGTTCTTCAGTGCTGAAGCAGGGGAGAACGACTCATGATGCAAACGGCCATAGCGATCTTGAAAAAAGATCTGCGCATGGAGTTCAGATCCAAAGAGAGTATTCTCGCCATGTGGATTTTCTCTTTACTCATCTTTGTCATTTTTAATTTTACTTTTGAAGTATCCCGATTGGTCATGCTTGAAATTGCACCGGGATTGTTGTGGGTAGCCTTCGTATTCTCCGGGATGTTTGGTCTCAATCAATCATTTTCACTGGAAAAGGAAAACGGCAATCTACGCGCCATGGCCCTCATGCCCGTGGATGGTGGACAGATCTACGTCGGTAAATTTTTAAGTGTTACCATTATCATGCTCATGTTTGAAGCACTCATCTTTCCCATATTTATCATCTTTTACGACTTACAGTTATCCTTGGGAATGTTCAAGCTTGTCCCGGTACTGCTGGCCGGGACGATTGGATTCACCAGTCTGGGAACCATCCTTTCGGCGGTGGCGGTGCATACGAGAAATCAACAAATTCTCCTGTCTCTTTTATTATGGCCGCTGGTATCACCCATCATCATCTGGTCAGTTACCTTGACGGGGATGATTCTAAGTAATCAAGTAACCGAAGCTTTTTACCCCCTTCTTTTACGGGTGGGTGCTTTTGATGTTATCTTTTTTACCCTCTCCTACATGCTCTTCGATTTCGTTCTGGAAGATTAGGGTGAGGGTAAGTGTCATAAACAAAAAGAAGGCCATTCATGAGATCTAAAATTGATAAAATAATACTCATCGTTCTACTCTTGGCATTTTTGGCAAGTGTCTATTTGATTTTTCAATGGGTTCCCCCAATCAAAGCTTCCAATCCTGCAGAGCAAATAGCCCAGAGGATATTCTATTTTCACGTACCCAGCGCCTGGCTAGGCTTTCTAGCCTTCTTCGTGGTATTTATTGGAAGTATTGCTTACCTGGCAACCCGGGATCGCAAATATGAGCTCATTACCGTCGCTTCAGCTGAAATCGGGGTATTATTCATCACTCTGGTTCTCATCACTGGCCCCATCTGGGCCAAGCCTGTCTGGGGCATCTGGTGGACCTGGGATGTTCGTCTCACCTCATCCTTGATTTTGTGGCTCATTTACGTGGCCTTCCTGATGCTGCGCCGCTATCTGCCTGATGGGAGCAAGCGAGCTAATCTCTCGGCCGTTGTAGGGATCATTGGGTTTATTGACGTACCCATTGTTTATTATTCGATTCGCTGGTGGGAGACACAACATCCCAAAGCAGTCATGGCCAGCAGTGAAGGGAGTCTAGCTGCTCCCATGTTTTTTACCTTTATGTTTTCACTGGCCACATTTACCCTGCTGTATGTGTATTTGATCCGCAAGCGCTATCAATTACTGACACTTGAGGATTCCCTCAATAAGCAGTTCAAAGAAATGGAGATTCTATAAATGGATGCCTTTGTATATTTATTTCTGGCCTATGGATTTATCTGGTTGGGAATATTCGGATTCATCTGGTATATGAACAAAAAAGTGGATCATCTGAGTCAGGAAATGACCCTCCTTAAAGAGCTTATCGACCAAAAAAAATAGGGGAAGATAGGGATGCCTAAGAAAATTGTACACGTTGTAGGTACCGGGACAATCGGTGAGCCACTTATTGGCTTATTATCTGATTATAAGTCCAGTCTAGGTATTGATGAAATTACCTTTCACAAGCGTACACCTCTGAAAAGCGAACATGCCAAGGTTATACGCCTGATGAAACGTGGAGCACGACTGGTCACAGACCAGGAAGCATTTGAAGGTTTCCAGGATATTGGGCTTTCGCCGGCCTTCTCTACGGTAGAGGCAATTGATCGAGCCTCCGTCGTCATTGATTGTACTCCCAAAGGCGTTGGTCACAAAAACAAGGTTAAATACTACCACAATTATGATCACAACACCTCTGGATTTATCGCACAGGGCAGTGAAACTGGCTTTGGTAAACCTTATGCACGGGGCATCAATGATGAAGCCCTTATTCAAGGGGAGGACCGGTTTCTGCAGGTTGTTTCCTGTAATACTCATAATCTTTCTTCGCTGGTGAAAACCATCGGGATGCATAACGGGGATCCCAGCAATCTGTTGGATGGACGTTTTGTGATGATTCGTCGAGCCAATGATTTAAGCCAGGCCAATGATTTCATCCCGGCTCCTGAAGTGGGCAGTCACACCTCAGAACGCTATGGCACACATCATGCAAAAGATGCTGCGAATCTTTTTAAAACTTTAGGCTATGATCTGAATATTTTCTCCTCCGCCATGAAATTGAACACACAATACATGCATATCGTTCATTTCAACTTAAAGATGAAAGAAGCCATGACCATGACCCAGGTCCTGGATATCTTTGATAAAAATCCTCTGGTGGCGGTGACTGAGAAAAAGCTATCCTCGCAGGTATTCTCTTTTGGAAGAGATCATGGTCATTATGGTCGCATATTGAATCAAATGGTCGTGTCGGTCCCCAGCCTCCAGCTGATTGATGGCGGTAAAGAATTGGTTGGATTCTGTTTTACGCCTCAGGACGGGAATTCACTTCTGAGCTCCATTTCAGCGGCGACGTGGTTTATGTATCCCAATTCTTATGAGCAGAAAATTCAATCTCTATCAGATTGGTTTTTTGATGAAGTCTAATTGTTGCATGGATCACTAACAAAAACTCGGCGGCTCTGTTTATCTAACCAGAGTCGCTTTTTTTAATATGCTAAACGACACGAATTTCCGCCAATATTGCCAATCTTCAACCTGGTATCGACCTGGCTTGAAAGTACTGGTGGCCTGTTCTGGTGGTGTTGATTCAACCGTGCTGCTCCACTTACTTAAAAGTCTTCCTCAAATCCAGATCAGTATGGTCCATTTTGATCATCGACTGAGAGGGATCGATAGTGACGCTGACAGAGCATTTGTCGAAGACATGGCTTTGAGACTGGGCTATCCCGTGCATGTGATTTCTGAGGATATCGGGGATTATGCCTCTCAGAACGGCCTGAGTATCGAAGAAGCAGGCAGCATCAGACGTCGTTCTCAGTTCCTCGCTCTCAAAGATCAGTTGGGTCTCCACTTTGTAGCGACAGGTCAAAATGAGGATGATCAGATTGAGACCATATTCATGAACCTGTACCAGGGGAGTGGTATCTCAGGATTAATGGGAATTAGTGAGTATACGAATAGTTTCATTCGACCCATCTTGAAATATTCCCGCCTAGAAATCATGGAATATGCTGAAAATCATAAGCTTCAGTTTCGAATTGATAAATCAAATAGTGATACATCTTTTTTAAGAAATAACATCAGGGCAAATTTTATTCCTGGGTTGACCCAAAATAATGATCACGAGCTGAAAGCATGTATTCAGAGCATAAATCAAGCTGCCCAGGCTTTAAGTGACATGATTAAAACAAGTATAGAAGATATTGATATAAAAGAGTTTAACACGTATTCCGCTTCGAAAATAGCATTAGGAATGGGTGAGGTCCCCGGCTATTTTTCGCCGATCCAAAAGGCGATTTTTGACAGAGCTTTTCAACTAATCTCTTCCAGGCCCCAGGGGATCTCCTCCAGCCATTTCAAAGCCTTGAAATCGTTGCTCGGAGATGAAGCTATCGGAAAGGAAATTCACCTTCCAGCTGCGGTGACTGCATGTCGTCATCGAGCAGGGATATCTTTATATAAAAAATCAGATTATTGCTGGTCCAGAACCCAATTGTCGGTAAGTGATGTAGGTAAATTTCCATTTTTTAGTATCGAGTATAGCAGCTCCAATCTTGAAGATCATATTCAAGATCCTTCGTATTTCTGGAATGTATATCCTCTGGAAGCATACAGGCTAAGGGTTGTGGAACCCGGGGATAGTTTGGTGATTGATGCCACTGGCAGATCGATTGCCATCAATCAGGTTCTTCAGTCTGCTCGCGTGGCGACCTATCTAAAAGAATATTATCCGGTGCTTGAGCATGAGGGTGAGATTCAATGGGTCCCAGGGATACGAACTGCCTTCCCGGCGCTGGTCTCAGAGAAGATACCGCAGGAAAAAGAGTTAAGGCACTGTATGAGAGTTCAATTTCAAGAGGGAACATTTGAATGAAGACGCGAGTAGTGGAAAATATGGGCAAATACACTGGACAGATTTTGGAAGAGATCTATTCGCAAGATGTCATTGAAAAGAGAGTGGATGAGTTGGCTAAACAGATCTCCACAGAGTATGCTGGCAAAGTCCCAATTCTCATTGGTGTCTTGAATGGCTCGGTATTCTTTCTGGCCGATCTGGCCAAAAGACTGGAAATAGATTGTGAGATTGATTTTATAAAAGTCTCCTCATATCACTCTGGCACACAATCTTCTGGCACTGTGCGACTTCTAAAAGACATTAGTTGTATCATCACTGATCGTGATGTTATTATCGTGGAGGATATTATCGATAGTGGCTTGACCGCCCGATTTTTGAAACATAGAATCTTGGAAAATCAGCCCAGCTCCGTCGCTTTCACCACTTTGCTCTTTAAACGAGAATGTCTCAAGTTGGATTTTGAGGCAGAGTATGTTGGTTTTGAAGTTGCAGACCGCTTTCTCGTGGGATATGGATTGGATCTAGACCAAAAATTCAGGAATCTACCCTCAATCTGGGCTTTTCCTGTAAATATGAATTTGTAAAAGGATATCAATGAACGCAGATAATCAATCAAATAAAAATCAGGAGAATACACCTCCAAATCAGGATAATTCTCCCCGTCGGAATGACAGATCTTCAAATCAACGTCGTAGACCGGCAAGAAAACCCTATAATAAATCAGGCAATCGTGACAATCGGGATAACCGAGACTCTAGCGACAAGCGAGACAGCAAAGATAAAAGAGATACCAGAGATAAGCGGCCGAACAGAGATAACCGGCCAAATAGGGACAACAGACCCAATAGAGATTCAGGCCAGAAAACTTCCCGGACCCCTGAATCAAAACCAGTAAAAAAATCTACGAATATCAAAATTACTCGTCCACCTGAGGGCAATGAAAACTGGCAAAAGGGTTTAAAGACAACACTCCTTTGGGTTGTCATCCTCATGTCCGTCTTTTTCTTTGCTCAAGTATTAAAAACGGATACAGAACATGTTCAGAAAGTCGGTTTTACTGAATATCGAACCCTGCTGCAGGATGGTAAGATTGAATCAGCTGTCATAAAGAAAAATCAATTCCACGGAACGCTGAAGTCTTCAGAAACCACTGTCTTAAATGGTGTTAGTAAAGATTACACAAAATTCTGGGCGGTTTTACCTCCTACCATTGATAGTGAAGTCACCGCTGAGTGGGATCAAATGGGCATTGTATATGAGTTTGAGGATGAGACTCGAGACTGGGTGGATTATCTGTTCCAGATTTTACCCTGGTTCTTCATCATCTTCGTCTGGTTTTTCCTCATGCGTAGAATGCAGGGAGGCGCTGGCGGAGCCGAAGGCATATTCTCTTTTGGAAAAAGTCGGGCAAAAATCATTGATCAAGAGAAACCCCAGACCACTTTCAGAGATGTAGCCGGTTGTGAAGAAGCCAAGGATGAGCTTAGAGAAATTGTCCAATATCTCAAACATCCCGAGCGTTTCCAGAAATTAGGAGGTAGGATTCCCAAAGGCGCTCTGCTGGTAGGTCCTCCAGGAACTGGCAAAACATTACTGGCGAGAGCAGTAGCAGGCGAGGCAGGGGTTCCATTCTATAGTCTTAGCGGTGCGGATTTCGTGGAAATGTTTGTGGGAGTAGGTGCCAGCCGTGTTCGAGATCTATTCGAACAGAGCAAGAAGAATTCTCCATGTATCATTTTTATCGATGAATTGGACGCCGTCGGTCGCCAGCGAGGTGCTGGTTTAGGTGGTGGTCACGATGAACGAGAACAAACCTTGAATGCGCTTTTGGTTGAAATGGATGGATTTGAAACCAGCGACAATATCATTCTCCTGGCTGCGACCAATAGACCTGATGTTCTGGATTCGGCTTTATTGAGACCAGGACGATTTGATAGACAGATTACTGTTGATAATCCTGATGTTCGAGGGCGTGAAGCCATCCTCAAGGTCCACTCTAAAAATATCCCCTTAGCCAAAAATGTTCGTCTGGATATCATCGCCAAGGGTACCCCGGGTATGTCTGGAGCTGATCTGGCGAATCTCATCAATGAAGCCGCTCTCCTGGCATCCAAACACAGGAAACAGCGTGTTGAAATGGTTGACATCGAACAAGCCAAAGATAAAGTGATGATGGGTACTGAACGACGTAGTATGGTTATTAATGAAAAGGAAAAGAAAACAACAGCTGTCCATGAAGCAGGACATGCCCTGGTTGCCCGGATGACAGCCGGTACGGATCCAGTTCATAAAGTAACCATCATTCCACGTGGCCGTGCGCTGGGTCTCACCGCTCAATTGCCTGTGGATGATCGCTACAACTATTCAAGAGACTTCCTGGAAGGTATGCTGGCGATTCTCATGGGTGGCCGTGTTGCTGAAGAAGTGGTATTGAATCAAATGACAACGGGTGCTGGAAACGATATTGAACGTGCGTCCTCACTGGCAAGAAAAATGGTGACGGAATGGGGCATGAGTGACAAAATGGGTCCCATGAACTATGGTCAGAAAAAAGAGGAAATATTTATCGGTCGTGATCTGGGAATGCACCGTGACTTTAGCGAAGATATGGCCAAAAAGATCGATGCGGAAGTTCGCAAACTCATCGATAATGCCTATAAAAAAGCTAAAGATATCATCACCAAGAACCAGGATAAATTGGAAAAAATCAGCACATTATTGCTGGATAAAGAAAGCATTGATGGGCGACAGCTGGATTCCATATTGGGCATTATATATGAAGATCCCATGGCTATTCCAAGTGATGAGAAACCTCGGCGTAATAGAGATCGGTCTCAACACCCCAGGCATCGTACTGACCATCCAGGGCAACCTGCTAACAAGGGTGCGGAGCCTAATGAAGCCAAAGCAGCTGAACCTGTTAAACCTGTGGTTCCCGCAAATTTGCCAGGTGCACCTGAAGCTTCTGAAAAAGTTGAGTCTGAGCCTGAAAAACCTGCCGCGGTCAAGAAAAAGGCACCTGTGAGAAGAAGACCTGCCAAACCAAAGCAGGCACCCGCTAGCGATAGTTCGGCGGAACCAACTTCACCAGAACCCAAAGAGTAAATAGCTATAATTTCATTTTGACCAAGGAAAGCATGTCACAAGACTTAGGTCAGAAATGGTTAATAAAGGGTCAGGAGTTACAATTAGATAAGCCGCTTATCATGGGCATTCTAAATGTAACTCCTGATTCGTTTCATGATGGTGGCCAATTCTATGATCCTTTGAAAGCCCTTGCCAGGGCTCGGGAGATGATAGCCGAAGGGGCCGCAATCATTGATGTAGGGGGTGAATCAACACGACCGGGTTCACAGGCGGTAAGCGCTGATGAAGAGATCTCCCGTATCCTCCCAATCATCGAACAACTTGCTTCCCAAACTGATACGCTCATTTCAATCGACACCCAGAAGGCCAGCGTCGCCCAGGCTGCTATTGAAGCTGGAGCCCATATTATCAACGATGTATCAGCAGGTCGGAATAGTATAGAGATGTTTGATTTGGTAAAGGGGAGTCAAGTGGGTTATATCCTGATGCACATGCAGGGAAATCCAGCAACCATGCAAAATGCTCCCAGTTATATCAATGTGCTGGAAGATGTCACCCGATTTTTCAAAGAACGATTGAAACAGGCGAGTCTCGCCGGTATTGACATGGTGCGCATCGTGCTGGATCCAGGTATCGGCTTTGGCAAAACGCTGGAGGACAATCTTACCTTGCTGGGGAACCTGAAAAAACTGCAGGTCCTGGCCCGACCCTTACTCCTTGGAGCATCTCGCAAATCTTTTATCGGTATGATCGATAACTCTACGTCGGATAAACGACTGGGTGGATCTCTGGCAGCCGTGGTCTCAGCATACCGTCAGGGTGTTAAATTATTCAGGGTTCACGATGTTGCGGAAACACGACAAGTTCTTGATATCTTCACTGCCATTCAAAAACATTCGGATTAAATTGAACGATGTCTGATAAAAAAAATATACTTTCCCTCATCCTGGGAATCCTGGTGGCTGGAGTCACCATCTACTTCTGGCGTTATGAATTATTCTCAATTGCCTTCCTTTCAGTGCGAGTCTATGATGTTGTGGATATTCTATCTGTGGCTTTCGTCCTGTATTCTTTGTACAAGATTTTCAAAGGTACCAGAGCAGCGCAGTTATTATCGGGTATCCTCATACTGATATTGCTCTCGGTGATCGTTCGTTGGGCGGAATTGCATGGAATGTCGTGGCTCTTGTCCAACCTGTCGACAGTTTGGGTCATTGCAGTCGTTATCTTGTTCCAGCCGGAGCTCAGGCGAATTCTTATTTATCTCGGGCAAAATCCTTTTATCCGCTATCTCTTCAGAGTTAAAAATCTCGCCATGGTTGACCAAATTACTGACGCGATATTGACTTGCCAGGAGCGCAAGTGGGGTATGTTAATCGTCATGGAAGGCGAGGTCGGGCTCAAGCATATCAAGGAAAAATCAGCTTCAATTAATGCCAGAGTATCTGCTGATTTGCTGGTGTCGATTTTTAATCCCACATCACCTCTTCATGATGGTGCAGTCATTATCAGCCACGAAGTTATTGATGCAGCCAAGTGCATTCTACCTCTTTCCGAAGAGCCTTCTGGAGCCAGAATGAAGCTGGGAACAAGACATCTCGCAGCATTGGGTTTATCCGAGGAAACCGATGCACATATTCTTGTCGTTTCGGAGGAGACTGGCAC